>NZ_JBSGJZ010000097.1:0-1010 GCF_053605825.1 Saccharopolyspora sp. NPDC003752 | reverse complement strand
CCATACCCCCGCGCCAAGCCCACACCCGCGACGTACAACTCCCCCACCACACCCGGCGGCACCAGCCGCATGCGGCCATCCAGCACGTAGACCCGCGTATTGACGGTGGGACCGCCAATGACCGGCTCGTCCGAGTGCACGCCCAGCGATCCAGAGGTCACCCATACCGTGGCCTCGGTGGGCCCGTACAGGTTCAGCATCAGCCGACCCGGAGCCCACTGCCGGACCAGCTCGCTGCCGATCGCTTCGCCGCCGACCAGCAGTGTCCGGAACGACGGCAGTTCCACCACCGGCATGCTCGCCAGCACCGACGGGAGGATCAGTGCGTGCGAGATCCGCTGCTCGGCGAGCACGTCGACCAGCTCCGCGCCGGTCAGCACCCCCGAGTCCGGCGGGACGACCAAGGTTCCGCCGGCGGCGAAGGCCATCAACACTTCCAGCACAGCGGCATCGAAACTCGGTGATGCCAGCTGCAAGACCCGCGATTCGCCGGTCAGCTCGAAACGCTCCACCTGGGTCTGCGCCAGCCCGGCCAACCCGGTGTGCGGGACAACTACGCCCTTCGGACGCCCCGTCGATCCCGACGTGTAGATCACGTATGCGGCGGCGCCAGTAGGCACCTCCACCTCCGGCGACGCCTCCGGGGACCGGTGGACCGCACCCGCCACGTCCGGTTCGTCAAGCACCAGTTTCGGCGTTTCCTCCGGTAGCAGGTCGACGAACTCGGACTTCGTGAGCACCAGCGCGGCGGCGCTGTCCGCCACCATGAAGCCAATTCGTTCTCGCGGGTACGTCGGGTCGACCGGAACGTATGCGCCACCCGCCTTCGTCACCGCGAGGATGGCAACGATCATCTCCACCGATCGCCCGAGCAGCAGCGCAACTCGCGACTCCAGGCCGACGCCGTGCGCGATGAGGTGGTGTGCGAGTTGGTTCGCGCGGGTGTTGAGCTCCTCGTAGGTCAAACGGGTGCGGCCGTGTTCGAGCGCGATGGCCCGCGGAGTTCTGCT
>NZ_JBSGJZ010000096.1:0-1020 GCF_053605825.1 Saccharopolyspora sp. NPDC003752 | reverse complement strand
ATTTCAATGAGGTGATCTCAGTAAGGGGTTAGGTGAGTCGGCCGTGTTCGAAGTGGGTGAGCACAAGTGCGGCTTGGACGATGCGGCCGATTTTGCGGGGGCTGGTGGTGAAGTGCCGCAGGGCCCGCCAGCGTCCGGTGAGCAGGGCGAATCCGCGTTCGCCCAGGGCACGCAGGCTGCGTAGCAGCGTGTTGTAGGTGTGGTTGTCGACCTCCAGCGGGCTGCCCGGGTGTTTTTTAGAGCGTTTGATCGGGGTGTGTATCCCGGCACCGGCGCCTTGGAACCCGGCATCGGCCAGGGTGGGCAGGTCAAGCTGGGAAGCGGCCCAGTACAGGGCACCGAGGACGTGTTCTTCGGCGGCGAGGATGTCATGCACTGAGCCGGGCACGACCTCGCTGACCCAGATCGGGAACCCGTCGGGCTGCATGACCGCTTGGATGTTGCCGCCTTGCTCACGGGTTTTCCCGGAGTACCACAGGTCGATCTCGGTGCCTGTGACGCTGATGGTCTTCTCACCCACACGGTCGGAGGAGAAGATTTTCCCGTCCAGAATCACATACGTCCAGCCGTCATCTTTGGCCTGGCGCAGGGCCTGATGCAGATCCGGGGCATCCTCGGAGAGAACCTTGATGACCTCATCGAGGTACCGGTAGCCGGTCGCACGGGAGACCTCATGATCACGCGCCAGCCTGGCGATATCGGTGCTGTCCCGGAACCAGCGCAACCCCAGCACAGACTGCCAGAACGGAGTCAGCGCCCGCTGGCCCTTCCGCGTGCCGCGCGCACGGCGTTCGGCGGTCAGCAGCCTGCTGACATAGAGGGCAAGTTCACGGGGAACATCGAGGATGGCACGATAGGCGATCACGTGGGGTCCTTGCCTGGTGAAGATCATCTTTGGTCGGATTTCTTCTACCAGGCACCCCACGTCCCACTTCCTCCAGGCATGCCCCAGCCGTCGCCACACACCAAACCAAGCGACCCTGTTCGTCCAATCCTTACTGAGATCACCTCAATGGAAAT
>NZ_JBSGJZ010000095.1:0-1026 GCF_053605825.1 Saccharopolyspora sp. NPDC003752 | reverse complement strand
GGTTCGGGATTTTGTTCGTGTGAGGTTGCCGGAGTTCATGGTTCCGGTTGTGGTGGTGTTGGATGAGTTGCCGGTGACGGTGAATGGGAAGTTGGATCGTGGGGCTCTTCCGGTTCCTGGGTTTTCGGGGCGGGTTGTGTCGCGGGGGCCGGGGAATTTTGTTGAGGAAGTTTTGTGTGGTGTGTTCGCTGAGGTTTTGGGTGTTGATCGTGTTGGTGTGGATGATGGTTTTTTTGATTTGGGTGGTCATTCGTTGTTGGCGACGCGGTTGGTGTCGCGGGTTCGTGGGGTGTTGGGTGTTGAGCTGAGTGTGAGTGATGTGTTCGATGCTCCGTCGGTGGCGTTGTTGTCGCGGCGGGTGTCGGGTGCGGGTCGGGCGCGTGGTGGTGTGGTGCGGGTGGGGCGTCGTCCTGATCGTTTGCCGTTGTCTTTTGCGCAGCGGCGTTTGTGGTTTTTGCATCGGTTGGAGGGGCCGTCGGCGACGTACAACATTCCGCTGGTGGTGCGGTTGGTGGGTGAGGTTGATGAGGGGGCGTTGGGTGGGGCGTTGCGGGATGTGGTTTTGCGGCATGAGAGTTTGCGGACTGTTTTTGGTGAGGTCGATGGTGTGCCGTGTCAGGAGGTGGTGGATCCGGGGGGTTTGGATGGTGTGTGGCCGGGTGTGATTGTTAGTTCGGTGGATCGTGGGCGGTTGGATGGGGAGATCGCCCGGGTGGTGCGGTATTCGTTCGAGTTGGGTGGTGAGTTGCCGGTTCGGGCGGAGTTGTTGGTGGTTTCGGGTGGTGAGCGGGTGTTGGTGCTGGTGTTGCACCATATCGCTGCGGATGGGTGGTCGTTGGAGCCGTTGTGGCGGGATTTCGCTGATGCTTATGCGGCTCGGCGGGGTGGTGGTGTGCCGGTGTGGGAGTCGTTGCCGGTGCAGTATGCGGATTACACGTTGTGGCAGCGGGATCTTCTGGGGGATGAGGATGATCCGGAAAGCCTTGTGTCCCAGCAGCTCGGTTATTGGCGGCGGGAATTGGCCGG
>NZ_JBSGJZ010000094.1:0-1069 GCF_053605825.1 Saccharopolyspora sp. NPDC003752 | reverse complement strand
TATGGACGCGTCCACACGGGTACGGGAATATCAACCCGTTATCCATCGACTACGCCTGTCGGCCTCGCCTTAGGCCCCGACTCACCCTGGGCGGACGAACCTTCCCCAGGAACCCTTGGTCATCCGGCGGAAGAGATTCTCACTCTTCACTCGCTACTCATGCCTGCATTCTCACTCCCACACACTCCACACCAGGATCACTCCGGCGCTTCACCGCATGCAGGACGCTCCCCTACCCAACAACACCAAACAGTGTCGCTGGCATGGCTTCGGCGGTGCGCTTCAGCCCCGCTACATTGTCGGCGCAGGACCACTTGACCAGTGAGCTATTACGCACTCTTTCAAGGATGGCTGCTTCTAAGCCAACCTCCTGGTTGTCTCGGCGATCCCACATCCTTTCCCACTAAGCGCACACTTAGGGGCCTTAGCCGATGCTCTGGGCTGTTTCCCTCTCGACGACGAAGCTTCTCCCCCGCCGTCTCACTGCCACGCTCAAACTCAGGCGTATTCGGAGTTTGGCTGATCTCAGTAACCCGCGAAGGCCCATCAACCAACCAGTGCTCTACCCCACCCAAGCAACCACGCAACGCTGCACCTAAATGCATTTCGGGGAGAACCAGCTATCACGGAGTTTGATTGGCCTTTCACCCCTACCCACAACTCATCCCCCAGGTTTTCAACCCTGGTGGGTTCGGGCCTCCACACGGTCTTACCCGCGCTTCACCCTGGCCATGGGTAGATCACTCCGCTTCGGGTCTACACCACGCGACTCACACGCCCTCTTCAGACTCGCTTTCGCTCCGGCTACCCCACACACGGGTTAACCTCGCCACGCAGCAGTAACTCGCAGGCTCATTCTTCAAAAGGCACGCCATCACCCGAAGGCTCTGACGGATTGCAGGCACACGGTTTCAGGAACTCTTTCACTCCCCTCCCGGGGTACTTTTCACCATTCCCTCACGGTACTATCCACTATCGGTCACCAGGAAGTATTTAGGCTTAGCGAGTGGTCCCGCCAGATTCACAGCACCCTCCACGAAAGCGCTGCTACTCGGGAACACCACCACAC
>NZ_JBSGJZ010000092.1:0-1157 GCF_053605825.1 Saccharopolyspora sp. NPDC003752 | reverse complement strand
CTAGTGTTCTGAGTCGTTAATGGTTTTATTGATTCTGGTGCAGTAGTGGGCGAGGCTGGCGAGGATCTCGTCAGCGGTTTTGGTCCACACGAAGGGTTTCGGGTCCTCGTTCCACGCGGCGATCCAGGCGTTGACGTCGTCTTCGAGGGCTTTGACGCTGCGGTGGGACGAGCGGCGGAGTTTGTGGTTGGTCAACTCGGCGAACCAGCGTTCCACGAGATTGAGCCAACTTCCCGAGGTGGGGGTGAAATGCAGATGGAACCGCGGGTGGCCGGCCAGCCAATTCTTGATCGCTGGAGTCTTGTGCGTGGCGTAGTTGTCACACACCAGGTGCAAGTCCAGCTCGGCAGGTGTGTTGGCGTCGATGGTCTTGAGGAAACGCAGGAACTCCTGGTGCCGGTGGCGACGCTGGTGCTGACCGATGACCTTGCCGGTGACGACATCCAACGCCGCGAACAGACTCGTGGTGCCGTAGCGGACGTAGTCGTGCGTCTTACGTTCGGGCGTACCCGGCATCATCGGCAGCATCGGGGCGGTGCGATCCAGCGCCTGCATCTGCGATTTCTCGTCCACCGCCAGCACCATCGCCTTGTCGGGAGGATCCAGATACAACCCCACCACGTCGCGGACTTTGTCAAGGAACAACGGATCGGTCGACAGCTTCCACGTGTCCACCAGGTGCGGCTTGAGCCCAAAAGCCCGCCAGATCCGAGAAATCGCCGTCTGCGACATCCCGGTCGCCGACGCCATCGACCGAGTCGACCAGTGACTGTCGCGGTTGACCGGCTGCTCTTCCAGAGTCTTGATAATCACCCTCTCGACCTGGGCATCGCTAATCTTGCGTGGCGCACCCGGCCGAGGCTCGTCACTCAAGCCATCCAGCCGACTCTCAACGAACCGCTTGCGCCACTTGCCAACAGTGGGCAGCGATACCCGAAGTCGTCGCGAAACATCGCTGTTGGACAAACCCTCCGCGCAAGCCAGCACGATCCGCGCCCGCGTCGCCAACGCTTGGGCGGTCTTGCCACGCCGCGCCCATCCCTGCAACGCATCTCGCTCGGCCTGGCTCAGTTCCAGCAAGGCCAGCTTCGGTCCACGACCATCACCCATACCACACCCTAACAACCTGACAACGAATCAACGACTCAGGACACTAG
>NZ_JBSGJZ010000091.1:0-1269 GCF_053605825.1 Saccharopolyspora sp. NPDC003752 | reverse complement strand
TGAGGTTGCCCCTGTAAGCCGGACACCCTGATCCCAGGCAAGTTGCCTGAGCAAGGATGTCCCTGTGTCAGGTTCATCGAAGTATCCCGAGCAGTTCCGCAAGGACGCGGTCGAGTTGGCCCGGTCCTCGGATCGCCCGTTACGGCAGGTCGCCCGCGAGCTCGGGGTGAACCACGAGACGCTGCGTAACTGGGTCCGCACCGTCGAACGCGCCGAGACCGCGTCGCCAGGCCGCGTTTCGGTGAGTGAGCAGGAAGAGCTGCGGGCGCTGCGTAAGCGGGTGGCCGAGTTGGAGCTGGAAAAGGAGATTCTTCGCAAGGCAGCCGCCTATTTCGCCAAGGAGATGGGTCGTTGACCTGCAGCTACCGGTTCATCTCCGAACACCGCGCCGTCTTCGGCGTCGCACGGCTGTGCCGGGTCCTGGGTATCAGACGTCCGGGCTTCTACGAATGGCTGGCCGCCGCGCCCGCACGCGCCGAACGAACCGCCGCCGACCAACGGCTGGCAGCCGAGATCGCCGGGCTCCACGCCGAGCACCGTGGCACCTACGGTCGCCCGCGGGTCACCGCCGCTTTGCGCCGCCGCGGCCGGCGGGTCAACCACAAACGCGTCGAGCGGATCATGCGCGAGCACGGCATCGCCGGCATCACCCGGCGGCGGCGCCGGTCACTGACCAGGCAGGATGAGACCGCTGCCCCGGTGCCCGATCTCATCGGCCGCGACTTCACCGCCCCAGCACCCGGCAGGCGGCTCGTCGGTGACATCACCTATCTGCCCACACAGGAGGGCTGGCTGTATCTGGCCACGGTGATCGACCTGCACAACAGGGAGGTCATCGGCCACGCGATGGCCGGGCACATGCGCGCCGAACTGGTCGGTGACGCGATCGTCCTGGCCTCCCGGCGTGGCCTGGTCGGTGACGACGCGGTCTTTCATTCCGACCGTGGCTCGCAATACACCTCGGCCGCCTTCCGTGCCACGCTCGCCGGTCTGGGCGTGCGACCGTCGGTGGGCAGGGCCGGGTCGTGCTACGACAACGCTGTCGCGGAGTCGTTCTTCGCCACGCTTAAGGCCGAGATCGGCACCACCGTGTGGGCCACCCGAGAAGACGCCCGGCGGGACGTCTTCTTCTACCTCGGCTACTACAACCACGACCGTCTACATTCGACACTTGACCACCGAACCCCCCACGAAACGCGCGTCAGCTATCGTCAAGGCCTAGCCCTCGTGGCATGAAACCCCGGTGTCCGGTCTTCGGGGGCAACCTCA
>NZ_JBSGJZ010000090.1:0-1285 GCF_053605825.1 Saccharopolyspora sp. NPDC003752 | reverse complement strand
GTGTCGGCGGTGTCTTACTCTCCCACACCCTGTCGAGTGCAGTACCATCAGCGCTGGGGAGCTTAGCTACCGGGTTCGGAATGGGACCGGGCGGACCCTCCCCGCCATCGCCACCGACAACCCTCAACCCCACCCAAGCCGGGCAGGAAATCTCGAGTGTCGACGATCAACAAGCGATCATCAATTCAATTATCAACACAACAACCATGACCCGGTTGTTGTCTCAGATACCGTATAGTGGGTGCGTAGCAATCTTCGTGAGCAAGTCCTCGGCCTATCAGCACCAGTCAACTCCACACCTTACAGTGCTTCCATATCTGGCCTGTCAACCCAATCATCTCTTGGGGGCCTTAACCCACAAAGGGGTGGGAGACCTCATCTAGGAACAGGCTTCCCGCTTAGATGCTTTCAGCGGTTATCCCTCCCGAACATAGCCAACCAGCCACGCCCTTGGCAGAACGACTGGCACACCAGAGGTTCGTCCGTCCCGGTCCTCTCGTACTAGGGACAGCCTTCCGCAAGTCTCCTACGCGCGCGGCGGATAGGGACCGAACTGTCTCACGACGTTCTAAACCCAGCTCGCGTGCCGCTTTAATGGGCGAACAGCCCAACCCTTGGGACCAACTCCAGCCCCAGGATGCGACGAGCCGACATCGAGGTGCCAAACCATGCCGTCGATATGGACTCTTGGGCAAGATCAGCCTGTTATCCCCGGGGTACCTTTTATCCGTTGAGCGACACCGCTTCCACCAGCCAGTGCCGGATCACTAGTCCCTGCTTTCGCACCTGCTCGACCCGTCAGTCTCACAGTCAAGCTCCCTTATACACTTACACTCAACACCTGATTGCCAACCAGGCTGAGGGAACCTTTGGGCGCCTCCGTTACCCTTTAGGAGGCAACCGCCCCAGTTAAACTACCCACCAGGCACTGTCCCCGATCCGGATCACGGACCCGAGTTAGATGCCCGGAACGACCAGAGTGGTATTTCACCAACGACTCCACACCCACTAGCGTGAATGCTTCACAGTCTCCCACCTATCCTACACAAGCCGAACCAAACACCAATACCAAGCTATAGTAAAGGTCCCGGGGTCTTTCCGTCCTGCCGCGCGAAACGAGCATCTTTACTCGTACTGCAATTTCACCGGGCCTGTGGTCGAGACAGCGGAGAAGTCGTTACGCCATTCGTGCAGGTCGGAACTTACCCGACAAGGAATTTCGCTACCTTAGGATGGTTATAGTTACCACCGCCGTTTACTGGCGCTTAAATTCTCCGCTACACCC
>NZ_JBSGJZ010000089.1:0-1461 GCF_053605825.1 Saccharopolyspora sp. NPDC003752 | reverse complement strand
CGTCGGGGGATCCTGTTTCTGGTAGAAGGCTTTAGGGCCCGGGTTTGTGGTCGATGTACGTCACTGGGGTGCTCTCGGCCTGCGCCTGCGCCTGCGCCTGCGTCTGTGTGTGTGGTGATGGGTGTGTGGTGGTGGGTGGGTGTCTGTGGTGGGTCGGGGGTTGAGTGGTGGGCGTTGAGTTTGATCCGCGGGCTGACTGGTTGTGGGTTTCGTTGGTGGGGCAGAAGGCTCCGCGGGTTGATGTGGGGGCGGCGCGTGCGTTGGCGGAGAGCTGGCGTGACAGTGGTGTGACGCTGGAGGAGTTGGGGCATTCTCTGGGGTCGTTGGCGGTGGTGGCGGAGCGGAGTATCGGTGGTGGTGCCGGTCGTGCGTTCCGTAGGTGTGTTGATGAGTTGGCTGCTGTGGTGCCGCAGTTGGTGGCTTTGGCGAGGCAGCAGTCGGCTGGTTTGCTTGATCTTGCGTTGAATGTGGAGTTGGCCGAATATTCGATGATGATCGAGATCGCGTTTTTCGCGGCGTCGATCGTCTGGGCGTTGGTCAGTCCGTTCACGGCGCCGTTGGTTCCGGCGTTTATTACTGCTGCTCGTACTGCTGTGGCCCGGATTCTGGAGAAGTTGCATTGGGCGGTGCGGCTGTTGGTGGAAGCGGTCCAGGAGGGTGTCGAGGAGGTTGTGCAGGGCGCGTTGGCGCAGATTATCCAGTTCATTGAGGGTAACCGTCATGAGTGGGACGGGAAGAGTTCGCTGATCGATTTCGTTGCGGGTGCTGGGGCGGGTGCCTTGATGGCGTCGATGTTCATGGGTATGCGGAGGTGGATGCCGCGGGTTGCGGACTCGATGTTGTTCCATGGGGCTACCGAGGCGACGGCGGAGACGGTGGTCGGCGCGGCCGCGACGGGGATCCTGGGTGGCAGTATGGACGATCTGTGGACCGGTGCGGTGGGTGGCGCGTTCACGGGCATGGTTGATAAGGGCGCTGCTGATGCTGGTGAGAAGATCGGTGAGCTGGTCAATGGTGTGGGCATTGTGGACGGTTTGGGTGTGCCCGCTATCGACATGCCGGATGTTCCCGGTGTTGGGGTTGTGCCGGTGGGGGGCTTGCCCGGGGCTGGCCTCGGTGATTTGGATTCGGGTGATGGCGGCGAGTCCGGTGACACCGATTCGGGTTATGGCGGCGAGTCCGGTGATGTGGGTAGTGGGTCCGGTGATGCGGATTCGGGTGATGGCGGTGATGCGGGCTCTGAGTCGGCTGGTAGTGGTGTTTCCGGGCGTGGTGTCAGCAGAGTCGGGTCGGTGACCACCACCGCGGCAGCGGCGGCTGCGGCGGTTTCGGGTGTGGGGGTTGCTGGTCGGGGTGGCGGGCCGGGCGCCGTCCCTGGTGTGGCAGTGGGTATCTCGTCGGCGGGGACGGTCCCGTCGGCGCCGGGTGTGGTGGGTCCGGGCATCGGTGCTCCCGTGTCGG
>NZ_JBSGJZ010000088.1:0-1694 GCF_053605825.1 Saccharopolyspora sp. NPDC003752 | reverse complement strand
TGGCTCAGTTCCAGCAAGGCCAGCTTCGGTCCACGACCATCACCCATACCACACCCTAACAACCTGACAACGAATCAACGACTCAGGACACTAGGGACACTCCGGCAAGTGGATGACCTCGGTGGCGTTCGGCCCGGACGGGGAAAGTTGGTCACCAGCGGCGAAGACGGCACCGCTGCCCTGTGGTACCTCAGTGGCCGGCAGCGCCCACGGCAGCTGGCGACGCTGGATGGCCACGCAGCAGGGTGTCCGCAGCGGCGTTCAGCTCGAACGGGGCGGCGGTCTTCACCGCGGATTCCTCCGCAACCGGCGGTGCGTCGATGGCGGGCGGCCGACCGTACGCGACCGGCCCCCTGAACGGCCACGAACTGGAACTGACCGCGGTGTCGACGGTCGACGACTCCACGCTCGCCATCGCGAGCAAGGACGGCACCGCGATCCTCTGGGACACCACCGATCGCGCGCACCCGCAGCCGCGGCAGGGTCCTCCGCGAACACACCGACGAGGTGCTCGACGTGGCGGTTAGCCCGGACGGCAACACCATGGCCACCGCGAGAAAGGACAAGACGGTCATCCTCTGGGACGTCACCAAACGCGATGCTCCGACCCGGCTGACCATACTGCCGCCGGAGATACAGCCCGTGAACGCGGTGGAGTTCAGCACCGACGGCCGTTCGTTGATTACCGCCAGCGGCGGCGATCTCGGCATCCTCGGCGGGCGCGTGCTGCTGTGGGACATCACCGATCAGACCAAGCCGACTCCGCTCGCCCCCTCGGGCAGACCGCCACCAGGCTGTAGGAGCGACCTTGATCGCGTTCCACCCCGATGGCCGGACCGTCGCGGTTGGCACCGCCCCGTGGCGTTCTGGAACATCCCCGATCGCGGCAGGCCGAGCGGCTCGCAGACCTGCGCGGAGTGCGGGCGGCCGCCGCGCTAGCCTTCCACGGGAACGTACTCGCCGTCGCGGGCACCTACGGCGACCCCACAGCGGCGCGGCAGGCCGATCTGCTGCTGGTGGACGTCGCCGATCCCCCGCAGCCCAAGCCCTTGGGGGCGGTGGCCGCCGGGAGCCCGGCGGATCTGGCGTCCAGCCCGGACGGCCGCACGTTCGCCACCGCGAGCGGCCCACCGGTGCTATGGGATGTCACCGACCCCACCAGGGCGGGCGGTGGAGCAGCTGACCGGGCACTCGTCCGACACGTCCGCTGTGGCATTCGACTGCGATGGCCATAGCCTGGCGACCGTGAGCAACGATCCGCGGAACCCTGCGGCGCTCCTGTGGAACACCGGCGACCTGCTGGAGGTGCGACCGAATGGACCTGCGCCGCCGTCGACCCCGGCTTCACCGAGCAGGAGTGGGACCAGCACGCACACGGCCTGCCCTACCAGCACCTCTACCCGTGACAGCGCAGGCTACGGGGCCGCCCCTCCGGCTTCAAGGTCGCTGCGCGATCGCTGACGTGACGGGCCAACGGCCCGCCCTTGACCCTGGAGCCTCTGCGGCCCCGTACCAGGCAGCGGCGCGGTCATCAACTCCAAGATCCCTACAAATCAAGTCTCTACGGTTCGGATACAGGCATTTCATGGCGGCGGGGGGTGTAGCAGAAACGGTGTTTCCGGCGTGTTCGGTTAGTAGGTTTCAGCGGCCGGCCAGCGGTCACTGAATGTGATGGCGAAGGCGTTGATCACGGA
>NZ_JBSGJZ010000087.1:0-1766 GCF_053605825.1 Saccharopolyspora sp. NPDC003752 | reverse complement strand
TGATCAGGTAGACGTAGTGCGCAGACCCCCGGATTTGTCCGTGGGGTTAGCACGTCAAGTCCGATCCTGACGTGCCCAGCGGTAACCCTGCCAACGTTAGATAGCTCGGTGCTGTATAGCGCTGGGTATGGCCGTCACGCTGCGATCGAACGCGAACATCACCTTTCAGTGCGCGTTCCACGTCGTGTGGTGCCCGAAATACCGGCGCCGGGTCATCGGTGGCCGGATGGAAGAACGCTTGAAGCAGCTCATCCGGGAAGTCGTCGAGGAGAAGGGGGCGTGGCTGGTGGAGCTGGAAACGATGCCGGACCACGTTCACCTTCTCGTCGAAGTCGACCCGCAGTACGGGGTGCACAAGCTGGTCAAAGCGATTAAGGGACGTTCGTCGCGCGTGTTGCGGGAAGAGTTCCCGTGGTTGCGGTCGAAGCTTCCGACGCTGTGGACCAACAGCTACTTCGTCGCGACGGTCGGCGGCGCACCGCTGTCGGTCATCAAGCGCTACGTCGAACAGCAGAAGGCCCGGTGAGCCGATGCTGACGGGACGTCGCTACCGCTTGAAGCTCACCACCGCGCAGGCCGCCCAGTGCGAGGAGTTCGGCAATATCTGCCGGGCAGTGTGGAACACCGCCCTGGAACAACGCCGCGAGTACCGGCGGCGCGGGGCGTGGATGAACTACAACGAGCAAGCCGGACAGCTCGCCGACGGGAAAACCGAGCACGACTGGTTGCAGACCGCGCCGTCGCACATCCTCCAGCAGGCGTTGAAGGACCTGGACCGGGCGTGCCGCGACCACGGCACGTTCCGGGTTAAGTGGCGCGGTAAGCAGCGTTGGAACCCGTCGTTCCGGTTCCCGATGGGCAAGCTCATCGAGGTCGAGCGGCTGAACAAGCGGTGGGGACGGGCGAAGCTCCCGAAGCTGGGGTGGGTGCAGTTCCGCATGACCCGCCAGCTCGGCGGTGCCGTGCGGTCCGCGACAGTGTCCCGCGACGGCCGGGACTGGTTCGTGTCGTTCCTCGTCGACGACGGCGCCACCACCCCAGAACGGCACGCCGCACCCCACAGCGGCGTCGGTGTCGACCGTGGAGTCGCGGCAGCGGTAGCTACCAGTGACGGCAAGCTCATTGACCGCGATTTCGTCTCGCCTGGCGAGGATGAGCGTTGCCGCAGGTTGCAGCAGAAGCTTTCCCGGCAGAAGCGGGGCAGCGCAGACCGTAAGAAGACGCTCGGCAAGATGCGCCGGTTGAAGCGGCGCGAACGCGACCGGCGAGCGGACTTCTGCTCGCAGGTCGCGGCCGAGCTCACCGACCGCAACGCGCTGGTCGTGCTGGAAGACCTCCGTACCCGAAACATGACCCGATCGGCGAGCGGAACCGCCGAAGAACCCGGCCGGAACGTCGCCCAAAAGTCCGGCCTGAACCGCGCCATCCTCGACAAAGGCTGGCACAAGCTTGAACTGGCCCTGCGTAACGCTGCCCGCTATACCGGCAGCGAGATCGTGAAGGTGCCTGCTGCGTACACGTCGCAGACGTGCGCGGTGTGCCGTGCTGTGGACCCGGAAAGCCGTGAGAGCCAAGCGGTTTTTCGGTGTACCCAGTGCGGCCACACCGCGCACGCTGACGTGAACGCGGCGAAGAACATTCTCGCCGCCGGACGGGCGGTGACAGCCTGTGGAGACCTCGCCGTTAGGCGGTCCGTGAAGCAGGAACCTCAACCGGCGTTAGCGCTGGTTGGAATCCCCCGGCTTTAGCCGTGGGGAGGACGTCAA
>NZ_JBSGJZ010000086.1:0-1943 GCF_053605825.1 Saccharopolyspora sp. NPDC003752 | reverse complement strand
TACCCCCGCGCCAAACCCACACCCCCCACATACAACTCCCCCACCACACCCGGCGGAACCACACCCAAAAAACCATCCAACACATACACCCGCATGTTCGGCAGCGGATGACCGATAGGCGGGACGTTTCCGCCGGACAGCGGTCCCGTCATCGTCAAGTAGACGGTCGCTTCGGTCGGCCCGTAGGCATTCAGCATCAGCCGACCCTTCGACCAGCGGTCGACCAGTTCGCCGGAGCACGGCTCGATGCCGGTGATCAGGACCCGCAGGTCTGGCAAATCGCGGTGTGGAATGCTCGACAACACCGTCGGCGAAACGACGGCGTGGCTGACGCGTTCCGCCGCCAAGATCGCTGCCAACTCAGCGCCGAGCGGTTTTTGCGTTGCGGGCAGGACCAGCGCAGCTCCGGTCGCGAGGGCCATGAACATTTCCATCACCATCACGTCGAAGCTGGGCGACGCCAACTGCAGTACGCGGCTCCCCTCCCCGACCCGAAGTCGTTCCCGCTGCACCTCGACCAGGTTGGCCACCGCGACGTGCGGAATCACGACTCCCTTGGGGGTGCCGGTGGAGCCGGAGGTGTAGATCACGTACGCCGGGGCCAGCGGGTCCAACGCTGCCCGCCGATCGGCATCGGTGACGTTTCCGCTGTTGTTCCGACCGAGCTGGCCTTGGAGTTCGGGATCGCCGAGGAGCAGGACGGGAACTCCGATGGCCGCAACGCTGCCTGCGGAGCCGTCCGCGGCGAGGACGACCGCCGGCCCAGCGTCATCGAGCATGAACCGGATGCGGTCAGGCGGGTACGTCGGATCGACCGGCAGGTAGGCGCCACCGGCCTTCAGCACGGCGAGGATGGCGACCACCATTTCCGCGGAGCGGGGCAGCACCAGCGCCACGACTCGCTCCGGCCCCACTCCTAGCCCCACCAGGTGGTGTGCGAGTTGGTTCGCGCGGGTGTTGAGCTCCTCGTAGGTCAAACGGGTGCGGCCGTGTTCGAGCGCGATGGCCCGCGGAGTTCTGCTCACCTGGCCCTGGAAAAGCTCCGACAACGTCACGGCAGGAACGTCCAGACGACCGGTGTCGTTGCGCTCGACCAACAACGCATGCTCTTCCGCGGCATCCAGCAAACGAACCCGACCAACACGCTCATCAGGCTCAGCCGCCAACTGCGCCAGCACACGAATCAAATAACCACCGAAACGCTCCACCGTTTCCCGATCGAAAAGATCCGCGGAATAATTGAGCGCCAACTCCATACCAGCCGGCGCCCCGCCACCATCACGATGCTCATCGAAAGTGAACGACAGATCGAACTTAGCCGCATTCAAATCATGCGGATACAAACCACCAGACGTCCCCGGCAACACAAACCCATACTCGCCAGCATCGTTGAGAACAAGCGCGACCTGAAACAACGGATGCCGCCCCAACGACCGAACCGGATTGACCGCCTCAACAAGACGCTCGAACGGAACATCCTGATGCTCAAAAGCCCTGAGATCAGTCTCCCGGACACGGCGAACAAGTTCACGCAAACTCGGATCACCAGAAGTATCCACCCTCAGCACAAGGGTGTTCACGAAAAACCCCACAAGATCCCGCACCGCGTCATCAGTCCGCCCCGCAACCGGGCTGCCGATCACAATGTCCACACCAGCATTGAGCCTGGTCAGCAAAGCAGCCAGACCAGCATGCAACACCATGAACAAACTCGCGCCGCACGCCCTCGCCACGTGGATCAATCCGTTGTGCAACTCCGGGTCGACACGAAACGACACCACCCCACCGCGATAACCAGGCACCCGCGGCCGAGGCCGATCAGTCGGCAATTCGAGCTGTTCCGGAGCACCGGCCAATTCCCGCCGCCAATAACCGAGCTGCTGGGACACAAGGCTTTCCGGATCATCCTCATCCCCCAGAAGATCCCGCTGCCACAACGTGTA
>NZ_JBSGJZ010000085.1:0-4419 GCF_053605825.1 Saccharopolyspora sp. NPDC003752 | reverse complement strand
CCAAAACAGTCCGCTGTTGAGTTCTCAAAGAACACACCCACACCATCACCCAACCCCTAAACCAGGGATCGAAGCTCCGGGGAGCATTTTCTTTCGCTTTCTTGTGTCGGTAACTCTAGCAAGCCCTCTTTTCGGCGTTTTCAGGGGGGTCAACCCCGCGCTGATCGCTCCGAAGATCGAGCTCGTGCTTGAGTTGTCAACGCGCCTCGTAGTCTTGACGTCTACTTGGCGACCGCTTTACGTTACCCGGTGCGCTTCGCGGTGTCAAACCGCGCGCCCCGATCGGTGTGCGCTCCGCGGAGTTCGTTCCCGATCTCCAGGGCGCTCCCGCAGCCGTCCTCGCCAGGCTCTTGCGTCCTGTTCCGTCCGGCCGTCCGTGCGGCGAAGAGAAAGTTACGCACACCCTGCGTGAAAGTCAAATCGCCTGGTCAGACTCTTGACGTCGCTCCTTCGGGCGATCTCGGGTCACTTCTGCTTCGGGCGCAGCCAGAGCTTCACGGTGCTCGCCGAACCCGCCGAGCTGATCGCTTCCAGCAGGTCAGGGGCGGATACCGGCCGATTTCGGCCCACCGGGACCAGGTCGTAGCCCCAGGTGCCGAACTCCCGCAGGGCCGCTCCGGGATCGTCACCCAGCTGGCGGATCGCGTCCGGTGTGAAGGAGCACACGATCGAAGGACGGTCGCGGCGCAGCAGGCGGACCAGGCCGCCGAGCACCCGGTGCACCCGTCCGCCCACGTCGACGTGCACGACCGAGAGCTTCAGGTTCTGCAGCGCCTCGTGGTTCTCCAGCTCCCGGTCGAGCCGGACGCCGCGCACGGACGGTGGCTCGTCGCCTTCCGGCGGGCTGACCGACAGGCCACCCGCGAGCGACGATTCCGCCGCCAGCTGGCACGAGCCGTCCCATGCCGCGCCTTCCACCAGCACCAGCCGGTGTCCCCACGCCGCAGGCACGTTGACTTCGACGTTGTGCTTGAGCAGTGCGCCGCTTCGCGGGCACGGTTCGACCGCGACGACCGCGCCGCTGTTGCCGAGCCTGCTCAGCACTCGCACGGTCTGGTAGCCCACGTACGCGCCAACGTCCATGAAGACGCCGTCGGGTTCGAGCAGGGAATCGATCAGCGCGGACACGTCGCCGTCCCAGCTCGAATGCGACGACAGCCACGGCAGCATGAAGCTGTCGTCGGCCGGCAGCCTCAGCAGGCCCGCGTCGCAGAGGACGGGCGTCGTGGTGCCGTCGCCACCTCCGATGTTGCGCTCGTGCTCCCGCAGCAGGATGCGTTGCAGGACGTCGGTTCGTTGCAAGGCGCTCGCCGCATCGTGCGAGGCGATGCGGAGGCTCGCCTCCACGTCTTGGTCGCCCGTTCGGCGCTGTTCCAGCGAATCCATCCGGTCGAGGATCCGCTCGACCGCTCCGGTCAGGCTGTCCAGGCGTTCCGCCAGGGCGTCCACGCGCTGATCACCGCCCTCGCCCGCTTCGAGCTTCCGCAGCCTGCGGTGCTGCTCGGCCAGGTCGGCCCGGGCTCGGACCATGCCGTCGTCGGTGCCGAGCAGCTGGGCGCCGTGCTGGTCCTGGCGCCTGATGAGCTGGGCCAGTTCCGCTCGCACCGCCTCCATGTCGCCTTCGCCGTCCGCCTCGTACTGGCGGCGGAGCAGCTCGGAGGCGGTCTGCTCGACTCCGTCGACGAGCGAGCGCATCACGTCGCGGATGTGCTCGTCGTAGTGGCTCAGCGCCTTGAGCACGGCCTTGCGCAGCGCCGGTGCCATCGAGTTCCGGCTGCTGACGCCCACGTCCGGTGCCCGGTGCAGCGCGTGCCGCGCCACCAGCAGCGGGCGCAGCGGGTCGTCGAACTGGCCGTGGCTGTCCCGCGACCACTTCGTGCGCCAGTTCCGGTACGCCTGCTCGACGCGCTCGCGCAGGCGTGCGCCGGCACGCGCGACGGTGTGGGCCGCGAGCAGGTTTTCCTTTGCTGCCGCGCCGAATGCCGCGGTGGCGTCCGGGTCGTCGGCGGCAGCGCGCAGGAGCTCCGCGGCGGCTTCGATGTCCGGTTCTCCGGGACCCGCGCAGGGCACGAGGCGCGCGGCTTCGGCGCCGAAGAGCTCGGCCACCGCGCCGTGCTCCCCCGCGATCACCGGCACACCGTGCGCGGCGACCTCCAGCAGCCTCAGCACGTGGTCGTCGCCGGCATCGCCGCGGTGCAACGACACGAAGCAGTCCGACGCGGACAGCAGCGGGTGGAGGTCGAGGTCCTCTTCCACCAGCAGGACCCGGGAATCCGTCGCGGTCGCCAGGCGCAGGCGCTCGGCCGCTTCCGGGTGGTCGACCGCTCCGACGACGCCGATGAGCAGGCGGACCTCGTCGCGCTCCGGGAACGCCGCCAGGAACGCGCTGACCACGCCGAGCGCGTTGTCCGCGCGCTCTGCCGCGTGGTCCACGAACGCCCCGAACACGAACTCGTCGGACAGCCCGAACTTGGCGCGAGCGCCCTTCCTCGTCGGTAAATCGATCCGATCGCGTTCCGGTGCCGGTAGTGCGACGACCCTGGTCTTCGTGCCGTTGCGGCGGGCCGCGGCGCGGCCGCTCTCCGACAGCACCCAGGTTTCCGCCACATCGGCGGTGTCGGCGGCTCCGTTGTGGACGTCGATCACGTACCTGCCCGCGGGCACCGGCAGGCCCGGCTCGCAGCGCAGGACGACCGGGTAGTAGGCCGTGTCGGCCGACGGCAGCCCGGATGCGCGGACCGCGGTTCGCATCAGCTCCGCGAGTTGCCCGTCGCCGAGCACCGCGACGCCGAGCTGGTCGACCAGGGCCGCCCGGTTGTCGATCCTGCGGTGCACCGCCTCCGCCGGGACCCGGCCGCTGGCCACGCCGACGCCGACGCACCACTCGTGGAAGGCCTCGGCGTTGGTGCCGAACGGGTCCGGGTAGTCGCGCCGCAGGATCGGGTCGTCCGCCCACACCGCAGCGGTCCAGCGGGAACCGCCGGCCGCGCGCTGCCGGTCGTCGGCTGGGGCGCACGACCACTCCCGGAACTCCGCCAGCGGGCCGTCCGGTTCGAAGGGGCTCGGCGGTGGTTCGCCATCCTCCTGCCAGGCGTCGAGGTACTCGCGGCGCAGCGTCGCGGGCAGCACGACTCCGTCGGGCAGGACGTCGAACGGGTGCGGCTGCTCGCGGGTGTACCCGGCCCCGACCAGCGCGTTCCGGTAGCCCGCGCAGAGCCCGGCGAGCACCGGGTTCTCGGAGAGCAGGATCCGCGGGCGGTCGGCGTAGGCCGTGGACAGCAGCCAGGGCCGCTGCGGTTGGAAGCCGTCGAAGTGGACGCTCCGCAACGCGGTGCCGTCCACGGTGTGCCGGCCGTCGCCCGCCACCACCAGCTCGCGCTGGGCCGCGTTCCACACGGACAGGCCGACGCCGGGATCGCGGATCACCTGGTGGTCGACCAGCGCGGGCGCGCCGTCCAGCACCGGCGCCGCCGCGCTGGGATCGGCCCGCAGCTGCTCCACCCACGTCGCGAGGAGCTGCTCCGCGCCCGGGCGGACGGCGAAGGCGCTGGGGTCGAAGGTGCCCGATTCGGCGAGGTCGGCGGGGTTCGGGCGCAGGCCGTCCACCGCCAGCGGGCGCAGCACCCGCGGCACCAGGGCGACCGGCCGCTCGTGGGTCAGGCCCGCGACGAGATCGTCGAAGCGGCCGAAGAGCTGGACGGACGGTTCGAAGTACAGCACCGTCGCGCCGGACTTCAGCAGGTGCTGCAGGAACATCGGGCGCAGCACGTTGCGCAGCTGCTCCGCGGTGCAGCCCATCGCCAGCCGGGCGTACTCCGTCGCGTCGAGACCGATGTCGGCGAAGGTCAGGCCGTCCGGCTCCGGCCGGTCCGCGCCCGGCAGGTCGACCACCAGCAGCGCGAACTGCGCGTTCGGGTGGTGGCGGCGGAACGTCTCGCGGAGCACCCGCGCGGCAGGGAGCTGGTCGCGGCACGCGACGGTGCAGCCGAGCACGGTGCGGGCACCGCGGTCCTCCGGCGTTTCGGCGGGCCACTCCGGCTCGCCGAACAGCTCGGCCGGTTGCTCCAGCACACCGGATTGCAGGGTGGCTTCCACGGCGGATTTGCCCTCGGGGCTCCCCGCAGTCACTGGGTCGGGCTGCGCCTGCGAATCAGTCACGGGCGCAACCTATCGCTCCTCGCGCCACAGCGACACGGCCAACCCCATGAGTTCGCGGACCGGGGCGCGCGGTCTTCGGCGGGCACGCCCACACCGACCGGCGCCGGGTGCCGCCCGGCGCCCACAGGCCGAGAGTTTTCGCATGGGATGGCGATCACGGCCGTCAACGAGCAGACCGGGATTGCTGCGGCGCATGGTGCGCTTCGGTTCGAGGTGCTTGAGGTAGTCGCGCAGGGTCGATTCGTCGGCGCTGGTGAAGTC
>NZ_JBSGJZ010000084.1:0-4760 GCF_053605825.1 Saccharopolyspora sp. NPDC003752 | reverse complement strand
ACCCCCGACGGCCGGACCACTGCGGTGTCCGCGGGTGACGTGGTCCACCTGCGCCGGGCTTGACCGGCGGTGGCGTGACCGGGCGGACCCAGCCGCCGTCATAGCTCCGGCGAGGGCTGGCCCGTTCCATGGTCCGGTGGGGCCGGAATTCCTGGCGCTCCAGCAGGCTCGCAGTTGATCGGGTTGCCCGGAACACCCGGCGCGTCACTGGGGACGCCACGGGTGGGCAGGGTCGGAAACGCGGGTACGCCCGGTGTCGGCACGCCGACCGGGATGCAGGTCATAGGCGGGGCCGGAAGCGTGCTGCTCTCAGTAGTGCCTTCGGCAAAAGCCCCTGCCGACATAGTGACGAGACCGGCAACGGCCAGGCCGGCCAGCGTGAGTGACTGCACGATTCGAATTGCCTTCATCTTGAAAGTCTCCGAATGTGTTGTGGGTCGCTCCGAATGTCCATCGGAACGAGCGCTAGTCTGCCTGATCTGGTGTTTGTGGAGCGTCAGGTAGCGCTTTATCGTTTCTTTAGGGCTTAAAGTGCGGATTCTGTTGCCCGTATGTACTTTTTGCTCGCAAAGGGCGCACTTTGTTGTGATATAGGAGTGCTATGCGTGTACTCGTGGCCGAGGATGAGAAAATGATGGCGGACGCGGTGGGTGAGGGTTTGCGTGACAACGGACTCGCCGTGGACGTCGTCTACGATGGTGCCGCTGCGCTTGAGCGATGCGTCAGCACCGACTACGACGTCGTTGTACTCGACCGCGGACTACCGTTGGTGCACGGCGACGAAGTATGCCGCTCGCTTGTTGAGGGGCGTCGCGAGACACGAATCCTGCTGCTTACCGCTGCGTCCGCGGTCGCCGACCGAGTCGCTGGACTCGAACTTGGTGCCGATGACTATCTGCCCAAACCGTTCGCCTTCACCGAACTCGTCGCCAGGGTGCGCTCGCTGGGACGGCGAAGCAGGCCGGCTGTACCGCCGATACTGCAACGCGCAGGCATCGTCTTGGACCCGGCGCGGCACCGGGTCACGCGTCACGATCAGCGGATTTCCTTGGCCAAAAAGGAATTCACCGTCCTCGAAGAGTTGCTTCGTGCGGATGGTGCGGTCGTTTCGGCTGAGAAACTGTTGGAGACGGCATGGGACGAGAACATCGATCCCTTTACCAACGTCGTGCGCGTGACTATGGTATCGCTGCGGCGCAAGCTGGGCGACCCCCCGCCTGTTGAGACCGTTTCCGGTGTTGGGTACCGGATCCCGTGAAACGCTGGCCGCTGCGAATCAAGCTGACGCTCGCGTATGTGGTGCTGACAGCGGTCACAGGCGCGATAATGCTCGGACTGATCCTGTTGATGGCGCAGCCGGTAACCCCGGTCAGTACTGGATCCTCGGTTCCTTACTCGTCGTCAGCGGTTCCCGCCCCCGATCGTCCGGCGACGGCGCCAGCTGACCCAGGAGAGCCGGAACTCGTCGACGTTGCAGGCACCGTGACCTATTCTTCCTTACTCGGAAACGGTGTCGTCGCCCTGGTGGTCGTCATGGCGGTGGCCGCAGTTCTCGGGTGGTTGACGGCCCGGCGTGTGCTGCGCCCGATCCGGTCCATCACGAGCGCGGCTCAGCGGGCGGCTGACCAGGAGTTGAGTACGCGTATTTGCCTTTCAGGGCCCAACGACGAGATCAAGGAACTCGCCGATGCCTTCGACCACATGCTGGCGCGGCTGGAACGGTCGTTCGTCAGCCAGCGCAGATTCCTCGCGAACGCTGCACACGAGCTGAAAACCCCCGTAGCGGCGCAGCAAGCGGTCACCGAGGTGGCGATGACGCGACCTGACGCCGGAACCGGGACCATTGAGTTGGGCCGCAAACTCCTCGCCAGCCTGGGCCATCAACAGCGCGTACTCAGCGGCCTGTTCGCGTTGGCGCAGAACGCTGAAACCGTCGAGAGGAAAGACACCGTCAACCTGGCTGATCTCACTGACGACATCCTGCACGAGCGTATCGCCCGTAACGACGAACAGATCGAGCCCACATCGGAACTCGACGTGACCAAGGTCCGTGGTGACGCCGCCCTGCTCGAGCAACTGATCCGCAACCTCATCGACAATGCCTTCGTCCACAATGCACCCGGCGGCTGGGTGTCCGTACGCACCGTCGGCACGCCGACCGAGTCTGTGCTAGAGATCGCGAACGGCGGTACCCACATCGACACCACCCAGGCTGACCAGTTGTTCGAACCGTTTAAGCGCTTGTGCTTCAACAGGGCGGACCCACCTCCGGGCAGTGGCCTCGGCCTCTCGGTGGTACGGGCGATCTCCGAAGCACATGGCGGCTCCGTCACTGCTCAGCCACGTGACGAGGGCGGGCTCGTCGTCCGGGTTTGCTTGCCAGCAGCATGACACGGCTCCTGCGGACAGGCCTGACCCAGTGCAGCCGCTGGTTGAACTGTGCCTGCCAGACGATCGCGGTGGGCATGGCAGCGCCAGCGCTCTCGGTTGCGGTTCAAGTCGGCGAGGTATGCCTCCAGGCCGGGCAGGTAGGACACGCCAGTGCTGAGGTCGGAACCCGATGGGGCATGTCCGCCGCCGGCCGCGACGTTGCTGGGTTCAGTATCTACACAATCCTCTCCCAGCCAACTAAGAGCCCCGCCGACCTCGCTCACACCACTTGGCGATCTATAGGAGCATCAGGCTTTACAATGGTCGGCGACGTAGCATCTCGACGCACGCCCGATCCAGATCATGAAGAGTGGTACATCACCGTGCACGTCCAGGGCAACGAGACAGACGCGAAGATACGCGCTTTCACCAAGAAGGAGCTGCACGAGTCTTTCGCGCGCTGCGATGTCCGGGGGCCTGCATCCGTGCGCTCGGCCGCAAACGCTGGTTGCCCGCTTTCCGGGACGCGACACTGTTCAAGATCGGCTACGGCTTGAGGTAGTAGCTGCGGCCTGGACCGTCGATCCGTGCTTGGGTCAAGGCGATGCGGTGGATGGCGGCGTTGAGTTGGCGATTGCCGCCGCGGGCGAGTCTGTGTCGATGGGTGTTGCCGGAGGAGGCGGGAATCGGTGCTGTGCCGGTGTAGGCGGTGTAAGCATCGGCGTGTCGAAACCGGGATATTCCGGCGGTTTCGGCGAGTATCTTCGCTGCGGTGAGGTGTGCGCATCCGCGTAGTTGCAGCAGTTGCGGTGCCAGCGTGTCGACTTTGGAACGGTCTTTTTCCACGGCGTCGATTCGTTCGGTCAGTGTCTCGATTCGCTGGTAACGCGGGCGGGATGGCTGGGTTCTGGTAGGGCACTGCGAGCCATCTGGATGCGGCGTGGCGGTCGCCGGACCGACCGCCACGCCGCAATCCGCGATCAACGCAGATCGAAAACGAGCCGGGCCTTCACTTGTCCCTTCTCGACCTCCGCGAAACAGGTGTTGACCTCGCCGAGGCGGCGGCTTTCCCGGATCACCCTGGTACGGCCCTGCTGGTGCAGCTGGAACACTTCGTCCAGATCGCTACGCGTGCCTACGATCGAGCCGATGATGGTGATGCCGTTGAGTACTGTCTCGAAGATCGGCAGTTGCACGTGGTTGTCCGCGGGCAGCGCGACGAAGACCAGTTTGCCGCCTCGGCGCAGTGAGCTGTAGGCCTGTTCGAAGGCCTTGGGGGCCACTGCGACCGAGATCGCGGCGTCGGCACCACCGAGATCCTTGATCGCTCGCACGGGATCTTCTGTGAGGGCGTTGACGGTATGGTCCGCACCGAGTTCCCGGGCGAGTTCGAGCTTTTCGTCCACCACGTCCACGGCGATGACCCTGGCGCCGAAGATCTTGGCGTACTGGAGGGCCAGATGCCCGAGTCCGCCGATGCCGAACACGGCGACTGTGGACGCTGGGCGGGCACCGGAGAGCTTCACAGCCTTGTACGTCGTCACGCCCGCGCAGGTCAGCGGCGCGGCATCCAGTGGATCGACCCCGGCCGGTACTTTGGCGACGTACTTCGCCGACGCCTTGGTGTACTCCGCGTAGCCGCCGTCGATGAAGTAGCCGGTGTTGAGCTGCTTCTCGCACAGAGTTTCCCAGCCGCTGGTGCAGTAGTCGCAGATGCCGCAAGCGATACCGAGCCACGGGATTGCCACGCGGTCGCCTTCGGCCACTTCGGTCACTTCCGCGCCGACGCTCTCGACGATGCCGACGCCTTCGTGGCCGGGGATGAGAGGGAGTTTGGGCTTCACCGGCCAATCCCCGTGTGCCGCGTGGATGTCGGTGTGGCACAGGCCAGAGGTTTCGATCTTCACGACGACTTCGCCCGGTCCCGGTTCGGGCTTGGGAACCTCGTCGATGGTCAGTTCCTTGGTGAAGTCGTGGACGACAGCGGCTTTCATGAAAACTCCTTGGGCATTGCTAGTTGGTTTCGGCCCCGGAATTCGGCTCGAGAGCCGACGACCGCCGGTCTCACGGTCGATGCGAACCGGTACCGCGAAACCAGGACTCCTTTGTATCTGGTGGAAGCCAGCAGGACAGCTCTCCGAACGGGCAGGTAGTTGATGAAACAGGGGTTATGAATGGGGCGGACGAAGACGACTGTTGGGCAATGAACGCGAGACGACGTTGTGCACGTGGAAACCGCCCGGCAGGTCGGGAGCAGAGATGGGGCATCGGCCTGCCGGGCGGCGGTCTGGGGCATCAGTCGTCGCTGGACTTGTTCAGGCCCTTGGAGATCAGCGACATGACGGACGAGTCGGCGAGCGTGGTGACGTCGCCGACCTCGCGGTTCTCCG
>NZ_JBSGJZ010000083.1:0-6948 GCF_053605825.1 Saccharopolyspora sp. NPDC003752 | reverse complement strand
GGTGGCCCGGTTCCCCCCCTCGTTCCTCATTTTCCATTGAAATTGAAGGTCCAATTTCAATGGAAATTGCGGACCGGGACCGGACCGGAGCCGGGTCAGGACCGGAGCCGGGTCGGGACCGGCGGACCGGAGCCGGGTCGGGACCGGGACCGGAGCCGGGTCGGGACCGGACCGGACCGGACCGGACCGGACCGGAGCCGGGTCGGGACGGCGCTGGCTGCGCGCTCGCCGCCTGCGGCTGCGTGCTGAACGCCGCCGCGGGGTCATCCCTCCGTCAAGGTCCGCCCGTCACCTGTAGGAATCGCGTCAAGAGCCCGTCCCGGGGCCGCTCGGCGAGCTTCACTGAACAGGTCACCGCCGATGGAAGGCGGTGCTCGTCAGGTCCGGGGGCGTCGTGATGGTCGTGTTCCGGCGTGGCCTGGTTCGCCGGTCGGTGGCCGGGCTCGCGACATCATCCGCGGTCGGTTTCTTCGCGGTCGTGGCGGGGATGGCGCCGACGGCCGCGGCGGTCTGGTGGTCGGGCGGGCAGGTGGCCGGGTTGGTCGTGCTGTGCCTCGTGGCAGGCGGCTACGGCTTCGCCGTCCGCAACGCCACCGGCGCGCTGGTCACCGCGGTGCTGGGCTGGATGTTGTTCAACGGTTTCGTCGTGCACTCCCACGGCGATCTCGGCTGGAACGGCTCCGGCGACGCCGTTCGACTGGCCGCGCTGACGGGTGCGGCGCTGCTCGGCGCGCTCCTCGGCAATGTCCGGGCTGCCCGCCATGAGCGGCCGGTGGTCGTGGAGACCATCCCGGCCCCCAGAGCCGAGCCGCCTGCGCGCGACCGGCAGCCGAAGGCGGAACTCCCGAAGAGCGCTTCCTCCCCCGAGGTCGCGGTCGCACCGGCCCGGGCGTCTCGGCCCGTGGCGTGAGCCGGGAACGGGTGCGCACACTGGTCGTGAGCACCCGAACGGCCGTAGCCGCGGAGGTGAGGGCGGATGCCACGCGGACGACTGCGCGTCTACCTCGGTGCCGCGCCCGGTGTCGGCAAGACCTTCGCCATGCTCTGCGAGGGCCACCGCCGCCAGGATCGGGGCACCGACGTGGTCGTGGGCTTCGCCGAAACCTACGACCGCCCTCGCACCGCCGAACTCCTCGACGGCCTGGAGGTCCTCCCGCGCCGGACGCTCGGGTACCGCGGCGCCGCGTTCACCGAGCTCGACGTGGACGCCGTCCTCGCCCGCCGTCCGCAGGTCGCGCTGATCGACGAGCTCGCCCACACCAACGTGCCCGGTTCCCGCAACACCAAGCGGTGGCAGGACCTCGAGGAGATCCTCGACGCGGGCATCGACGTCATCTCCACGGTGAACATCCAGCACCTCGAATCGCTCAACGACGTCGTCGAGCACATCACCGGCATCCCGCAGCGCGAAACCGTGCCCGACGAGGTGGCGCGCCGCGCCGAGCAGGTCGAACTCGTCGACATGACCGCCGAGGCCCTGCGCCGCCGGATGGCCCACGGCAACGTCTACCCGCCCGAGAAGATCGACGCGGCGCTGAGCAACTACTTCCGCGTCGGCAACCTCACGGCGCTGCGCGAACTCGCGCTGCTGTGGCTGGCGGACAAGGTCGACGAACAGCTCGACCGCTACCGCGCCGAGCACGACATCACCGGCACCTGGCAGGCTCGCGAACGCGTCGTCGTCGCGCTCACCGGCGGCGCCGAAGGCGACACGCTGATCCGCCGGGCCGCCCGGATCGCCGAACGCGCCCGCGGCGCGGACCTCCTCGCGGTGCACGTCGTGCGCGGCGACGGGCTTTCCGACGCCAGTCCCGCGCACCTGGCGCGGCAGCGCGCCCTGATCGAGGACCTCGGCGGCACCTACCACCAGGTCGTCGGCGAGGACATCCCCGGCGCACTGCTGGACTTCGCCCGCGGCGTCAACGCCACCCAGCTCGTGCTCGGCGCTTCCCGCCGGGGCCGGCTGGCGCAGCTGTTCTCCCGCGGCGTGGGCGTCACGACCACCGCTCGCTCCGGCCCCATCGACGTGCACATGGTCACCCACGAGCACGTCGCCCACCGGCAGTGGCTGCCCACCTTCGCGCCGGGCGTCGGCCGGCGGCGCCGCATCGCCGGTTTCGCCTTGGCAGCGCTCGGAATTCCCCTGCTGACCACGCTCCTGGCGCTCGCGCGCAACGACCTTTCGCTGCCCAGCGAGATCCTGCTGTTCCTCGTGCTGGTCGTCGGCATCGCGCTCGTCGGCGGGTTCTGGCCCGCGATCTCCGCCGCGCTGGCCGCATTCCTGGTGCTGAACTACTTCTTCACCCCGCCGCTGTACGTGTGGACGATCGCCGATCCCGACAACCTCCTCGCGCTGATCGTCTTTGCGGTCGTGGCGATCGCGGTCAGCGCGGTCGTCGACCTCGCGGCCCGCCGCGCCCGCGAAGCCGCCCGCGCGAGAGCCGAAGCCGCCGTCCTGTCCAACCTCGCCGGCAGCGTCCTGCGCGGCGAACACCCCCTGTCCGCGCTGCTGTCCCGGCTCCGCGAAACCTTCGGGCAGGACTCCGCGACCCTGTTGGAGCGGCGGCCCGAATCCGGCCGCACACCGGACGAACAGCACGATCCGCGGGCCTGGCACGTCGTGGACGCCGCCGGTGCGCCGCCGTGCCCCAGCCCGGACGCGGGCGACACGCACATCGCCGTCGGCGACGACCTCGCGCTGGCCCTGCGCGGCCCCACCCTCCCGGCCGCCGACCGCCGCGTGCTCGAAGCCTTCGCCACCCAGGCCGCCGTGGCACTCCACCAGCACCGGCTGGCCGAGCAGGCCGAGCAAGCCCGGCAGCTCACCGCGGCGAACCAGATGCGCACCGCGCTGCTCGCCGCCGTCAGCCACGACCTGCGCACCCCGCTGGCGTCGGCCACCGCCGCAGTCGAGAGCCTCCTCAGCGACGACGTCGCCTGGAGCGCGGAGGACGAGGCCGAACTCCTCGACGCCGCCTACCAATCGCTGGTCCGGCTGGACCGGCTGGTCGCCAACCTGCTGGACATGAGCCGCCTGCAGGCGGGCACGCTCGGCATCGTCACCCGCGAGCTGGCCGTCGCCGATGCCGTGCCGCAGGCGCTCGACGGCCTGGACGCGGACGGCCGGGTGCGGATCCAGATTCCGGAGGCGCTGCCCGACGTCCTCGCCGACCCCGGTCTGCTCGAACGAGTCCTGGCCAACCTCATCGGCAACGCGCTGCGCTACAACCCGCCAGGCCGGCCGGTTCTCGTGACCGCCAGCGCGCTCGCCGACCACGTCGAGGTCCGCATCATCGACCGCGGCCCGGGAGTCCGCCCAGCGGATCACGAGAAGATCTTCCTGCCGTTCCAACGACTCGGCGACCGCGACAAGAACACCGGCGTCGGGCTCGGGCTCGCCCTCGCCCGCGGCCTCACCGAAGCCATGCACGGCACGCTCACCCCGGACGAAACCCCGGGCGGCGGACTCACCATGGTCCTGACCCTGCCGATGGCCGGATCTCCCGCGATACCGGAACAATCCTCGGCCGAACGGCCCGCACCGCATCGCGGGAGCATCCGGTGACCCGGGCTCGGGACCGCGTCAGGACGCAGCGGATCCGGTTCGGTCGACCACGAGGGCGATCGGCGTTTCGCCGCAGCGCCTGAGCACCACGCCGTTCTCGGCGCGCGGGATCGCGCCCGCGTTCCACCACGCCGGCACGTCCAGTTCGCGGGCCAGCGCGCCCGTCGCCTGCCCGACGTTGTTGGAGACGATGAACCTTCCCTGGGAGTTGACCAGCGCGGCTCGGCCGCGGAGATCGCGCAGGTGCGGGAACACCGCGCGCTCGAAGTCCTTCACGAACACGTCCGCGCCGACGACTCCGGCGAAGCCCTGCCGGACGTTCAGCGGCACGGTGAAGGTCAGCGCGTACTCGTCGCTGCACAGGTAATCGACGTAGGGGCCGGTGATGTGGCGCTGCGCGGTGTCGCGCGGGATGGTGAACCAGGGCTGCCGCGTGTAGTCCAGGAAGTGCTCGCTGGCCGGGTCCAGGCTGATGAGGAGCTGCGCGGGCTCCTCACCCGGCGTCAGGGTCCACCACTGGAAGCCCAGTTCCTGGTCGACGAGCAGGTTCGGCGCGGCGATGAAACCCGCTCCGTTCACCAGCTCGCCGAGGGCGCCGACCACCTCCGGCCGCAGCCGGGCCAGGTCGCGGGCCCGTAACGAATCCTCGGCGAGCAGGGTTTCGGCACCGCTGCGGATCGTTGCCAAGCGCGCGAAGACGTCCTCCACCAGCGTCGAAACGTGGTCGATGACCTCGTCGCCGACCAGTGTGCGCGTGTCCTTCACGATGCGACCACCTCATGCACGTGCCGATTGCGTCGCCGGCTGCCGATGTTGGGGTTGGGTCAGCGTAGCGGCATGCCGCCCGCCGGTGCGCCCATTGCGCCAGGCCGTTTCGCGGCTCATGTGCCGGGTGCCCGGAATGCACTACTTCCGGGTCAGCTCCAGGTGGACTTCGGCCGCTCGATCCACGGCCGCGAGGATGTGCTTCTCCGTGAGCGTTCTGGCCAGTGGGCCATCGGCGCGCGCTACCGCCTCCGCGATCGCGCGGTGCTCGGAGTGGGAGCGGTCGGCTCCCCCGCCGCACCCGGCCGACAGCCACAGCACGGCGCCGAGCTCGCCCTGCAGCTGGACTTCCTGCTGGGTCAGCCTGCTCGACTGCGCCGCGGCGGCGACTTCGAGGTGGAACTGCCGCTCCGCGCGTGCGGTGTCGTTCCCGCTGGTCCCGCGCACGTCGTCGGCGGCCTGTTCGAGCCGTTCGAGATCTTCCGGCGAGCTGCGCTCGGCCGCGAGGCGGGCGGCCGCCCCGGCGATGGCCGCGTAGTGGTCGCCGAGGTCGCGCAACTCGCCGAGGCTCACCTCGCGCAGCCGCTCGCGCCAGAACTCGCCGCCGTGGTCGCGCGGGGCCCGCACGAAGCTGCCGCCGCTGCGCCCGCGCCGGGTCTCCACCAGCCCCTGCTGCCGCAGGGCCATGAGCGCTTCGCGGATGGTGACCGTCGAGACCCCGAGCTGGCCGGCCAGCTCGGCTTCGCTCGGCAGCTGCTCCTCGTCGGCGAGCAGACCCAGCGTGATGGCGTCGACCAGCCGCCTGGTCACCGCCTCCACGCGGCCGGTCTGGTCCAGCGGCGCGAACATCGCTGATCGCGCGCGGTGCGGCACCCGTTCGCCCATGCGCTTCCCCGGCTCCTCTCGGTCCTACGGGACCAATCTTGCCGGAAACTCTTGTTCTATTACATATGGTCTTATATGTTTTCGTCCCACCGAGACCCCCTGCCCCTCTGACTAGGAGCTATCCAGTGGAGCTCAAGCACTTCGTGGGCGGCGAGTACACCGAGCCCCGCGCGGACCGGGTGGCCGAGATCATCGATCCGGTCACCGGCCGGCCCTACTGCACCGCACCCGTCGCCGACGCCCAGGACGTGGACCACGCGATGCGGACCGCGTCGGCGGCGTTCCGGAAGTGGCGCGACACCACCCCCGCCGAACGCCAGCTCGCGCTGACCCGCATCGCCGACGCGATCGAGGCCCGCGCCGACGAGATCGTGCGCGTCGAATCCGCCGACACCGGCAAGCCGCTCGCGCTCACCCACGCCGAGGAAATCCCGATGGTGCTCGACCAGGTGCGCTTCTTCGCCGGGGCGGCCCGGGTGCTGGAGGGCAAGGCCGCGGGCGAGTACCTGGCCGGGCACACCTCCTACGTGCGCCGCGAACCCGTCGGCGTGTGCGCGCAGGTGACGCCGTGGAACTACCCGCTGCTGATGGCGATCTGGAAGATCGCGCCCGCGCTGGCCGCCGGCAACACCGTGGTCCTCAAGCCCGCCGACACCACCCCGGCGTCGACGCTGCTGCTGGCCGAGATCTGCGCCGAATTCCTGCCGCCGGGCGTGTTCAACGTGCTCTGCGGCGACCGCGACACCGGCCGCGAGCTCGTGACGCACCCGATCCCGGCGATGGCCTCGATCACCGGCTCGGTGCGCGCCGGCATCGAGGTCGCCGGGGCCGCGGCCACCGACCTCAAGCGCGTGCACCTGGAACTCGGCGGCAAGGCGCCGGTGCTGGTCTTCGCCGACGCCGACATCGCCGACGCCGCGGAAGGCATCGCCGCCGCCGGGTTCTTCAACGCCGGGCAGGACTGCACCGCCGCCACCCGGGTGCTGGTGCACGAATCGGTGCACGACGAGTTCGTCGCCGCGCTGGTCGAGCAGGCCGGCGCGACCCGGACCGGCAAGCCCGACGACGACGATGCGGCCTACGGCCCGCTGAACAACGCCGCCCAGCTGCAGCGCGTGTCCGGTTTCATCGAGCGGCTGCCCGACCACGCCGTCGTCCGCAGCGGCGGGAAGCGCGTCGGCGACCAGGGCTACTTCTTCGAACCGACCGTGATCTCCGGTGTGCGCCAGGACGACGAGATCGTGCAGAACGAGGTCTTCGGCCCGGTGATCACCGTGCAGCGCTTCGCCGACGAGGACGAAGCGCTGGCCAAGGCCAACGGCGTCGACTACGCCCTCGCCTCCTCGGTGTGGACCGCCGACCACGGGCGCGCCATGCGGGTGTCCCGCGAGCTGGACTTCGGCTGCGTGTGGATCAACACCCACATCCCGCTGGTGGCCGAGATGCCGCACGGCGGCTTCAAGAAATCGGGCTACGGCAAGGACCTCTCGCTGTACGGCCTGGAGGACTACACCCGCATCAAGCACGTCATGAGCGCTTTCTAGAGCAGAAAGGCTGTTTCCGAACTCGTATTGCGGCAGTGCGGGTAGCGACCCTGCGGGCGCTACGGCCGCCGCCTCACCCGGATGAACGTCGGTCCCGCAATTTCAATGGAAATCGAAGGTCCGATTTCCATTGAAATTGCGGAAGTTGTCCACACCCTCCGGCGTGTTGGGGCCCGACACGCCGGAGGA
>NZ_JBSGJZ010000082.1:0-7125 GCF_053605825.1 Saccharopolyspora sp. NPDC003752 | reverse complement strand
CACCCTCTCCACCTTTTTTCCCCTCCCGCCCTCTCTCCGTATCTCCCGCCGCCCTCTGATCCCCCGGTGCCCTTTTTGGGTCCCCTTCCCCTAAACTTGGGCCCACGGGTCGGTCGTGCGGACATGGAAAGGCCCTGGGCTCGGTCGGGGAATCGAGCTCCAGGGCCTTTCCAGACTCCGGGGCCGTCCGGGGAAACGGCGTGACCGGAGTGGTTGGAGTTCCGCGGACCGGCACCGGTCGGGGGGAGGGGAGTGCGTCAGCACCGGCCCGCGGAAATCTGGGTGACCGCGCTGGCGTGCCAGCCGGTCCAATGTGGAGTTTTCGCGGCGGCGGCCGATGATCGAGTGGTCGAGGTCGGGGAAACACGACCATCCGCTCATCGACCGCCGCCTGGCGGTTTCTCGGCTACCCGGGTCGGGGAGGAGGTGATGCTGTCCGGGGCCGAGTCCGCCTGCTTACGGCACCGGCGCGGCCGGGCGCAAAGCGTGCGCCGGGCGCTGGTGCCGTGCGGGACGGGGTGCCAGGGCACCTGCCACCAGGTGCTCGTAAGCCGTGCGCCACACCGAGCACGGTGCTTTCTGCGGGCGCCAGCGGCTGGAGCACTCCGGGCAGTTGCCCTTTTCGTCGGCGTCGTGCGCGGTGAGCAGCGTTCGCCACCCCTCCGTGAGCCGGGGGAGTTCGGAACGCGCAACGGAGAGCAAGGAAGGGGCGTCCGCGCGGTTCGCGAGCTCGGTCAACACGTCGAGCCGCTCTCGCACCGCGCTTCGCAGCACCTGCCCCAGGATCTCATCCACCGAAACGTCACCGTCACTTTCTCGCCTGCACAGCGGCATCCCGCAACGCGACCGACAACTGGCCGAGGCCGATGGCCGACAGCGTCGCGGAGTGGCCGGGCGGTCCGACGAGCACCACCCTGTCCCGGTTGACCAGCACGTCCAGGAAGCGGTGCGAGTTCGCCACGTCTCGGCAGTCCACTCGCCACCACCGGCGGCTTTCCGCGGGGGCCGAGGGGAAGCCGGCCGACCGGCCGTTCCCGCCCTGTGCTTCCCGCATCTCGCGTCACCGTTCCCGTTCGTGCTCGGTTGCCTGTGGTGACTAGATTGGAACGGACCGGGGCGTCGCGCCTAGGGCGCAGGCGATAACCGGGCCAACGGCAACGACGAGCGGTCGGTGGACTTCACCGCTGCCGATCACCTCTACCGATACGCGCTTCACCGGGATGCAGCAGTGCCCTTACTCTGCGACCAACGCCCGAGCAGAGCGTCAGGGGGTCTAAATGAACATCATCGGTTCTGGCGGCTCTCCCGTTACACCCGACGTTTGGAACGAGCGGGAAATGCGGGATGCACTGGCCCGGCGGGACGTCAGTGAGATCTACCGGCAGCTTCGCCGGCACGGCGTTTCGCAGCGACAGATTGCAGCCTCGACGGGGCAGTCGCAATCCGAGGTGTCCGAGATCCTCAAGGGGCGGCAGGTCATGGCTTATGACGTGCTCGCCCGGATCGCCGACGGGCTGGGTATCCCGCGGGGCTACATGGGCCTCGCGTACGACGGGGCGACCGCGATGCGGGTCGCGAAGGCGACCAACGCCCCCGACGCTGAGGAGGACGAGTCGGTGAAGCGCAGGAAGTTCCTGTCCCACGCCGCGGCGGTGACGATGGGCGCCGCGGTCTTCGGCACCGAAACCAGTTCCTGGTTGCCGGCCAACGCCCAGACCCCGGCGCCGACCCGGATCGGCATGACCGACGTGCAGCAGATCCACGCCGCCACCAAGGCCTTGCGCGACCTCGACTACCGCTACGGCGGCGGAACCTGCCGGGACGCCGTGGTGGCCCAGCTGTCCTGGGCGCAGCAGCTGCTCGAGTCCAGTGCGGCCGAACCCGTGCGCAAGCAGCTCTTCGTGGCGCTGGCGGACATGCACAGCCTGGCCGGCTGGACCTCGTTCGACGTGGGCCTGCTCGATCCCGCCCGCGGTCACTTCGGCAAGGCGCTGGAGTTCGCGAAGCAGGCCGAGGACGACGGCCTGGTGGCCAGCGTGCTGTACCGGATGGGCCGCGTCTACCTGCACTACGAGGAGCCCAACGAGGCGCTGAAGCTGTTCCAGCTGGGCCAGATCGCCGCGCAGGACTCCGGTTCCGCGCTGACCGTGGCCGTGCTGTGCGCCAACGAGGCCTGGGCCTACGGCATGCTGAACAAGCCGGACCAGGTGCAGAAGATGGTCGGCCGCACCAAGGACGAGTTCGCCCGCGCCCGCGCCGACGAGGCGCCCGACTGGGTGCGCTTCTTCACCGAGAACGACCTGCACGGCATGATCGGCTCCGCGCACGACGCGCTGTCGGTGTTCGACCCCAAGAAGCACGCGTCGATCGCCGTCGCCGAGACCATCAAGTGCAACGAGGCCTACGGCGCGGACATGGCGCGCACCCACGTCTTCGGCCTGAGCCTGCAGGCCACCAACCACATCCGGGCCGGCGACCTGCAGGAGGGCGTCAAGGTCGGGCGGCGGGCGCTGGAGCACGGCGAGCGGGTCAAGTCCCAGCGCGTCGCCGACCGGCTCAAGCCGCTGGAGCTCGAAGCGAGCAAGCACCGGATGAATTCCGACGTCCGCGACCTGTTCGAGGCCGTCCGGCGGTTCCGCCGGGTGTGAGCTCGGCGCGCCGGGGCAGCGGTGCCGTCGGTCCGAAACGATGAGCATGAAGACACAACCACTGGAACAGGGTCGGTGCATCCCGCCGGAGCTGGAGCTGGCACTGACCGAGATCTGCGCCGCCGTCGGCCTCGACCCGACCGCCGCGCGATTGCTCCGAATCGTCAACAACGGGGTTTTCCTGCTTCGGGACCACCGCGTGGTCGTCCGCGTCGTGCTTTCCCCGTCGTTCACCTATCGAGCTTTCAACGCCGTGGAAGCCGCGCGCTGGCTGGCCTCGCACGGGGTTCCCGCCGTGCGCCTGCTGCCGGGTCTTGAGCAGCCGGTCCAGGTGGGCGAACACCTGGCGACATTCTGGGAGTACGTGCCCGAGACCGGGCCGATGCCCGGCGGCGCCGACCTCGGCGAGCTGTTGCGCCAGATGCACTCGAAACCGCCGTCCCCGACGTTCCTGGACTGGCAGCCGATGGCCGACATCCGGCGCCGGCTGACCGACGCGGTGGACATCGATCCGGCCGATCACCGGTTCCTCGCGCAGCGCTGCGACGTGTTGGAAGAGCGCCTGGCGGAGCTGCGGTTCCCGCTGGCGCGCAGCGTCATCCACGCGGACGCGCACCTCGGCAACGTGATCGGCGGCGCGGACGGGCCGCTGCTGTGCGACCTGGATTCGCTGTGCATGGGCCCGCCGGAGTGGGATCTGACGCCGATCGCGGTGGGGCGCCTGCGGATGGGGCACCCGCCGGGCTGGCACGAGGACCTGGCCAGGGCCTACGGATTCGACATCACGCGCTGGGAAGGCTTTCCCGTGCTGCGCGAACTGCGCGAGCTGAAGATCACCACCGGGGTGCTCCCGATCCTGCGCAGCAATCCCGGGGTTCGCGAGCAACTGCACCAGCGGTTGCGCACGATCAGGGACGGAGATCTCTTCACGCAATGGGTGCCGTACAGCTGATCCGGTCGTTTGCTAGGCCGAACGGGCGATGTTGGGTCGATCGCCGCGTTCGTTGGGCAATTTCTGCTGACGAGCGTTCGGTGGAAGGGGTAAACCATACGGGCGAACTGCTCCATCGGTGCGTTGCTACGGGACGGGCTGTCGATGAGGATCGCGAAGTTCTTGCCGCGGATGCCGCGTTGGCGCCGTGCGCACGCGTTGTGCGCTGCGCAGGTGCTCGACGATGTGGTGGACAGCCAGGCCGGTTCGCTGCCCCGGTTGCCCGAAGACCTCCGACGCCGGCACGCCGATCACCTCGCGGAGCTCGTCCTGTTGGCCCAGGCCTACCGCCATTACGCCGCGGGCTGGATCACCCGACAGGAGCTGGAGCGCTGCGGCCGGATCGCGGTGCAGCGGCTGGAAGGCGACTGCTGCGTCCCGCTCGTGCAGCTCGCCGATGGTGAATGACCACTCGGCGACGGGCGCGTCATCGGTGGTCCCGTCGGGTGTCTGCGCGCCGACGCGCCGGTTGAACTGGGGCTTCGACGATCGGCGCGGTCCGGTTCGGTCGGGGCGAATTCGACGTTTTCCCTGGTAGTAGTCGCTTTTTCCGGCATCGCGAGCCGGTAGTGCCCGCGGTGCCGGTGTTTCTTGCCCGAGCGCGGGCGAATTCGCTCGGGAGTGATCGCTGATTTTTGCACTGCCCGCTCGCGCACGCGAGCGGGACTTCGTGGTGCGTGCGTTTTTTCCGGAATTGTTGGATTGGAGATGGTTTTGTGCGGTCCGGATGTCCGGTCGGAGCGGCTGGGGGAATTGCTGGACGAGGATCCGCTGCTGCGGCTCTACTGCGTGGCGGCGGCCGGGACCGGCGAGCACCGGGCGGTGGGAGAGCTGTCCGCGGCGCGGAACGCGATCCCCCTGGGTGAGTTGGCGCGCTGGGAGTTCCCCGGCGATGTGCTGTGGTTGAAGCGGATCGTGGCCGGCCGGCCACCGGGCTGGACGGCGCCGGAGCACCTCGCCGAGTTCGTGGTCCGGCCGCTGCTGATCACGTTCCGCGGGCTGCTGGCGCGGGGTTTCCTGCCGGCCGGCGAGCTCGGCGTCGAGCTGGACTCGGCGGCGACGGCCACCGGGCGCATCGTGCTCGGCGGGATCCGCCGCGCGCGGTCCGGGGTGCCGGGCGTCGTCGCCGCGCTGGACGAGAAGTTGGACGAGCTGGCGGCCGCGTGCGTGCTCATCAGCGGCGACGAGCAGGACCAGGTCCGGGCCGCCTTCGACCGCGTCATCGCGCAGGAACTGCGCCACTTGGCCGAGTCGACCGCGGCCGCGTTCGCCGGTGACCACCCGTGGCTGCGCTTCGTGCACGTCGTCGCGGCGGAGCAGCACGAGATCCTCAGCCGGGTCGTCCGGCTGGTCCGGGCGCGCAGCGCGCGGTGCCGGAACGAGCCGGGCCTGCCGCGCCCGCTGGTCGCCGTGGACCTCGACTTCTGCGCCTTGCACCCGAAGCACCGGGTCGGCGAGGCGCTGCGCCGGTTGGGCGAAGCGCACGGCATCGCCGAGTTCGCCGCCCCGGCGCGGCTCGACGTGCTGCCCGGGCTGTACCGGCCGGGCTGGCGCCCGTTCCTGGCGGCGAACGGGCTGCCGGCGCGGTATCCCGAACTCGACTGGGACGCGTTGTACGCCGAGTACCGCCAGAATGTCGCGTGGCACCGGGAAGCCCTGCTGACCGACGAACCGGCGCCGGGCCTGGTGGAATTCGTCCGGGACCTGGAACAGGCCGGTGCCCGGGTCGTCTGGTTGACCGGTCGCCGCCACCGGATGAGGGCCGCCACCGAAGAGGTCCTGAGCCGCCACGGACTCGGCCACCTCGACCTGCGCACCACCGATGACGGGCCGGTCGCGGGGCAGAAGGTCGCGGCGCTGCTCGACATGCCGGAGCACGAGCTCGTCGCCGCCTTCGACGACTCGGCCGGCAATCGCGAAGCGCTGCGGGCGGCGTTCCCCACCGCCTCGGTGGTGGCCGCACGTCCACCCGGGTTCACTGTGGACGGTGGAGACCAAGTCCGCTGCGGGATACGGACGTTCGAGTCGCTGCCGCAGCCGGTTCCGCTGGGGCGCGGGCACTCGGCCGACGCGCCGCAGCTGTCGCACGTGACGTCGCTGAGCAGGCTGCGGATCGGGGACCTCAGCACCCGCCCCACGATCTGGTCGCACGGCGTGGAACTGACCGCGGAGGAGCAGTCGCGGATCGTCGAGTCGCTGGTCGCGACCGCGGTGGCCGACGGGCGGCGGCTCGGCCGCGAGGTCGGTGCCCGCGCCGATCCGGCGGCGATCTGCCGCGCGGTGTGGCGGGTCTTGACGGCGAAGCCGTTCGGCGCGTCCAGGACGGCGTATCCGCCCGAGGCGGCCGAACGGGACGTGCTCGCCTCGATCGAGGCCGGTGAGCGCATCCCGTTCGTCGTGGTGGGGCCGTCGCTGAAGCAGGACGGCTCCCGGCTGAAGGCGCTCGGCGGGTTGCCCGACCTCGCCGAGCTGGCCATGCTGATCCGGTTGCGGCAGCTCGACGAGGCCGTCCGGCAGATCCACCCGCCGGGCATCGCGGTGCGGGCGCTCACCGATGCCAGCCACTTCAGGTTCCGGGAGCCGGACCGCTACGCGGGCTACCACCGGGAGCTGGTCGCGCAGGTGGAAAGCGCGGGACTGCGGGACGTGGTGGCGGTCGAGGACTTCGACGACGCCGCCGACGCGCATCCGCGGTGCGGCGACCGCACGCAGCGGCCGGAGCTGCTGGCGAAGCACCGCGACCGGTACGCCACGGCATTCGCCGGGCTGGACGTCCGCCGCGATCCGCGGGCGGCGCTGGGGGAAGCCGACGCCCGGGATCCGGCCGGGCCCGGGCGGCCGCGGTTCGCCGAGCTGTTCCGCTCCGTGCTGCAGGCCGTCGACGTCCCCTGCCCCGGCGGCGATCCGTTCGCGTGGTCGCAGCGGATCTACGCGAATCCCTTCGACCTGACCGATCCGGCGGTGCCGGCCGAGGTCCGCCGGGCGCGCGGCGACCTGCTGGCGACGGCGTGGCGGGAAACGATCACCTACCTGGCGAACAAGCACGTCGACGAGGAACTCGGCTACTCGGTGCTGTGGCGGGAGGGCTGCGTGCGGATGAGCCTGTCCATCCGCCCGGCGGCGGGCCGGCTGCGGTTCGTCCCGCTCGGCGGCGCCGGGGTGATGCCGTGGCACGGCACGGCCGCGCTCAACGACCTCTGCGAGGTGTCGGTCGACTACGCGATTTCGCTGGTGGACCAGGGTTTCGTGCCGGTGCGCGCGGCGCGGGAGAGTGCCCAGCCGTGGTTCATGGTCCAGTCCCGGGCCGTGGACCGCGCCGGAACGCTCGACCCGGCGGTCTTCGACCGCATCCGGCTGCGCAGCAAGTGACCGGTCACCTCGCGCGGGAAGGGCGGCGGGGGGGGGGGGGGGGCGCGGCCGGCCCCCCCCCCCGCCCCCCCGGTCTGGGGGGGGGGGGCCGGGGGGGCCGCGGCCACCCCGGCGGAG
>NZ_JBSGJZ010000081.1:0-7785 GCF_053605825.1 Saccharopolyspora sp. NPDC003752 | reverse complement strand
CCGCGTCCGCGCCTGCCCCCACCGCGTCGGCACCCTCGCCAAAGCCATCCTCACCCTCGAACACGCAGGATGAAAAACGCTCATTGAAATTGCGGACCCGATCGGCCCGGACCCGATCGGCGCGGAGTCGTTCGGTCGTGGGTGCCCCTTCGGTCAGCGGCCTGCGGCTTCTCCGCCGGGGAGCTTCACCAGGCCCTGCTGGACCAGCCACTCCCTCGCCACGTCCGCCGGGTCCCGGCCGTTGACGTCCACCTGGGCGTTCATCTTCAGCAGTTCCGCGTTCGTCAGCTTCGCCGACACCTGCTCGAAGACCGACGTGATCTGCGGGTAGCGCTTGAGGAGCTCGTCCCGGGTCGTGATGCCGAGGTTGTACCTCGGGAAGAACTGGCGGTCGTCCGCCAGGACCTTCAGGTTCAGCGCCCGGATCCGCCCGTCGGTGGTGAACACCTCGCCGAAGGTGCAGGTCCCGTTCTGGGTGGCCTGGTAGATGCTGCCCTCGGTCAGCACCTTCACCTTCGACCGGTCCGCGGTGAAGCCGTACGCCTTCTCCACCCCGGGCATGCCGTCGTTGCGGCTGGCGAACTCGGTGTCCACGCAGAACGAGGCCTCGTCCGGCTTCTCCGCGATGATCTTCGGGAGCTCGGAGAGCTTCTCCACGCCCAGCCGCTGCGCCGCGTCCTGGTTGACCGCGAACGCGTACGTGTTGTCCACGTTGTAGGTGATCGCCGTCCAGGCGACGCCGTTGCGCTCCAGGTCCAGCTTCTTGACGGCCTCGTACTGGGCGCGGGCGTCCGGGATCGGGTCGGTGTTGCCGTTGTAGCTGATCCAGGACGACCCCGTGTAGTCCCACAGGATGTCGATCTGGCTGCTCTCCAGCGCCTTCCGGGCGCTGGCCGAGCCGACGATGCTGGTCAGGTCGCGGACGTCGGCGCCTGCCGCGGACAGCGCGAACTCGGCGATGTAGCCGAGCACCAGCTGCTCCGTGAAGTCCTTGGACCCGACGGTGATCGTGACGCCCTGCAGCTCCGGCACCGGCCGGATGGTTCCCGGCTCCACCGCGAGCGGCACCGAGCCGCCGGAGCTGAGCCCGCAGCTGGTCAGCAGCACGCCGGTCGCCGCCACCGAGGCCAGCTTGAACGCGCCGCGGCGCGACATCTTCCGGTTCATCGCAACCCCCTCGGCGACAGGTACGTCTCGGCCAGCGCGCCCAGCCAGTCGACCAGCAGCGCCAGCGACATCGCCAGCACCGCGCCGACGACCATGACGGTCCAGTCGTTCAGCTTGTACCCGGTGTTGATCATCTCGCCGAGCCCGCCGGCGCCGACGAACAGCGCCAGCGTCGCGGTGCCGACGGCCAGCACCAGCGCGGTGCGCAGGCCCGCCAGGATGTAGGGCACCGCCAGCGGCAGCTCGATGCGCGCCAGCACGCCCGTCGCCGACATGCCGATGCCGCGGCCCGCGTCGATCAGCGAGGGATCGACCTGCTGCAGGCCGACGATGGTGTTGCGCAGCACCGGGAGCAGCGCGTAGAAGGCGATCGGCAGCACCGCGATCCAGAACCCGGTCGCGCCGCCGGTGATCAGGAAGAACAGCACCAGCAGACCCACCGAGGGCGCGGCCTGGCCGATGTTGGCCAGGCCGATGACCAGCGGCACCGCCCGCCGCGCCCAGCTGCGGCTGAGCACCACGCCCAGCGGCACCGCCACCACGACGACGATCACGGCGACCGCGAGGCTGAGCAGGAAGTGGGTCCAGGTCAGGCTGAGGATCGTGGTCGAGTTGATGCTGCGCGCGGTCACCTCGTCGTTGTCCTGGCTGAACGCCCAGCCCAGCACCCCGGCGACCAGCGCCACGACCGCGATCGGCTGCGCCAGCAGCCGCAGCCGCTCCGCGCTGCGGGACCCGGAGTCCGAAGCGAACTGGCTGCTCATGACTGGTCCTCGGCCGGTTCGTCGTCGGCGTGCTCCTCGCGCAGCGCCTTGATCGTGTTCATCACCGTGTCGATGTCGACCACGCCGACGTACTCGCCGCGGGAGCCGGTGACCACCGCGACGCCGTCGTCGTCGGTGAGGATCGCTTCCAGCGCGTCCTGCAGCGTCGAGGCCAGCGCCACGCTGTCCTCCACCGGCCGCCCGGCGCGGTCCAACGTGGACACGGCGCCGGCCTCGCGGGCGGTCGCCCAGCGCAGCGGGCGGTTGCGCTTGTCCAGCACCAGGCCGATCGCGCCGCGGCGGGTGCCCAGGCGCTCCTTCAGCACCGCGGGCGACTCGTCGATGGTCGCCGTCGGCACCTGGCCCACCTCGATCTCGCGGACCCGCCGCAGGGTGAGCTGCTTGAGCGCGGCACCGGCGCCGACGAAGCCGGCCACGGTGTCGTCCGCCGGGTTGGCCAGGATGGCCTCCGGCGTGTCGTACTGCAGGATCTTGGAGCGATCGCCCAGCACCGCGATCCGGTCGCCGAGCTTGACCGCCTCGTCGAAGTCGTGCGTCACGAACACGATCGTCTTGCCCAGCTCGGCCTGCAGGCGCATCAGCTCGTCCTGCAGGACCCCGCGGGTGATCGGGTCCACGGCTCCGAAGGGCTCGTCCATCAGCAGCACCGGCGGGTTGGCCGCCAGCGCCCGCGCCACGCCGACGCGCTGCTGCTGACCACCGGAGAGCTGCCGCGGGTAGCGGCCGCGGAACTCGCCCGGGTCGAGGTTGACCAGGTCGAGCATCTCGTCGACCCGCTCGCGGATGCGCTTGCGGTCCCAGCCGACCAGGCCGGGGACCACGCCGACGTTCTCGCCGACGGTCAGGTGCGGGAACAGGCCGGCCTGCTGGATCGAGTAGCCGATCTCGCGGCGCAGCTTGTCCGGGTCGAGGCCGAGGACGTCCTGCCCACCGATGGTGATCTTGCCGGCCGTCGGCTCGATCAGCCGGTTGATCATCCGCATGGTGGTGGTCTTGCCGCTGCCGGACGGTCCGACCAGCACCACGGTCTCGCCGGCCGGGATGGTCATGGTCACCGACTCCACCGCGGACAGCTTCTGCCCCGGGTAGCGCTTGGAGACCTCTTCCAGGCGGATCTCGACGCCGTGCCCGCCGGCGGGGGTGTTCTTGTCGTCAGCCACGAATACCTCTCGATGTCGTCAACCGCCCGAACAGCACGAAGAGGGCGTCCAGCAGCAGCGCCAGGATGATCACGCCGACGGTGCCGGCGATGGCCATGTTCAGCGCGTTCGCGCCGCCCAGCTGGCTCAGACCGCTGAAGATCAGGTTGCCCAGGCCGGGGCCCTTGGCGTAGGCCGCGATGGCGGCGATGCCCATCAGCATCTGGGTGCTCACCCGCATGCCCGCGAGGATCGCGGGCCAGGCCAGCCGCAGCTCGACGCGGGTCAGCACGCCGAACCGGCTCATGCCGATGCCGCGGGCCGCGTCCAAGATCGGCTGGTCGACTGTAGACAACCCGACGATGGTGTTGCGGATGATCGGCAGCAGCGCGTACAGCACCAGCGTCACCACCGACGGCGCCACGCCCAGCCCCAGCACGGGGATGAGCAGGCCGAACAGGGCGAACGACGGGATGGTCAGGATCGCGCTCGAGAGAGCGGTGGCGATCGCCGCCCCGGCGGGGCTGCGGTAGACCGCAACCCCGACCAGGACGCCGACGATCGTCGCCAGCACGATGCACTGCACCACCATGCTGGCGTGCTGGTAGGAATCCACCAGCAGCGATTGCCACCTGGATGCGACGTAGTCCAGGAAGTTCACGCTTCTTACTCTTTTCCGCCGGCAGGCGCCGTCGCGGTGGCCTCGCTCTCGTCGGCCTCGGCCGGCGTGGTCACCAGCTGGAACTCGCCGTCGTGCTCCTCGGTACCGGCGATGACCGCCTGCTCCAGCACCTCGGCGCCCTTGGCGTCGCGCAGCGTCACGTCGTCGCTGCGCAGGTCCTTGAGCAGGGCCACGCACATGAACACCATGACGATGGCGAAGGGCAATGCCCCGATGAAGGTCAGGTTCTGGATGCCGTCCAGTGCCTTCTCCTCATCACCGCCTGCGCTGCCGATGACCAGCATGATCGCGGCCACGGCACCGGTCGCGGCACCCCAGAAGACGACCACCCACTTGCTCGGCTCGATGGCGCCCCGCTGGGACAGCGTGCCCATCACGATCGACGCGGCGTCGGCACCGGAGACGAAGAAGATCGCCACCAGGACCATCACCAGCACCGAGGTGACCGTCGCCCACGGCATGGTCCCCAGCACGTCGAAGGTCTGCGCCTCCGCGGAGCCCTCGCCGTAGACGTTGGCACCCGCCTTCTGGGCGTCGATCGAGGCGCCGCCGAAGATCGCGAACCAGACGAGGCTCACGCCGCTGGGCACCAGCAGCACGCCGGCCACGAACTGCCGGATGGTGCGGCCGCGGCTGATGCGGGCGATGAACATGCCCACGAACGGCGTCCACGAGATCCACCACGCCCAGTAGAAGATCGTCCAACTGGCCAGCCAGCTCTGCATCTCGTCGCCGCCGGTGGCGCCGGCGCGGGAGGCCATCTCGCCGAACTCGCTGATGTAGGACCCCACCGAGGTGGGCAGCAGGTCGAGGATGAACACCGTCGGGCCGACGACGAACACGAACAGCGCCAGCACACCGGCCAACACCATGTTGATGTTGGACAGCCACTGGATGCCCTTCTCCACGCCCGATACCGCGGACAGGATGAAGCACACCGTCAGGACGACGATGATCGCCACCAGGACGGTGCTGCCGGCCGAGTCCTTGGCCAGCCAGCCCGCGCTCTCCAGACCGCTGCGGATCTGCAGGGTGCCGATGCCCAGCGAGGCAGCGGAACCGAACAGCGTCGCGAACAGCGCGAGGATGTCGATCACCTTGCCGAGCGGGCCCTCGGAGTTGCGCTTGCCGATCAGCGGCAGGAACACGGCGCTGATCGTCTGGCGGCGCCCGCGGCGGAAGGTGCTGTAGGCGATCGCCAGACCCGCCACGGCGTAGATCGCCCACGGGTGCAGCGTCCAGTGGAACAGCGAGGTCGCCATGGCCGTCTTGATGGCCTCTTCGCTCTCCGCGGGGGACGTCCCCGGCGGCGGGGAGACGAAGTGGCCCAGCGGCTCGCTAACGCCGAAGAACATCAAACCGATGCCCATACCGGCGCTGAACATCATGGCGATCCAGGAGATCGTCCGGAACTCCGGCTGCTCCCCGTCCTTGCCGAGCGGGATCCGGCCGAACTTACTGAAGGCCAGGTACAGGGCGAAGATGACGAACGCGGTGGCCGCGAGCACGAAGCCCCAGCCCGTGTTGGTCAGCAGCCAGTTCAGGGCCGCCTTCGACGCGGTGCTCAGCGAGTCGGTGCCCACCGCTCCCCAGAGCACCACGACGAACATGATGGCCGCGGTGACCCCGAACACGACCCAGTCCGTGCGCGGTTTCCCGAGGAACTCGGGGCTTCCTGTCAATCCAGTTGTATGGTGGCCCTCGGTGGGCTCACCACTTTGTTTTGTTTCGGTCGACACAGGTTTCGGCGCCGACTTTCGGCGACGCCCCCTCCTCTCCGTCGTCAGTTACGACGATCTGGAACTAAGTGGCCGGCAAATGTGCAGCTGGTAGCTCCGGACCGTCTGCAACCCGTAAACCGTGACCCAATCGGGTGAACAAGGCAAGCTCACCTGCGGTCAGCGTGGCCGAACCGACACCTAGACTTGGCTGCCGTGGCAGCCGGAATCAGACCTACGCAGGGCGCGTTGCGCGTCCTGCGCGGTGCCGGTTTGGCCACCACGTCGGCGTCACTGTCCGTGGCCGCACATGCGGCCGCCGGGGGGTCGTTACCCGATCCGGGTACAACCTTGGTGATCACCGGCCTGTTGGCCGGTGCCGGTGTGGCACTCGCTGATCGCAAGCGCGGGTCGTGGGGCATTCTAGGGGCCTTGAGCGCCAGCCAGCTGGCACTTCACGTATTTCTCCAGCTCGTGGCGTCACACCAGGACGGTCACGGGTACGCCGGGATGCGGTTCTCGCCGCTGGTCATGACGCTCGGGCACGCCGCCGTGGTGCTGCTGACCGGGCTCGTGATGGCCCGCGCCGAGCGGGCACTCTTCGTAGTCGCGCGCCTCCTCGGATCCATCCTGCCCCGCAGGTCCACCCCACTACCGGTGGTTGCGCAGCCGCGCACGGTGTGCGTCGTCGTGGTCACGGTGCGTACTCTGGCGCAGCTGATCTACCAGCGCATTCATGCCCGTCGCGGGCCGCCGGAATCTCCTGCCGCCGGCGGCGATCACGTGGAATTCGCCACCTGATCGTTGCTCTTTCGTCATTTCGTCGCGTATTCGCGCGCGCGAATAGCCCGAAACGCAGGAGATTCAAGTGAACATGTCGACAAATCGATTCGCGGTTCGATCCGCGGCGCTGACCGCTGCTTGCGGCATTGTTGCGCTAATGGGCGCGGGCACGGCGTCCGCGCACGTTTCCGCACAGCCCGGCGAGGCGGCCAAGGGCGGCTACGCCAAGGTCGCCTTCCGCGTCCCGAACGAGCGGCCGAACGCCGGAACCGTGCAGGTCAAGGTGAACCTGCCGGAGCAGTACCCGCTGAGCTCGGTGCGCACCAAGCCGATGCCCGGCTGGACCGTCGAGGTGGAGCGGGTCCAGATCGCGCCGGTCGAGGTGGCGGGCGCGCAGGTCACCGAAACTGTGCGCAGCATCACGTGGACCGCGCAGCCAGGCAACCGGATCGGGCCGAACGAGTTCAACGAGTTCGAGGCGACGCTCGGCGCCCTGCCGACCAACACCGACGAACTGCTGCTGCCCACCACCCAGACCTACGACAACGGCGAGGTCGTGAACTGGGACGCTCCGACGCCGCCGAACGGCGAGGAGCCGGAGCACCCGGCCCCGACCCTCAAGCTGGTCGAGGAGGCCGAGGAGGGGCACTCGCACGGCGGCAGCTCGCACGGCCAGGAGGCCGGCGAACAGGCCGCCGGCACCGGTGACGACACGGCCCGCTGGCTGGGCGGCGCCGGACTCCTGGTCGGCGCGCTCGGCCTGGGCGTGGGGGCCGGTGCCCTCGCGCGCAGCCGGAACGCCGGACAGGCTGCGAAGCAGCAGGAATCCGGGAAGGACGAGTCGTGAAGCGGTTGATGGCGGTCGCGGTGCTGGCGCTGGCCGCGCTGCTCGGCGGCGCGGGCACGGCGCTCGCGCACAACGTGCTGGTCAGCAGCGACCCGCCGGAAGGCGCGCAGCTGGCCACCGGGCCCCGTGAGGTCCGGCTGACCTTCGACCAGCCGGTGCGCACCGGCGAGGGCTACAACACGGTCAACGTGGTCGGCCCGGACGGCACGTACTGGACCGACGGGGAGGTGCGGGTCGAGGGCAACTCGGTCGTCGCGCCGGTCCGCGAGCTCGGTCCGGCGGGTGTCTACACGGTCGGCTACCGGGTGCTGTCCAACGACGGCCACCCGGTGCCCGGCAAGGTCACCTTCACGCTGACCGCGCCGGGCGGGGGCACGCCGGCCCCGGCCCCGCAGAACGCGGACCAGCCCGGCCCGGAGTCGGCGGAGTCCGGCGGCATGCCGATCTGGCCGTGGATCGTCGGCGCGGTGGTCGTGGTCGCCCTCGGCCTGGTCCTAGCCCTGCGCCTGGGCAAGCCGAAGGACTGACGCGAGAAGGGGCGCCCCCGGCCGAGTCTCTCGACCGGGGGCGCCCTCGTTTTCGCGCCGGGTCACGTCGAGCACCTGGCGGTTTCGCGCGAAACCGGCGATCCGCGTGCGGGAAGGGCGGCGGTTTCGCGCGAAAC
>NZ_JBSGJZ010000080.1:0-8047 GCF_053605825.1 Saccharopolyspora sp. NPDC003752 | reverse complement strand
CTTCTACGATCGCCTCTCCAGCGCGGAGGGCCGCATCGAGGAACGCAACGTGACGGTCTTCGCAGACGGCCAGGTCGACCGCTCGCCGTGCGGCAGCGGCACCTGCGCCCGCCTCGCCGACCTGGCTGCGCGCGGCGAACTCGACGTCACCGGCGAACTCGTGAACCACAGCATCATCGACACCACCTTCGTCGGCCGGATCGTCGGCACCACCTCGGTGCGGGGACAGCCGGCGATCATCCCGGCGGTGGAAGGCACCGCCTACCTGACCGGGTACAACACCCTCGTGGTGGATCCGGACGACGACCTTTCCCGGGGGTTCCTGCTGCCCGTCGCGGAAACGCCCTGAGCGGCGGACAGGTCCACAACGGATGGGAGCCGACGATCCGGCAGCGACTTCCCGCGGGAGAGCTCTCGTTCGCGCGAGTCGCTCCCGGTACGAGTTGGTCGTCGTGCAGGAGAAGCTTCGCCGGTTGTTCTGCTGCCGGACTCCTCGGACCTGCATCCTTCCTGCACATGAAACCAATCCGCGCAGCGGCCGGGACCGGTCTCGTGCTGCTGCTCTTCGTGCTGGGCTTCGGTGCGCAGCCCGCATATGCGCATGTGTCGCCGCAGCACGCCGAGCTCGTCGTTTCCACCGAGGACGACGTCACCAGCGGGAGGCTGATCGTCCATCACGACGTGGTGTCGCCCGAGAACGCGGGGGCTTGGGCAGCGCGCCTGCTGTCCTCCTCCTGCCCGGCCACCGGCTCCGGTGTTGCGGGCGACGGCGGCGGGGTTCCCGGTGGTGTGGTGGTCGAACTGGCGTGGGGCTGTCACGTCGACGAGCTCGACCTGACCTCGATGCTCCGGGAGGGGGGACTGACCCAGGCCGTCGTCGAGTTCGACGGCAACACGGTCGATGCGACCGCGGAAACCCCGGTCGTCGACGCGTCGGGCGCCCATCCCCCGCCTTCGAGCCTCGCCTTCCCGTGGCTCACCGCGGCGCTTGGCATCGCCCTCGCCGTCGTCGCGCTGCAGGTCATCCGCTTGGTGCTCCGCCGCCGCTCGCAGCCCGAGCAGCCGCTGGCGCGCGGCCCTGTCCGACGCCGCAAGCGGCTGGTGGCGGCCGGTGCCGCCGTGTCGGCGGCTCTGGTGCCGACCGCAGCCGGCACGTCGTTCGCCGCTGACACGGCGGTGACCGCAGATCCGGTGCCGGTGCGGGGCACGGTCTTCGCGGATGTCAACCGAAATGCGGTGCGGGACCCAGGCGAGGCCCCCATGCCCGGCGTCGATGTCACCGACGGTGCCGTCTGGACGACCACCGGCGCCGACGGCTCGTACACCCTGTGGATGGACCCGGCCCGGCGGGAGACCGATCTCGTCAGCATCGTCTCCCCCAACGGCTACACCCCAGCGCTGCGCGAGGACTACGTCCCGCAGTTCTTCCACGAGGTGCCCGACGGTGCCGGCCCGCACACCGGCATCGACTTCGCCCTCGTGCCGGACGAGAACGCCGCCGACCCCACCGAGAAATGGGTGATGGACTCCGACATCGAGGTCTCCAACACCAGGGACGAGGCGGCGCGCTCGACGCTGCCGCAGTGGACCGGCCAGGTCGAGGCGATGTCCGAGGTCGACGGTGCGACGATGGCCATCGCGACCGGCGACCTGACGGTCACCGACTACGCCGCGGAGCCCCGTCGCCAAGGTGGCTACGACATCCTGCGGAAGGGCCTGACCGACGGAAAGCTCGGCATGCCCTTCTACCCGACGCTCGGCAACCACGACGTCGGCGGCACCGCCACCTCCCAGGGCTACGGCGGAAGCCTGGAGTACTACCGGCGGAACATGGGCCCGGAGTGGTACAGCTTCGACCGCAACGGCCGCCACATCGTCGTCCTGGAGGACAACTACGACTCCAGCGGCCTGAAACCGCAGCTGGATTGGCTGCGAGAAGACCTCAAGCGCCACGCGGTCGGCAAGCAGGTGCTCGTCTTCGCGCACCGGTCGCTGTTCACGGTGTGGGGACCAGGCGCGGGCATGCAGCCGACCATCGACGAACTCGCCAAGTACGACGTGCGGATGTTCGCCGCCGGCCACAACCAGCAAGCCGAGTACCGCCGCGGAGCCTTCGACCGCTCGGTCGAGATCAACAACCAGGGCACCTACGGCATCGACGGCGCCCACCCGGACTACAAGATCCTCGACTTCAAGTCCATCACCGACGACCCGCGCACCCCTCGCAACGAGGACACCGGCTACGTCATGGGGACGCACCGTCAGTTCGACATCAACGATGATGCCGCGCTCGTCAGTCCCGCACAGGGCAGCGTCCACCCCGCCGGCGGGAAGATCCCCGTCGAGCTCTACGCCGAGGACAACGGCCGCACCCCGGCCGCAGCCACCCTCACCGTCCGCGACGACCGAGGCAAAGCGGTGCGGCAGCAAAGCGGGCTGAAGTTCGGCGCAGGCAACAAGCGGACGGGCATCGAGAACTGCTTCGCGCCGCCCGGTGGCACCCCGGAGCCTTGTCCGGATGCCCGGATCTCCTGGACCCGGGTCAGCGACCACCTCGACGATCTGCGGCCGGGAACTTACACGGCGGAGATGACCGCAGTGGACACCGAGGGCCAGGCCTGGCCCATCCTCAAGAACTCGTTCACGGTGGTGCCCGAAGACGAGCTGGCGAAGCCGGAGGGCGGTCAGGACTGGACCCGTCAGGGGCGCGACGAGGCGGGGCGCTCCGCGAGCGCGGACGATCCGGGCGCCGAGCTCGACCTGCGCTGGGCCGCCAACACCGGTGAGCAGTTCAACCTCGACGGATCGGTGATCGCCGACGGGAAGGTGATCGTCTCCTCACGGGCGTTCGACTCCCCGTACAGCACGATGCTCGCCTACGACCTCGCCTCCGGCCGCGAAATCTGGCGCACCTACCTGGACGGCGACGCCGAGTCGGCGCCCACCCTGCACGACGGCAAGGTCTACCTGACCACCGCCGTCGGCCGGATCTACGCCCTCGACGCCAAGGACGGCCACGTCGTCTGGCAGACGATCGAGAACGAGGAGCGGCACGGCGACACCGTGCGCCGCTACGGTCGCGCCGGTGGTCCGGTCAGCGTTTTCGACCTGCAGGGCCAGAGCCGCACCGTCGCCGTCTACCAGAACTGGAACAAGATCCAGTGCCGCGACGCTCGCAGCGGTGACCTGCTGGGCGGCTTCAACGGAGCGACCAGCTGGGGCCAGTTCCACAGCACTGCCGTCCGCCAACCCGGCTCCAACACCGCCTACCTGCACACCGACTCCAGCAGCACGCTGGTCGCCATGGACCTCGCCAGCTGCAGTCAGCTCTGGGTCCAGAACACCCAGGGCGGCATCGACAGCCACTCCTCCCCCGCCCTCACCGATCCGGCCGGAGGAGACCCGAAGCTGGTGACGATGACCGCGAGCGGCGCCCGCGGGCACGACCTCAAGACCGGTGCCGTCCTGTGGCAGTCCCCGGTGGGCGGCGCCAGCACCTGCGAACCCGGCCCCGCCCCGCTGACCAGTCCCGCCGTCTGGGGCGACATCGCCTACATCGCGAGCCGTGACGGTGTCATCCGCGCCTACGACACCAGCGCGGCCGAACCCGGCGAACCGCTGTGGGAAACCCCGGTCGGCTACCTGCCCGGCGAGAGCCCCCTCGACGACGAATGGCGGGTGGCGAAGGGGTGCACCGAGGGGCCCGGTTCCCCTGCGATGCACGCCGTGGTCACCGAGGACCGGCTGTACGCGGGCACCTGGGACGGACGTCTGGTCGTCCTGGACCGCGCCACCGGCAAGCGGCTGACCGAGTACGACCTCGGCGGCGGCGTGGCTTCGGCGTTGTCCATCAGCGGCGACTGGGTGTTCGCCCTCACCGACGACGGCACGATCCACGCCCTGGCGGCCCGGCACCCGGCCGGTAGCGGTCACGGCAGCTGACAGGTCAACCGGTACACCACTCCCGCCCTGCGGGCTGCTCGCAGTGGAGCAGCCCGCAGGGCACTCCTGATCGGAATACGGCCGTGCACTTCCTCAACCTCGCCCGTTCCAAGGCGGGTCGCCTCCTGCTGGCCGGCGCGTTCGCAATATGGGCGCTGCTCGGCCTCGCCGGTTCGGCGGACGCGCACCCCTTCGGCACCCCTCCGGTCGCCAGGATCGCCGCCGACGGCAACGCGGTCGATGTCATCTGGTCAGCCGCGAACGACGACCTGGCCGTGCTCCACGAAACGGCGGACGCGGCCAACACGTCCGAGGCGCAGTACCTGGGCTCGCACATCCAGCCGAGCCAGGACGGCCGGCCCTGCCCGCTGGACCACGCGGACACCACGCGCCTCGACCAGGACGGCGCCCGCCTCCGCTACCGCTGCCAGAACCCGGTGGCCACGGTCGACTTGACGATCACAGTGCTGAACGACGTCGCCCCGGAGTACCGCACGATCTCCGTCACCGAGTCGGGCGGCGGAGGCCTGCACACCGCCGGTGAACCGACCCGCGCACTCGCGCTCGGCGCACCCGGCAGCAGCGACACGAGCGCGGCAGCAGGACCGCGGGAGCCGTTCAAGATCTGGACCACGGACCTTTCCGGACTGCTGGAACACCGCGTCGTACTGCCCTTGGCGCTCCTCGTCTCAGCCGCGGTGGGAGCTTTTCACGCATGCGCTCCAGGACATGGGAAAACGCTCGCCGCGGGCTTTCTCGTGGGCGGCCGGGGACGGGCACGGGACGCAGTATGGCTGGGCATCATCGTCGCCTCGATGCACACGGCGTCCGTCGCCACGCTCGCTGTCGGATGGTGGCTCGCCAGCGAGAACGCCCCGGACATCACGGCGCTGACGGGCTGGCTGCAGCTGATCGCGGCCCTCGTCGTGGTGGGCGTCGGGGTGGGATTGCTCCGGCACCACCTGCGCAACCGAAGCCACCCGCATGGACATGGACACGGCCACTCCCATCCGCTCCCCGGCGAATCCCTGCTCACTTGGCGCGGCATCGTGCTGCTCGGCACCTCCGGAGGCCTGCTCCCCTCGCCATCGGCGTTCCTCGTCCTGCTCAGCGGACTGCTCACCGGCAGGGTCGGCGCTGCGGTGCTGATGGTCGCCGCGTTCGGACTCGGCATGGCGTTGACCCTGACCGCTGCCGGGCTCGTCGTGCTCCGGGGTCGCGACGAACTGCTGACCCGCGCCGCCGACTCGCCGACGCTACGCGCTTGGACCCGGCGGGCGCCCATCGTCGCCGCCTCGGCCGTAGTGCTCGGTGGTGGTCTGGCTTCCGTGCTCGCCGCGGGACGCGTCCTGGTTCCCTAGCACTCCAGCGATGAACCGACCGCGAGCCGGCCAACGCTCCCCGTCCCGTGGATCAGCCGCGTCCTTCGGGACAGCCGGGTCCGGTGTGGTGCTTGTGACGCGGAGGGGGGGTTCGAACACAATCAACTCCGCTCGAACGGTGCCCGCGGAACAATGACACCTCGCGGTGGATGCCTGATGGTGGTCTGCAACACGCACGTGGCCGAATGCACATGCGACGTTTGCGACATGGGCCTGGAACCGACCTGGCGGCAGCGCTGCCGCATGAACGGAGCTTCCTCACATGAGTCAGCCACCCACCGAGGAATACCGCCGCGCGCTCAGCAGCCGGCACATCAACATGATCGCACTGGGAGGCGCGATCGGGGTCGGGTTGTTCCTGGGTTCGGGCAAGGCCCTGCACCAGGTCGGCCCCGGCCTCATCGCGATCTACGCGATCGCGGGCCTGATGATCTTCTTCGTGATGCGCGCGCTGGGCGAACTGCTGATGTACCGGCCGGTCAGCGGCTCCTTCGCGGAATACGCCGGGGAATTCGTCGGACCGTGGGCCCGGTTCGCCACCGGGTGGGGGTACTGGCTGGTGTGGATCGTGACCGGCATGGCCGAGATCACCGCCGTCGGCAAGTACTTCCAGTTCTGGTTCCCCCACGTTCCACAATGGATCCCGGCACTCGTCGCGCTGTTCGTCCTCACCGGCGTCAACCTGATCGCGGTACGGCTCTTCGGCGAATTCGAGTTCTGGTTCGCGCTCATCAAGGTGCTCGCCATCATCGGGCTGATCGTGCTGGCCGCGGCGATCCTGGTGTTCGGCTTCAGCGATCTCGGCAGCTCGGCGGCGGTGAGCAACATCTGGTCGCACGGCGGCCTCTTCCCGAACGGCCCGACTGCCGCGCTGCTGTCGTTCCAGATCGTCATGTTCGCCTTCGTGGGCGTGGAAATGGTCGGTCAGACCGCCAGCGAGAGCACGAACCCCGAGAAGGTGCTGCCACGCGCGATCAACTCCGTCATGTGGCGGATCTTGATCTTCTACGTCGGCGCGCTCACGGCGCTGACCGTGCTGGTGCCGTGGAACCAATTCCCGGCGAACGGCAGTCCTTTCGTCCACGCCTTCAGCTTGATCGGCATCCCGGCGGCGGCCGGCGTGGTGAACTTCGTGGTGACCACCGCGGCGCTGTCGTCCTGCAACAGCGGCATCTACTCGACCGGGCGAATGCTGCGCACCCTGTCCCAGGACGGGCAAGCGCCGCGCAAGGCCGGCCGCCTCAACGCCCGCGCCGTGCCATCCCGCGCCATCGCGGTCACGTTCGTCGCGATGCTGCTGGGCGTCCTGATCAACTACCTGGCCCCCGAGGAGGCCTTCACCTACATCACCAGCGCGAGCACCGTCGGCGCCATCTTCACCTGGGGCATGATCATCGTCGCCCACCTCGGGTTCCGCCGGAAGGTGGCCGCGGGTGAGATCCGGGCGGGGAAGTTCCGGATGCCCTTCGCCCCGTACTCCAACTACCTCGTGCTCACCTTCCTCGCGCTCGTCGTGGTGCTGCTGGCGTTCGACCCGGACACCCGGATCGCGCTGTACCTCACCCCGGTCCTGGCCGGCGCGATCGCGGTCGGTTACCTCGCGGTGCGACGCCGCCGACCGGTCACCCCGACGACCGCTCCCGCCGAACGCCTCTGACCTGACGACAGGTGACGGCTCGTGCGTGCGCTGGCCCCCCGTCCCAGCGCACGCACGGCGAGGTTCCCGGGACGGGATCGTCCACTTTAGATCGAAGTGGGCCTCTCGGGACAAGCGGCTGACGGTGTCAGGCGGTTTCGTGACTGGCGCGGAGGTCGTTCGTCACGAGCCCTTCGAGATCGGGCGGCTGCGCCTCCCAGCCGGGCGCGAGCGAACCAGGGGACCGGACCAGCATGCGCGACGAAGTGATCATCCGGGCGGCGATCTCCGGCCGCTCACCGGGCTCCGGGAGAATGCGGACATGGTTGAGCAGAGCATCTGGATGCAGAAGGTCACCGCCGACCCCGAGCACTCCACCTGGTACGTCGAACGCTTCCGTTCCATGGCGCGCGCCGGCGACGATCTCGCCGGGGAAGCCCGCCTCGTGGACGCCCTGGTGCCGCGCCACGCCCGCGTCCTCGACGCCGGCTGCGGACCCGGCCGAGTCGGCGGCCTGTTGGCCGAAGCCGGCCACGACGTCGTCGGCGTCGACGTCGACCCGGTCCTGATCGAGGCCGCCGAGCAAGACCACCCGGGGCCGCTCTGGATGGTCGGCGACCTGGCCGAACTCGACCTTCCCGCCCGGGGCATCACGGCACCGTTCGACGCGATCGTCTGCGCCGGGAACGTGATGACCTTCCTCGCACCGACCACGCGCGGTGCTGTGCTGAAGCGGCTCCGTGCGCACCTCGCGCCGGGCGGCCGGGTCGCGATCGGCTTCGGCGCCGGCCGCGGCTACGAGTTCACCGACTTCTTCGAGGACGCGACGGCAGCAGCACTCGAGCCCGACCTGCTGCTGTCCACTTGGGACCTGCGTCCGTTCACCGACGACTCGAGCTTCCTCGTAGCCGTCCTCCGCGGACGATGAGCGCCGGACGTAGTTCGGCCGCGCCGATGAACGCCAGCCGATCCACGGCACCCGCGCCGTAGACGCGATAGCCGGCCGGGGTCCGCTCAACGGACAGCGACCCCCGTGCTGCCACATGGCCCTCAACCAAGATGGAGAACAAGTTCAAAGCAAGCATGC
>NZ_JBSGJZ010000079.1:0-8438 GCF_053605825.1 Saccharopolyspora sp. NPDC003752 | reverse complement strand
GCGGGCCGCGTCATCCACCTCGTGCACGACGTGTCCAACGGCCGACCCTACAGCCGGCTCAACCAACTGCAGGGCACCAAGGGCGTGTTCGAGTGCTTTTGGTCGCTGCAGCGACCAAAAGCACTCACGACCCCAGGCTCACCGCGGCCTTTCCGTACTCAGTCGATCTCTTCGTAGGCGGGCAGCGTCAGGAAGTCGACGAACTCGTCGGCCACCGCCACCTGCTCGAACAGCTCGACCGCCCGGCCCAGGTTGTCGACCGGGAAGCCGTCTTCGGACCGCAGCTGCTTCTCGGCGTCGGCCAGCACCTCGCGGACCAGGTCCGCGGTGACCTGCTCGCCACCGGCCAGCACCACGCTGTTGTGCAGCCACTGCCAGATCTGCGAACGCGAGATCTCGGCGGTCGCGGCGTCCTCCATCAGGTTGTGGATCGCCGCCGCGCCGTTGCCGCCCAGCCACGACACGATGTAGCGGACGCCGACGTCGACCGCGGCGCGCAGGCCCTCGATGGTCTTCTCACCGGGGGTGTCGGCCACCGACAGCAGCTGGTCGGCGGTCACCGAGACCTCGTCGCGGGTGCGGTCGATCTGGTTGGGCTTGTCGCCCAGCACCGCGTCGAACTCCTCGAAGCAGATCGGCACCAGGCCGGGGTGGGCGACCCAGGAGCCGTCGAAGCCGTCGCCGGCCTCGCGCTTCTTGTCGGCGTGCACCTTGTCCATCGCGGCCGCGTTGGACTCGTCCTTGGTCGGGATGAACGCGGCCATGCCGCCGATCGCGAACGCGCCGCGCTTGTGGCAGGTGCGCACCAGCAGTTCGGTGTAGGCGCGCATGAACGGCGCGGTCATGGTCACCGAGTTGCGGTCCGGGAGGATGTACTTGTCCGAGTCCCGGAAGGTCTTGATCACGCTGAACAGGTAGTCCCAGCGGCCCGCGTTGAGGCCGGCGGAGTGGTCGCGCAGCTCGTAGAGGATCTCCTCCATCTCGAACGCGGCCGGGTAGGTCTCGATCAGCACCGTGGCACGCACCGAGCCGTGCGCGACGCCGAGCTCCTGCTGGGCGTGCGTGAACACGTCGTTCCACAGCCGAGCCTCTAGGTGGCTCTCCATCTTCGGCAGGTAGAAGTACGGTCCGCTGCCGCGGCTGATCAGTTCCTTGGCGTTGTGGAAGAAGTGCAGGCCGAAGTCGACGAACGCGGCGACCACCGGCTTGCCGTCGACCAGGATGTGCTTCTCGTCGAAGTGCCAGCCGCGGGGGCGCACCAGCGGAACGGCGTGCTTGACGTCGTCGCGCAGCTTGTAGTGCTTGCCCTCGGGCGTGGTCAGCTCGATCTGCTTGCGCACCAGGTCGTAGAGGTTGACCTGGCCGGAGACCACGTTGCGCCAGTGCGGGGTGTTGGCGTCTTCGAGGTCGGCGAGCCAGACGCGCGCGCCGGAGTTCAGCGCGTTGATGGCCATCTTGCGGTCGGTCGGGCCGGTGATCTCGACGCGACGGTCGGCGATGTCGGCCGGCGGCGCGGCCACCTGCCAGTCGCCTTCGCGGATGTGCCGGGTCTCCGCCAGGAAGTCCAGCCGCCCCTTGGCGGCGGCCTCGGCGCGGCGCTCCTTGCGGCGGGCGAGCAACTCGTCGCGGCGGGCGCCGAAGGCGCGCTGCAGGCCGGCGACGAACTCGAGCGCTTCCTTGGTGAGGATCTCGTCCCCGCGCTCGACGGCACCGCCGAGCACCTGCACTCCTGCTGGGGTTTCGGACATGGGAAGTCCACCTCTTTCTGCTGCCGGGTTCAAGACGGTGGCTTGTTGGCTCACCTTGCCGCGTGGCGGACTGTCGCGCACCCGACGAGGCGCGCGGCGGCCGTTCCGCTAGCGGTACGCCCGTTATGTTTTCTGCATCGTGGATGTTAGTTTCCATATAGCGTTCGAAGCAACATGAGCTGGCGCACCCGCCACGGACTAGACTCTGCTCAGCCAGCACAGTGGAAAGGGAGTTCTGCGATGACCACTGGCCCGCAGCGGGCGACTCAGGGCGGAGGGGTGCAGTCGGTCGAACGCACCTTCGAGCTCCTGGAACTGATGGCCGACGCCGGCGGTGAGGTCGCCCTGTCCGAGCTCGCCGAGAAGTCCGGCCTGCCGCTCCCGACGATCCACCGCATCATCCGCACGCTGGTGAGCAACGGTTACGCCCGCCAGCAGCCCTCGCGCCGCTACGCGCTCGGGCCCCGGCTGATCCGGCTCGGCGAGACCGCCAGCCGCGCGCTCGGCTCCTGGGCCCGCCCGTACCTCGCCGAGCTCACCGACGCCACCGGCGAGACGTCCAACATGGCGGTGCTCGACGGCGAGCAGATCGTCTACGTCGCGCAGGTCCCCTCGCAGCACTCCATGCGGATGTTCACCGAGGTCGGCCGCCGGGTCGACGCGCACGCCACGGCCGTCGGCAAGGCCGTCATGGCCACCATGCCGCCGGAGACGGTGACGCAGCTGCTCTCCCGCACGACGATGCACCCGCAGACCGAGCGCACCATCATCACGGTCGAGGCGATGCAGGAGGAGCTGAGCCGCATCCGCCAGCAGGGCTATGCGCTGGACGACGGCGAGCAGGAGGTCGGCGTGCGCTGCTACGCCGTCGCCGTGCCGGGAGCGCCGGCGGGCGCGGCGATCTCGATCTCCGGTCCGGAGGGCCGGATGACGCGGATCTCGACGGACGAGGTCATCCCGCTGATGAAACGCCTGGCCAACGACCTGTCGGCCGAACTGAGCGTCAGCAACACGGCCTGATCCGCCGCAATTTCAATGGAAATCGAACAACCTCAACCCCTGGCGTGCCCAGGCGGGTTGACAGTTTCAATTGAAACTGGTCTCCGACCCCGGGTGAACTGAACTCTGGAAGTTCAGACGAAGTAAACCCCTGCTTTGCCCGGGGGGGTGACAGTTTCAATTGAAACTGCGGTGCCCCGAGGCGCTCACCGGACCTGGCGGAGCTGCTTGCGGCGGCGGAGCCACCACACCGCCAGCACGAGCACCGCGGCGATGCCGAGCAGCGGTAGGCCCAGGAGGCCCACCGTCGCCTGCACCTGCTCGTAGGCCTCGCCCGACCAGGCGCCGAGCAGCACCAGCGTCGTCGCCCAAGCCGCCGCCACCGGCACGTTGCAGGCCGTGAACCGCAGGTGGGTGACCTTGGCGTGCCCCGCCAGCCGGGGCACCAGCGTGCGCACCACGGCGAAGCACTGCGACGCCGCCACCGTCACCTCCGCGCGTCCGTCCAAAGCGGACTCCGCGCGCGCGAACCGCTGCTCGCCGAAGCGCTTGACCAGCTGCCGCCGCAGCAAACCGTCCCGGCGGCCGCGGAAGTACCCGTGCTGGCAGCCCAAAGCCGTCGCGCCGAAGGCGCAGACCGCGGCCAGCCACACCGCCACGACGCCCTGCCCGGCGAGCCAGCCGAGCGCCAGCACGGTGCCCGACCCCGGCAGGAAAACCCCGATCAGCAGGCCGGATTCGGCGAACAGCAGCACCGCGACGACGACGAGCGCGAGCGGGCCGGGGATCCCGGCCAAGAAGTCCGTCATCGAGCGGCGAGCTCGCCCAGCCGCGGTTCCCAGGATTCGCCGTGCGGCTCGAGGGTGATCTCGCGGACGTCGTCGTCCCGGCGACGGATCCGCAGCAGCAGGTACGCGTCGGCGAGCCGCTCCGCGAGCCCCTCGCCCCACTCGACGACCACCGCGGCATCCGTCAGATCCGTGTCCAGGTCGAGGTCGTCGATCTCGTCCAACCCGCCCAGCCGGTAGGCGTCGACGTGCACCAGCGCCGGGCCGTCGCCGGACTCCGGCCGGTGCACCCGCGCGATCACGAACGTCGGCGAGGTCACCGAGCCGGTGACGCCCATGCCCGCGGCGATCCCCCGCGCCAGCACGGTCTTCCCGGCGCCCAGCGGCCCGTCCAGCAGCACGAGGTCGCCGGCGCGCAGCACGGCTCCCAGCCGGCGGCCGAACTCCAACGTGTCGGACTCCGCCGGCAGCTCGACGGTCTGCAGTGCAGGGCTCAACTCCCGGTCACCTCTCCGCTTCCTCCTCCAACGGCCCGCCGGATCAGCGCGATCAACTCCTCGGTGACCAGCTCCGGTCGCTCCAGCATCACCGGGTGCCCGGCGCCCTCGACGCGCACCAGCGTCGCGCCCGGCAGTTCCGCGGCGAGCACCTCGGCGTGCGGCGAGAACGGCGTGACCCGGTCGGCGTCGCCGGTGAGCACCAGCACCTCGCAGGTCCGCAGCGCCGCCAGCGCCTTCTTGCGGTCGTGCAGGCTGATCGTCTCCAGGAAGTCGGTCACCACCTCGACGGTGGTCGCGCCGATCATCTCGGCCATCAGGTCCACGATCTTCGGCGAGATGTCGCGATCCCCGAAGGACAGGTTGCGCACCAGCGTCCAGGTCAGCTTGTCGCCGAGCCGCCGGGTGCGCTCCACCAGGTCCGGCTGGAGGTCCGCGAGCAGCGCGAGCCCGCGCGGCACCGGGTTGGCGCGGTGCAGCCACGTCCGGGGCAGCCCGGACGCGCCGACCGCGCCGGCGGAGGTGCCGATCAGGGCGACCGCGCGGACCCGGTCGCGGAACAGCTCGGGACGCTGCTCGGCGAGCGCCATGATCGACATGCCGCCCATGGAGTGCCCGACGAGCACGATCGGACCCCGGCTCGCCGCCGAGCGCAGCACCGCGTCCAGATCCCTGCCGAGCTGGTCGATCGTGCTGTTGCGCTTGGCGGAGTGGCCGGAACGGCCGTGGCTGCGGTGGTCGAACAGCACCAGCCGGACCCGCGGCTCGGCGAGCTCGGGCAGGTCGCGGCGCTGGAAGTGCCAGCAGCGGGAGTCGAGCGCGAAGCCGTGCACGAGCACCACGGTCAGCTCCGCCTCGCCGCCGTCGGCGGGCGCGATCTCCTGCACCGACAGCGGAACCCCGTCGTCGGCGGCCACAGTGGACTGCCGGTCCGGGCGGAGCCTGCCGAGCGGCTCGTCGGCGTGGGGGTCGTCGGCCTTGCGCTGCGCGGCGATCCGCGAGCTGCGCGCGGCGACGCCGACCGCGGCGCCGGTGATCGCGGCGCCGAGCACCCCGCTCGTCCAGGCCAGCGCCTGCCAGACCGGCTTCACGGCAACCCCTGCTGTGAGCGGTCGTTCCGGTGAGAACCGGAATCAACGCCCACGAGCGCGTCGACGACGGTGCGCGTGACCCGCGGCCGGTACATGCCGGTGACGATCTCGTAGTGGATCGTGCCGATCGTGTCGGCCCACTCGGCGGCCGTCGGCTCGCCCCGGTCGCCGGGCCCGAACAGCAGCACCTCGGCACCGTCCGCGACCTGGTCGTCGCCGAGGTCCACCACCAGCTGGTCCATGCACACCCGGCCGACCACCGGCCGCCGCTTCCCGGCCAGCCACACCGACATCCGGCCCGACAGGGTGCGCGGCACGCCGTCGGCGTAGCCGACCGGCACCAGCGCGATGTTCGTCGGCCGCTCGGCCGTCCACTGCTGCCCGTAGGAGACGCTCTCGCCCGCCGCGATGCGCTTGGTCGACACCACCGAGGAGCGGAAGGTCATGGCCGGGCGCAGATCGTGATCCCCGTGCTGCGGAACGGGATCCAGGCCGTAGACCGCGATGCCCGGCCGGACCAGCTCGAAGTGCAGGTCGGGGCGGGTCAGCACGGCCGCCGAGTTCGCCAGGTGCCGGATCGGGTTCAGCCCCGCCGACCGCGCCTGCTCGTAGGCCAGGCCGAAGCGCTCGGCCTGGCGGTCGATCGAGGGGTGGTCGAGCTCGTCGGCGCACGCCAGGTGCGACCACACCGCCGCGACCTCGACGTGCCCGTCCGCCTCGGCCTTCGCCGCGTCCTCCACCAGCGCGGGCCACAGCTCGGCCGGGCAGCCGTTGCGGCACAGCCCGGTGTCGATCTTGAGGTGCACGCGGGCGACGCGGCCCTGCTGCTCGGCCGCGGCGGCGATCCGGCGCAGGCTTTCCTGCGAGGAAGCGGAGAGCTCGATGTCCGCGGCTACGGCCGGGCCGAAGTCGTCGTCCTCGACGTAGAGCCAGCACAGCACCGGGGCGGTGATGCCGCCGGCGCGCAGCTTCAGGGCTTCTCCGATGGAGGCGACGCCGATCCGGTCCGCGCCCGATTCGAGGGCGGCGGCGGCGACCGTCAGGGCGCCGTGACCGTAGCCGTCGGACTTCACGATGGCCATCGTGCGGGCACCCGAATCGCGGGCACGCGCCGAGAGCACCCTCACGTTGTGGCGGATCGCGTCGACGTCGATGCGCAGGTCGGCGCGGTACGCGGGCTGGTCACTCATGGCAGGCACATGGTCGCACACCACCCCGATGCCCCTACCGAGGTACCGGAGCCTCCGGCCCTCCCGGCCGGCCGCATCGCACCGACGCAGAACCCACCGGGCCGAACATGGACATCCGACGAAACCTCCCCACCCATACTTCCACGATACGGAAGGCGGTTCTTGGAGTGCCCGATTTTGCCCGAAATCGGACAGGTTTCAGGCAAAGTCGGACTCGCGGCTCGGGACGGGCGCTAGGAGGGGCGCATCTCCACGCATCGGCACGATGCTTCCGCCCGCATGGCTCGTGAGCACTTCTCACGAGGGCCCTGACCCGCGGATGCGCTGGTCACGGCTCAGGACAGCGCCGCTTCGCGGACCTTTCGGATCGCCGTGGGGACCGCCGCGAGCAGCGCCGAGGCCCCGATCGGGGCGCCGACCTCCCCGAGGTTCCGGGCCGGGGCGCCGTGCGCGGCGAGGTCGGCCGCGAGGGCGTGGACGTGCGCCGCGTAGCCGCAGGCCAGCCACGGCTCCACGCCGCTGGCCAGGAGCGCGCCGATCAACCCGGTGAGCACGTCGCCGGAGCCCGCCGTCGCCGGCCAGGCGTGCCGCGAGTCGTTGACGAGCACCCGCCCGTCCGGCGCGGCGACGATGGTGGTGTTGCCCTTGAGCAGCACCACCGCGTCGAAGCGCGCGGCGACCTCCCGCGCCGCGGCGACCCGGTCCTCGCCCGGTTCCCCGCCCGCCAGCCGCGCGAACTCGCCCGCATGCGGCGTCAGCACCAGCGGCGCATCCGGGTCGCGCGCGTCCCACAGCGTGCTGTCGTTGGCGAACAGCGTGATCGAGTCGGCGTCCGCGCACACCGGTCGCCCGGAATCCAGGACGTGCCGCAACACGTCGCGGCCGCTGGCCCCGGTGCCGATGCCCGGTCCCACCGCCCACGCCTGCACGCGCCCGGCGTCGCTGACGGAACCGGTCGCCACCACCTCCGGCCAGTGCGTGCGCACCACGTCCGCGGCAGGGCCGGCGTAGCGCACCATGCCCGCGGTCGCCTGCACCGCCGCCCCGCTGGCCAGCACGGCCGCGCCGGGGTAGGTCGCCGACCCGGCGGCGACCCCGACCACGCCCTGGCTGTACTTGTCGTCGGCCGGGCCCGGAACCGGCCAGCCCGCGCCGATCTCGGCGTCCTGCAGCAGGTAGAGCTCGGGATCGGGCAGGTCGTCGGCCAGTCCGATGTCGATCACCTCGACGTCCCCGGAGTGCACCGCGCCGGCGCCCAGCACGTGGCAGGGCTTGCGCCCGCCGAAGGTCACCGTGACGTCGGCGAGCACCGCCGGGCCATCGACCGCGCCGGTGACCGGATCGACGCCGCTGGGCAGGTCGACCGCGACGATCGGCACGTCGACCCGGCGCACCAGCTCCGCCGCCACCGGCCGCAGCGGACCGCGCGCGGACAGGCCGACGATCCCGTCGATCACCACGTCCGCGCGCTCCACCGCATCCGCGGACTCCGCCCCGATCCCGGCGGTGTCCGGACTCGCACCTTCCGCCGGGACCGCGCGGCCGCCGGCCCGCCGCAGCGCGGCGAGGCCCGCGGCGTGCGCCCGCTCCGGAGCGAGCAGCACCGCCGTGACACCGACCCCGCGACGCCGGAGGAACGCCCCGGCCCACAGCGCGTCACCGCCGTTGTTGCCCGCGCCGACGAGCAGCGTGACGTGACGACCGGCGACGCCGCCGGTGAACTCGGTGAGGACCCGCGCGGTGTGGACCGAGACGGCGTACGCGGCGCGGCGCATCACCGCGGGCTCCGGTGTCCTGGTGAAAAGCCGCTGCTCGGCGGCGCGGATCTGGTCGGGCGTCCACACTCCGTGCATCGCGTCCTCCTCGCAGTCGGCGATCGCCGCACAGTCTGCCCGCTCTCCCCGGCGATCCACGCCACCCCATCCGGGCATTTCGCCAACCAGGTCCCGCGAGCGCTTCCGGCCCGACACGATCACGAGCCCGGCAATCACGCTTTCAGGTACCGGCGAAGGGCCTCCAACCGGCCAGAAGGTCGCACGAAACGGCACCTCGGGCACGCGGCTGGCGGGGGGTTGGGGGGGAATAGGCGCACCAAAACCCAGCCCCCAGGGGGGTTGGGGGGGAC
>NZ_JBSGJZ010000078.1:0-11291 GCF_053605825.1 Saccharopolyspora sp. NPDC003752 | reverse complement strand
GGGGGGGGGGGGGGGGGGGGGGGGGGGGCGCGGGGGGGCCGGGGGGTCCGGGGGTCCGCAATTTCAATGGAAATCAGAGCTCTGATTTCCATTGAAATTGCGGGAAGAACTACACCATCGGGTTACTGGACGACGATGGTGCCGACCGGGAGGCCCGGGTTCGCAGGCATGTCCAGGGGCGACGGCTTGGCGCCTGCCGCGAGGACGTGGGCGCCGAGGGCCGCGATCATCGCGCCGTTGTCGGTGCACAGGCGGGGGCGCGGCACCCGGAGCGTGATGCCCGCTTCCGCGCAGCGCTGGGCCGCCAGCTCCGACAGGCGGGAGTTCGCCGCCACGCCTCCGGAGATCACCAGCGTGTCCACGTCCAGGTCCCGCGCCGCTCGCACGGCCTTCGCCGTCAGCACGTCCGCCACGGCCTCCTGAAACGACGCGCACACGTCCGCCACCGGGATCTCCCGGCCCTCGCGCTGCTCGGTCTCCACCCAGCGCGCGACCGCCGTCTTCAGCCCGGAGAAGGAGAAGTCGTACTTGGCGTCGCGGGGCCCGGTCAGCCCGCGCGGGAACGCGATGGCCTTCGGGTTGCCCAGCTTGGCCTGCTTGTCGATGGGCGGGCCGCCCGGGTACGGCAGGTCGAGGATGCGCGCCACCTTGTCGTAGGCCTCGCCCGCGGCGTCGTCGATCGTGGAGCCGATCTCGGTGATCTGCTCCCCGATGCCCTCCACCAGCAGCAGCTGCGTGTGCCCGCCGGAGACGAGCAGCGCCAGGCAGCGCTCCGGCAGCGGCCCGTGTTCGAGGGTGTCGACGGCGACGTGCCCGCCGAGGTGGTTGACGCCGAACAGCGGCACGTCCAGCGCGGCCGCGTAGGCCTTGGCCGCCGCGACGCCGACCATCAGCGCGCCGGCCAGGCCCGGCCCGGCCGTCACCGCGATCGCGTCCACATCGGACAGTTCGAGGCCGGACTCGTCGAGCGCGCGGCGCATCGTCGGGGCCATCGCCGCCAGGTGCGCGCGGCTGGCGATCTCCGGCACCACGCCGCCGAAGCGGGCGTGCTCGTCGACGCTGGACGCCACCGCGTCGGCCAGCAGCTCGACCGTGCCGTCGGCCGCGAGCCGGACCAGGCCCACACCGGTCTCGTCGCAGGAGCTCTCGATGCCGAGCACCACTCGATCCGCAGTCATTACCCAGCCTCCGCAGTTTCCGCCGGGGGCCGCCGCATGGTGTGCGCGTCCGCCCCGGACGGCTGGTAGTAGCGCTTGCGCAGCCCGACGATCTCGAAGCCGTGGTTCTCGTACATCGCGATCGCGGCGTCGTTGTCGGTGCGCACTTCCAGGAACGTCGTCGCCTGCTTCTCGTCGGCCCTGTCCAGCAGCGCGCGCAGCAGCGCCTTGCCCACGCCGCGGCCCTGGTGCGCCGGGTCGACGCCGATGGTGTGCACCTCGGCCTCGGCGTGCGGGGCGCGGCCGACGACGGCGAGCCCGGCGTAGCCGATCAGGCGTTCGTCGAGGTAGGCACCGACGTAGTAGTGGCCCTGGTCGAGCTCCGCGGCGAAGGCGGGCCGGGACCACGGGTCGTCGCCGGGGAAGAGCACCTGCTCCAGCTCCGCGCAGCGCTTCAGGTCGCTGCGGCGCAGCTTCAGCACTCGCGGCGCGGTGGTGGCGCGGTCGGTCACTTCCCACCCCTGGTCAACACGGACTTCCGCTTGCCCGGCTCTGCGGCGTCCGGCCGCCGCAGGTAGAGCGGCACCAGCGGCGCCGGTTCGCCCTGCAGCGCGGCGCGCGCCGCCGCGACCAGCCCGACCGGCGTCGGGTAGCGCGGCTCGACGGCGTCGATGCCCAGCGCCTCGGCCATTTCCCCGGCCGCCGCGGCGAAGCCCTCGGTCGGGACATCCGCCGGGCGCTGGACGTGCGGCCCGTCGATCCGGGTCCGGGCGGCGTCGTAGGCGGCCCAGTAGACCTCCTTGCGGCGCGCGTCGGTGGCGACCAGCAGGGGGCCTTCGGCGGTGGCCTGCGCGGCGATCGCGTCGAGGCTGCAGACCGGGTGCACGGGGCGGCCGCAGGCCTGGCCGAGCGCCGCGGCGGTGGCCATGCCGACGCGGAGGCCGGTGAACGGGCCCGGTCCGGCGCCGACGACGATCGCGTCGGCGTCGCCGAGTTCGCGTCCGGCCTCGGTCAGGACGTCCAGCAGCTGCGGCATGAGGAGTTCGCCGTGCGCACGCGGGTTGACCGTGACGCGCTCGGCGAGGACGCGCGGCGGACCGTCGTCCAGGGCGACAAGCCCCGCCGTGACCGCGGGGGTCGAGGTGTCCAGCGCAATGACGAGCACGATTACTCAGCGTACGTCAGCCCTGGTCACCGGGGTTACGCGGGGAGCATCGGAGCGGCACCGGCCGAGCTCGCCGGGCGGACCGTTTCGGCTGTTCATGGGTCGTGCGTGTTTTGGAGTGCCAAGGCGGACCAAAGCACTCACGAGCATTGGCCAGGCGAAACAGTGCCATCAGGTGCTGCTCAGCGCCTGGTGCAGCCTGCGGGCCTCCTTGACGAAGCGGCTGGAGCCGCTGCGGGCCGCGACCTCCGCCAGTCCTGGCACCGAAGTGGTCGGGCGGACCTGTTCGACCAGCTCCACGCCCAGGGCGAGCAGGTCCGCGAGCGCCGTTCGCGGACGTTCCCCTTCGGCCGGCAGCAGGTCCTCGACCAGCACCGCGACCACTTCCCACGCAAATTCCACGAGACCGGCTCGCGCCGCATCGTGCACCGCCTGCACCACGCGTTTCAGCACCACCTCGTCGCGCGCCACCAGCTCCACCACCGCATGCCCGACGTCCGCGCCGCGCAGCCCTTCCCTGGCGGTCAGGGTGATCAGCGCGTCGACCACGCCCGCGCGGTCCGCCGGTTCCCGGGCTCCGAGCGCGAAGGCCAGCACCGTGGTCATCCCGTCGCCGATCGGGCCGTGGGCGTCGACCAGGCGGCCCAGCACCGTCGCGCTCCTCCGCGCCCCGTCCGCGAAAGCCGCCACTTGGTGCGCTGCGCTGAGATCCCGATGGGCGGGCACGAGATCCGGGGCGGCGTTCTGCTCGCGGAGGACCGCCGAATACCGGCCGGTCGCCGTGCTGTCGAAGGACTTGCGGATGGGGCCCGCCGAGTCCGGGAACGCGACTGTGACGCGGGTGCGGTCTTCGAAGTGCATGCCGCGCCAGTCGTACTTCTTGACCGGCACCACCTCGCGGCGGATCTCCGGGTTGCCGAGCCCGCCGCCGTCGATCCACCGCGCGACCTGCGCACCCGCGTCGCCGAGTCCTCGCACCCGGTCGGCGATCGCGGCGTCCCGGGGCAGCCGGAGCATCGCCACGACCAAGTCGTGCTCCCACGGCTCGAACCCCTGCACCGCCGCCCGCTCCAACCGTTCCGCCAGCGCTTCGGGCGCGATCAGCCCGGACGCCTCGGTCGGCGTGGACATCAAGAACGGCCGGGGCGCGTACGCGAGACCTAGCGAGATCTCGTGCAGGCGGCGCAGCGACACGGTGCCGTAGTCCACGCCGCGCGTCACGAGTTCCTCCCAGTCCGCCTCCCCCGGGATCTCCTCGCCGCTCGGGATGGGGCTGGTGACGTCGCCCCGGCACTCTCCCGTCGCGGCTTGCAGGACCGCGGTGAACTCGCCGTTCACCCACGGGGAACCGATCCAATTCCGCTGCCGGCTCCAGTCCGGCAGCCCTGGCGCGTACCACGGGCTTTGCTCCTGCAGCGGGGCGAAAGCGCGGCGCAGGGCAGCCCGGTCGGTGAACGCGAACTCGACCATCGCGGCGAGGATCCGCTCTTCCTGGGGCGGATCTCCGCCATGCGCATGCTGCGCGAAGGCCGTGACCAGTTCGTCCACCGATGTGATGGGCGGCGGCATCTCGGGGCGCGGCGCGGCAACCGGGACCGGCGCGGGTTCCGGCGTGGCCTCCGGCTCGCCGAACAGCCCGGCCGCACGCGCCCGGAGGTCCTGCGGGAGCGCCGCCGCGGCTTCGGCGAGTTCTTCGCGCACGTCCGCATCGAGCTCGCCGGTGTGTTTGAGCACCAGTTTGAGCGCGCGTTCCTGGATGTCGGCCGATTCGTGCCCGAACGCGCCGCCCAGCACCGCCAGCGCCTCGGGCCGGCCGCGCCGGATCGCCTTGTCCAGCCACGAGAGCTGGGCCCGGACGAGCTTCTTCTCCGGGCGGAAGAACATCGCCCGGCTGACGTCGAGCAGGACGTCGACTTCCAGCCGGTTCGCCTCGTCCAGGCGCTGGAGTTCCCGTTGCGCCATCCCGGCGACCGTCGAATGGCTGTCGGGCACCAGGGCCGCGTAGTCGCCGCCGCGCGGCGCGAGTTCATCGAGGTCTGGGGAAAGCTTGTCGTGCAAAGCGATCAGGGCCACGACATCCGCTTGCTTGCCGCCGCGCTGCAGGCGCGCCAGCAGCCCGTCCAGCAGCACCAGCCGATCGACCTCACCGGCGGCGGCGAGCTCCGCCAGCGCGCTCGGCCAGCTGTCCTGTGCCCACCAGTCCGCGAGCCGCCGGGCCACACCGTCCACTTCGAACAGTCGAGGAACCAGGGCCAGGAAACGGCGATCTCCGCGCATCTCGTCGACGATCGTCGTGGCATCGCGCACGATCATCTCCGGCCAGTGGTACACGAATCCGTCGCTGTCGGGCAGCACGTCCCCGGCGATGGCGACGATGAGCCGCCAGTAGTAGTTCGATATCCGTCCTCGCGGGCGGAGCCGTTGCGCGAGCTTCTCGGCGAGCTGCGGCACGTCCCGCCGGCGCAGCAGGGCCAGGACGTGGTCGAACGCCGGAGCGCCGTAGGGCCTCAGCACGCGGTGGTGGTCCGGCCGCATCGGCCGGTCGAGGCTGTTGCGGGACAACCACGGCGCGAGCGCCGACATCGGCAGCACGGCTGCGCCCGCGATCGAGAGCATGGACGAGAACTGCTGTGCCGTGTAGAAACCCTCCTGCCGCACCGAGCGTTCGAAGTCCGCCAGCGGCTTGGCGAGCGCGCGGCTGTCCGCCGGGCCGATTTCGCCGAGCGCCGCCGCGAGGGCGTCCAGGTCGCCCTGCTCGATGAGTTCCTTCAGATCTTCCCAGTTCATCCCCGTGCTCCGTTCCGCGCCACGTCCACGGCGAGCGCGTGCTTGCACTTTCCCCTGGTACCACCGAATTCCGCCCACCACCGGCAGGTGCAGCCGCCGTCCCGCACCCGGTGCGCGTGGTCTCCGACGACCACCGTCGCGGTGTCGCCGTCGATGTGCACCGCGCCCGCCTCGACGAGCGCTCTCGCGTTGTGGAGGCGGGGGTTCATCGCCTCCGCGCCCGTCGCGTCGTAGGGCAGTTCGCGGTGGAAGTAGGCCGCCTCGGCGAGGTCGTAACCGACCCGGCCCGCGGTTCCGAGCTGGATGAGGGCGTTGCGGACCCGCGATTGCGGCAGGCCGGACCGCTCCGCGAGGAGGTCGACCTCCACCCGCGGCTCGAAAGCGAGCAGCGCCCCGATCAACTCGGCGTCGGTTTCGCTGTCATCCGAGGCCAGCGCGTCGAGCACCGCCCCTTCACCGGAGAACCCGCGGTTGAGACCCGGCGACAGCGCCAGAACCAGCCGCATTCCCGGCAGATCCAGCTCCCAGGCACTCGCGACGGGATGGCTTCCGGCGCGGACCTGCGGGCCGTGCACGCGCAGCGCCCGGGCGAAGCGCAGCAACGGCACGAGCGATTCGAGCCGGTCGGGGCTCGCCACGCAGACCGCGCCGGGCGCCGGCGAGCCGGTCAGGCGCAGCGAGCGTCCGGCGGGCACGGCCCAGAGCGCGCCGCTCGAACGGGACGGCAGCGATCGGAGCAGGCGCGCGGCCTCGGCGGCGGACAGCTCGGCGCGCGGCTCGAACCCGGCGGTGATCACCTGGACCTCGGCGAACCCGCGGAGCCACCGCTGCGGCAGCGGCACCTTCTTCTCCACCACCGAGCCGTCCAGGGTGGTGGCGGTCAGGTCGTCCGGGCCGACCGACAGGTGCAGCGGATCGCGGCCGCCGACGCGCGCGAGCATGCGGCGCAGCGGCTCGTTGATGTCCACATTGGTCGTTCCGCGGTCGTGCACCTCGCCGTCCAGGCCGCCGGAGAGGACGTCCAGCCGCGCGTAGACGCCGCAGCACCGGGAGAAGGACTCGAAGCGCAACCGGTCGCCGTTGCAGGTGACGACCGGATCGCGGAAGGCCGGGCGGCCGGTGAGCTCCGGGTACCGGGATCGCGCGACCCGGGCGATCGCCTGGAGACCGCCTGCGGCGGGCGCGGGATCGGTGAGGAACCCGGTGAAGAACCGGGGATTTCCCACCGGGCCGGCCAGCGCGGTCCCGCCCGCGGTCTCCAACCCGAGCCGGCCGCCGTCGAGCACCGAGGGCCGCCGGTAGGTCAGCGAGTGCGCCGCATCGCTCATGGCGGCGAAGGGTAGCCATGATCACCGACAGGGCGCGGGAGAATGGTCCAGATCCCCGAGTCCCCTGCAGGAAGGCTGAGATGTTCGGCAAACGCGAAGCGCACCTGTTGGTGCTCAACGATCTCGACGAGGCGCGGGAAGCGGTGCGGCGCGCGGTCCACGACGCGAGCCCCGAAGAACTGCCCGGCCTGCAGCGGGCGCTGCGGATCCTGGACGAGGCCGGTGACGGCGAGCCGCAGGAGATCCGCTGGACCCGTCGGGTGCTGGCCGATGCGGGCGTCGACCCGAACACCCACGAGATCGCGGCGGTCCGGGAAGTCCGCCGGAAGCTGCCGGGCCTGTCCCTGGCCAGCGCCGCCGACCTGGTCCGCAGGCTCAAGGGCTGATGGAACGGGGCCGTGAACCCGCAGCGGATTCACGGCCCCGTTCCGGTCTGCTACGAGCCCTGGCGGGTGAGCAGATTGCCTTGCGGCGCGGTCATCTCCACGCCCGGGCCGACGATCTGCGTGCCGCGCAGCCAGGTTTCGCGCACCACGCCCGACAGCGGGCGCCCGTGGTACGGCGAGACCGGGTTGCGGTGGTGCAGCTTGCCCACGTCGACGACGAACGCGTCGTCCGGCGCGAACACGCAGAGGTCCGCGTCGTTGCCGACCGCGATGGACCCCTTGCCGCGCACCCCGGCGAGGTCGGCGGGCTTCCGGGACATCCACTGCACGACGTCGGCGAGGCTGTGGCCGCGCACCCGCGCCTGCGTCCACACCGCCGAAAGGCCCAGCTGGAGGCTGGAAACCCCGCCCCAGGCCACGCCGAAGTCACCGATGTCGAAGCGCTTGAGCTCCGGCGTGCACGGCGAGTGGTCGCTGACCACGCAGTCGATGATCCCGTCGGCCAGCCCCTGCCACAGCAGTTCCCGGTTGCGGGCCTCGCGGATCGGCGGGCAGCACTTGAACTGGGTGGCGCCGTCGGGGACCTCCTCGGCGCTGAAGCTCAGGTAGTGCGGGCAGGTCTCGACCGTGACCCTGACGCCGTCGGCGCGCGCGGAGGCGATCATCGGCAGCGCGTCCGACGACGACAGGTGCAGGATGTGCACCCGCGCGCCGATGCGCCGCGCCAGCTCGATGACCTGCGCGATCGCGACGTTCTCGGCACCGCGCGGGCGGGAGTTCAGGAAGTCGCCGTAGGTCTCGCCGTGCGCCGTGGGGGCGTGCTCGATGGCGTCGGAGTCCTCGGCGTGCACGATCATCAGCCCGTCGTAGCGGGTCAGCTCGCGCAGCGCCTCGTCGAGCTCGGTCGGGTTCAGCGGCGGGAACTCGTCGACCCCGGAGTGCAGCAGGAAGCACTTGAAGCCGAACACGCCGGCCTCGTGCAGCCCGCGCAGCTCGGCGAGGTTGCCGTGCACGGCGCCGCCCCAGAAGCCCACGTCGATGTAGGCCTTCTCGCGCGCGGTCTTGCGCTTGACCTCCAGCGCGCCGGTGTCGATCGTCGGCGGCAGGCTGTTCAGCGGCATGTCGAGGATGGTCGTGACGCCGCCGGCCGCCGCGGCGCGGGTGGCGGTGTCGAAGCCCTCCCACTCGGTGCGGCCCGGGTCGTTGACGTGCACGTGGGTGTCGACCAGCCCGGGCAGCAGGACCTCGTCGGCGGCGAGCTCGATGGTGCGGGCGGCTTCGAGCGGGGCGTCCAGCGGCTCGACGGCGGCGATGCGGCCGTCGCGGACGCCGACGCTGCCGGACGTCTCACCGTTCGGGCCGATGAGCCGTCGCGCGCGGAACACGACGTCGAACGCTCCGTTGGCTGGTTCGGGCAACGCGGTTACCTCCTCCTGGCAGTGGTTCAACAAAGTGTTGAACCATGGTGCGGCTCCGGTCAAGGGGATGGAGCGAACGGACCGCTCGCCACTTCTACCGGGACGAACGGGCCACCGACCCGGACCTGACCCGCAGTACGCCGCGCGCGGTTCCCATGGTGCGAGCACCGGGCCGGTGCGGCGCGCCGGCGGTTCGGCGGCACCGTTCACGAGAAGCACGCCGATCGGCCAGGCGAACGGTGCCCGCTGAGCGCGAGCGTTCGCCGCGCTGGACCATGGATTTCCGTATCACGAAGTATACTTATCGTTTTCTGGAAAGTTAACGGTACGCGCCGCGCGGCCGTCAAGGGGCGACGCCGGAGCATCGATTCAGCGCAATCTTCCCGGGCGGACCCGAAACGCTTTCTTCACGCCGGTCACCGATTCGTATTTTCCCAGGTATTGACATGGGTCCCAGCACGATGTTTGGTATACCGCATCCCAAATCGCCCGGCTCCTCCTCGCCCCTTTGGAGACCAGACGTGACACAGACATCGGGAACCCTCACGGACACCGGGACCAAGCCGTCCCGGGTTCGCTGGACGATCTTCCTGCTGCTCCTGGCGATCGTGACCATCAACTACGTCGACCGCGGCTCCATCTCGGTGGCGCTGCCGCTGATCAAGAAGGAGTTCGGGCTCTCCGACGAGCTCACCGGCATCCTGCTGGCCGCCTTCTTCTGGACCTACGCCCTGATGCAGCTGCCCAGCGGCTGGCTGATCGACCGCTTCGGCCCGCGCCGGATGGTCGGCAGCTCGTGCATCGCCTGGGGTGCGGCCACCGCGCTCACCGCGACCGCCCCCGGCCCGGGCGCGCTGCTCGGGATGCGGGCCCTGCTCGGCGCCACCGAAGCGCCGGTGATGCCGGCCGGCGGCAAGCTCAACGCCATCTGGATGCCGCTGCGGGAACGCGGCCGCGGCGCGGTCATCCTCGACGCCGGTGCGCCGCTGGGCGCGGGCGTCGGCGGCATCGCGATCTCCTGGCTGATCGCGACGACCGGCGGCTGGCGGCCCGCGTTCATCGTCGCGGGCGCGGTCACCGTGCTGATGGGCCTGTGGGCCTGGTGGTACCTCCGGGACCACCCGCGCAGCCACCCGGGCGTGAACGATGCCGAGGCCACCGACATCGAGACCTCGCACGCCGCCGAGGACCGCGCCGCGGGCGCCGTCAGCGGTCGGCGCCCCCTGCGCCGCTACCTGAAGTTCCGGTCGTTCTGGGCGATGTGCGCCGCGTGGCTGGGCTTCAACGGCGTGTTCTACGGCCTGCTGACCTGGGGTCCGCTGTACCTGTCGGAGTCCAAGGGCTTCGACATCAAGACGATCGGCTGGTCCACCTTCGTCATCTTCGGCGCCGGTTTCGTGGGCGAGCTGATCGGCGGCTGGCTCGCCGACACCTGGCGGGCCCGCGGCCGCAACGGCAACGTCGTGATGCGCACGCTGCTCGGCATCGCCGGCGTGGCGGTCGTGCTCGGACTGCTCGGCGTGACCCTGGTGCCCGGCCCGATCGCGGCCGTGACGCTGCTGTCCATCGTGCTGTTCTTCCTGCGCTGGGTGGGCCTCATGTGGAGCGTGCCGTCGCTGCTCGGCGGCCGGGAGAACGCCGGTGCGCTCGGCGGCGCGATGAACCTCAGCGGCAACATCGCGGGCATCCTCACGCCGATGCTGGTGGGCTTCATCGTCGGCGCCACCGGCAGCTACACCTGGGCACTGCTCTACTTCGTCGGCGCCGGGTTGATCATGACCGCCGCGGTCCTCACCCTCGACTACACCAAGCGCCTCCCCGCTTGAAAGACATCCCAGGAGCTTGAATGTCAAGCCGCAGTCGAGTTGGCGTGATGGGCCCAGGCGGTGGTTTCGTCGTAGGGGGTGCCGGTTTTGAGGCAGCCGTGGAGGATGCCGACGAGCCGGTTGGCGAGTTGGCGCAGGGCGGCGTTGTGGCTGCTGCGGCGGTTGCGTTGCCGGTCGTAGTAGGCGCGCGCACCGGGCGAGCGCAGCAGTGCGTTGAACGCTTGCGTGGTGAGGGCGTCGATGAGCCGGTCGTTGTGGACGAACCGGGCCAGGGCGACCTTCTTCTTGCCGGAGGCGCGGGTGATCGGGGAGGTGCCGGCGTAGTTCTTGCGGGCTTTGGCGCTGGCGTAGCGGTCGGGGTCGTCGCCGAACTCTGCGAGCACCCGGGCACCGAGGACCGGTCCCAGACCGGGCTGGGAGGTGATGATCTCAGCGGCCGGGTGCTGCCCAAAATGGGCCTCGACCTGCCCTTGCAGAGTCTTGACCTGGGTGTTGAGTGTGGTCAGGACCGCGATCAGCGCTTGGATGGAGGCGGCGTAGGCGGCAGCAACGACCTCGGGCTGACCGAGGTGCTCGGAGCGCAGCCCGGCCTGGATCGCCGCCGCTTTCTCCGCGACGTTGCGGCGGCGGGCCCGTTTCAGCGCGGCGCTGATCTGCGCGAGTGTCAACCGGGCGGCCTGGGCCGGTGTGGGGGCCTTGGCCAGCAGCTCCAGAGTGTCGGCGGCGTCCAGATCGTCGAAAGCGGCCAGCGCGGCGGGGAAGTAGTCCCGCAGCGCGTGCCGCAGCCGCTGGGTGTGGCGGGTCCGTTCCCAGATCAGCGTCTTGTGGGTGCGGGCCACCACCTTGACCGCCTCGACCTCGGCGGAGTCCCCGGCGACCGGCCGCAACTCGTGGGAGTGGGTGCGGACCATGTCGGCCAGCACGTGAGCGTCACCGGAGTCGCTCTTGGCTCCCGAGACACCCAGCCGGTCACGAAACCTCGCGGCTTGCAACGGGTTCACCGCCAGCACCGTGTACCCGGCGGCGACCAGCGCCGCCACCCACGGTCCCCGGTCGGTCTCGATGCCGACCAGCACCTCGACCTCGTCGGCGTCGTCACCGGCCAACTCTCCGACGATCGAGTGCAGCTGGGCCATTCCCGCAACCCCTTCGGGCAGCCGGGCTTTGGCCAGTCTGCGACCCGAGCCGTCCATCACCTCCACATCGTGATGGTCCTCGGCCCAG
>NZ_JBSGJZ010000077.1:0-12229 GCF_053605825.1 Saccharopolyspora sp. NPDC003752 | reverse complement strand
CTACAACACCGCGATCAACGGGTTCTCGGCGAAGCTGAGCCCCGAGGCGCTCGAGGCCGTCCGCGCCAGCGGCAAGGTCGAGAACATCTCGCAGAGGGACAGTTCGGGCTTGAGGCGGGTGGGCGTCCAGACCCGCTGGTGCCAGGCCGCGATCGTGCTCAGCAGCAGCGACGCCACCAGGTAGCACAGCAGGACACCGGCCGCGGTCGTCGCCGCCGCCGTGCCCGCCCCGCCGTAGAGCAGGTGGCGCAGGCCGTTGACGACGTAGCCCAGCGGCAGCACCTGGTGCAGCGGGTGCAGCGGCTCCGGGATCGTCTGCCACGGGAACGTGCCACCCGCGGTGACCAGCTGCAGCACCAGGATGACCAGGGCGATGAACTTGCCCTTCGGCCCGAACGCCGCGTTGAGCGCGTGCACCACCGCGGTGAACGCGAACGACGTGAGGATCAGGAATCCGAGCGTCCACCAGGTGTGCGCCGGCTGCACGCCCACCCCGAAGACCACGACCAGGTAGAGCAGCACGGCCTGCACGAACCCGACGATCGCCGCGGGCAGCCAGCCGCCGATCGCGACCCGCCAGGGCGCGACCCCGGCGGCGAGCGCGCGGCTGGACAGCGGGCGCATCAGCAGGAACAGCACGAAACCGCCGATCCACAGCGCCAGGCCCATGAAGAACGGTGCCAGCCCGGCCCCGTAGGTGCCGGCCTTGACCTGGGCCATGGTGTCGATGGCGACCGGGTCGCCGATGGTGTCCGCGGTGGCGTTGCGGGTGTCCTCGTCGGGGTTCGGGATGTCGTTCAGGCCCTCGCCCAGCTTCGTCGCGAGCGTGCTCGAACCGTCCGCGAGCTTGCCGGAGCCGTCGGAGAGCTGCTTGGTGCCGCCCGCGAGCTGGTCCGCACCGCTGCTGAGCTGCTTGGTGCCCGCCAGCGCTTGGTGCTCACCGGAGCGGAGCTGCTGCGCGCCGTCGTCGACCTGGACGGCACCGTCGGCGAGGCGCCCGATGCCGTTGGTCATCGTCGGCATCGCGTTGGCCAGCGCGCGGTTGCCGTCGGCGACCTGCTGGGAGCCGTCGGCGAGCGTCCGCAACTGGCCGACCTGCGTCTGCACCTTGCCGTTGGCGTCGGTGATGGGCTTGTTGAGCTCGTCGATGCCCGCGACGATGCGCTGCACCGCGTCCTCGTCCATGCCGTTCTTGCGGAGCTGGTCGGCGATGTCCTTCTTGGTCGAGCTGAGGTTGTCGACGATCTCCTGCGAGAGCCCGCCGAGCGTCTCCGCCTTGGCGGCGAGCTGCTCGTTGCCCGCGGCGACCTGCGCTGCGCCGTCGGCCAGCTTGGCGGTCTGCTCCGGCAGCGGCGCGGTCGACCGCTGCAGTTCGGTGAGGCCGCTGCGCAGCTGCTGCGTGCCGTCGCCGAGCCGGTCGGCGCCGTCGGCGAGCTTGGTTTGGCCGTCGACCAGCTGGTGCGCGCCGGAGGCCAGCTGGTCGGTGCCCTGCCGGGCTTCCCCGAGCCCGTCGCGGAGCTGGCCCGCGCCGTCGGCGAGCTGACCCGCGCCGTCGGCGGCCTCCGCGGTCTTGTCGTGCACGGTGCTGAACCCGAGCAGGAACTGGTTCGCCGCCTCGGTCCCGGCGCTGGCCGCGACCCCCTTGCGCACCTCGGAGGCCACCTTGTCGGCGATGGTGCCGACCAGGTAGTTGTTGGCGTCGTTGGTGATCAGCTGCAGCTTCGCCTGCCGCGGCTCGAAGTCGGCGGGGGAGACCAGTGCGCCGGAGAAGTCCCTCGGCACCACCAGCGCGAACGTGTACCGGCCGCTGGCGACGCCGTCCTGCGCCTCCTGCGCGTCCGTGCGGGTCCAGTCGAAGGTGCCGGAATCCAGGAGCTCCTGGTAGACGTCCTGGCCGGCGTCCAGCCTCGTGCCGTCCTCGCGTTGCGCGCCGGCGTCTTCGACGACCACGGCCGCGGGCACCGAGTCGAGCTTCCCGTAGGGATCCCAGTTCGCGTAGATGTACATCGCGCCGTACAGCAGCGGCACCAGGGTGACCGCGAGCAGCGCGAGCTTGGGCAGTTTGCCCGAAGTGAGGCGGCGCAGCTCGGTGGCGGCGAGCCGGAATGTAGTCATCGCAGACCTTCAGCAGAATCCAGAGTGGACTGTTCGGGGTTGTCCGTGCCGACGCGGGCGGGCGAGATGCCCAGCTTGTCGGCGGAGTGCGGGGAGCAGAGCGCGATCACGGCCAGGCCGCGCTCGGCTTGGCGGGCGGCGTGGGAATACCAGCCGGTGGGGTCGCCGCCGTGGCGGTCGGGGCAGTCCAGCACCAGGGCCTTGGTGGCGCGGCCCTCGCAGGCGAGTTCGGTCAGCAGCCGGGTGCGCTCGTACCCGGCCAGGTGCTCGAAGCGCTGCTCGCCGGCGCCTTCGGGGAGCCAGTCGCGGGCCGAGAGCCAGTCCCGGACCCGGCGACGGCCGGATCTGCGGCCCGCCAGGCTCAGGCCTTCGGCGACGACGTCGCGCACCGCCAGCGCGTCGTCGGGCTCGGTGATCTGCGGCGCGTCGACGACCGCGACGCTGCGCCGCAGCGCGCTCGCGTCGATGGCGCCGTCCAGGCGCACGGTGCCGCGGGTGGGGCGCAGCCGACCGGAGAGGGCCAGGGCCAGCGCGGTGCGGCCGGAGTTCGGGTCGCCCGCGACCAGCAGGATCTGCCCGCTCCGGGCCCGTAGCGTTGTGGGCGCCAGCAGCGTCCCGTGCGCTCCGATGACCTCGACGCCGGTGGCGACGATCTCCACGCAGTCTCCTCGACTTTCACGACCGGCGCGCCGGCCGCGCGAGCCTCAGCGCAGCGCGGTGGCCGGGCGCACCTCCCACATCGTCCACAGCGGCCGGTAGCCCTGGCGGGGCCAGAACACCGAGGACAACGGGTTGGGCGGGTTGTAGTACAGGAAGCTGCCGACGGCTCCGGCACGCGCGAACTCGTTGTGAGCCGTGGCCATCAGCTGCTGGCCGACGCCGGTGCCGCGGAGTTTCTCCTGCACCGACACGCAGTTGACGTACGCCCACGTGCCGGGCCTGAGCCGGGAGCCACCGGGTGACTTGGTGGTGTCGACCCAGCCGCACTCCGCGACCGCGACCGGCGTCCCGTCCTGCTCCGCCAGCCATACCGGATCGCTGGAGTGCAGGCGCACGTGCGCAGCGGTCCGCTTCAGCTGCGGAGCGTCTGGTCGGTACGTCGACGTGCCGACCATGGCAGCGTATTCGAGCTCGCTGAGGGTGAGTTCGACGACGGCGTCGAGGTCGGCCGGTCCGGCGCGACGTATGTTTACGGTACCAGATAGTTTCGTATATGCAACCGGCGCGGTGGGGCGCACGGCGAGGCAGGCCAGCGGCAGGAAACCGTGATCCAGCAACGCCCTGGTCGCCTCGACGTCCCGGCTCGGCCACACGACCGTGCAGGCCGAGTTGGGCCCCGGCGCCTGCGTCGCCAGCCACTCGCGCCAGGTGTGCAGCAGCGCGTCCATGCCGGCGTGGGGCTGCTCGCCGAGGATGGGGAAGAGCTCGAAGACCTCGCCGGCCTGCCAGAGGCTCTGCGCCGACCCCGGCGGGCTCGAGTTTCGCGCGGCGAGCCCGGCGGCCGTGCCGCCGCCGGGGATCCGGGCCACGATCGCCTCGGCGCCGGCCGGCAGCTGGTGGGCCTCGGGCAGCTGCGGGTCCAGCGCGGCGAACCGCGCGAGCTGCGCCCGCATCAACTCCTGTGCAGTCGCCACGACTTCCCCTCGAAGGCTGTGGTTGGACGGTGGGTCCCGCTCCGCCTTCGGTGAAGCGGGCCTGGGAACAAGGTCTACCGGTGGCAGACGAAGATCGCGGTGCCGGGGAACAGGCGTCCGCGCAGCGGGCTCCACTGCCCCCAGGTCTGAGTGTGCCCCGCCGGCCACTCCGGCTCGATCAGGTCGACCAGGCGCAGCCCGGCGCCGGCCAGTTCCCGGACGAAGTCGCCGAGGGTGCGGTGGTGCTCGACGTAGGTGGCCCGGTCCGCGTCGTCGACTTCCAGGTACGGCGTGCGGTCGAAGTAGGAGTGCGTGGCGGTCAGCCCGGTCGGCCCCGGATCGTCGGGGAAGATCCACCGCATCGGGTGCGTCACCGCGAAGACCCACCGGCCGCCCGGCCGCAGCACCCGCGCGACCTCCCGGAACACCGCGCCGACATCGGCCACGAACGGCACCCCGCCGAACGCCGAGCAGGCCAGGTCGAAGGAGGCGTCCGCGAACGGCAGGCAATCCGCGCTCGCCTGCACCAGCGGCACCGCGGTCCCGCTGCGCTCGCCGCCCGCGACCGCGTGCCGCAGCATCCCGGCCGAGATGTCCAGCCCCACCGGGTGCGCGCCCTGGTCGGCCAGCCACCGCGAGCACGACGCCGCGCCGCAGCCGACCTCCAGCACCCGCTTGCCGCGGACGTCGCCGAGCAGTCCGGCGTCGGCCTCGCGCAGCCGCTCCGGGCACCACATGAAGTCGCTGTCGCCGAGGAACGCGCCGTGCTCGGCTTGGTAGTCGTCGGCGTCGGCGTCCCACCACAGCCGGCTCGCGCCCCGCGATTCCGCCGCGTCGACAGTGCGTTTGCTCACACCCGTTGTGCCCAGCAGCCGCTCCGCGGAGCTACTCTGGAGCTCGTCGTGTTCCGGGTCATCGGCTCGTGCCAAGGGTTCTCCCCGCCGATATCGGGTATTGCTCGGACGTGGGGCATTCTCCTCGCCCGGGACCGGTCGGTCGTTCGGGCGTACCGCGGTTTGCCCGACGATCGAGAAAGCGCGTACGATACCGCCCGCGTCGTGGGTCTTTCGCCGACGGCTCCGACTGCCGGGTCGCACCGGTGGTGGGGACGGTCGACGGAGCGGGATCGCGCTGGTCCAGCGAGTCAGCTGGTCCCGGCCCAGGGCGCGGCAACAACGTAGATCCAGCGACCAAACTATCCGTACCGGAGCAACCCACCTGATGTCCACCGACACCACCACCGTCCCGACTGCAGCCGCCACCAAGCCGCAGGTCGCAGTGAACGACGTCGGGACGGAGGAGGACTTCCTCGCCGCCGTCGACCAGACCATCAAGTACTTCAACGATGGGGACATTGTTGAGGGCACCATCGTCAAGGTCGATCGCGACGAGGTGCTGCTTGACATCGGCTACAAGACCGAGGGCGTCATCCCCTCCCGCGAGCTGTCGATCAAGCACGACGTCGACCCCGCCGAGGTCGTCACCGTCGGCGACTTCGTCGAGGCGCTTGTTCTCCAGAAGGAGGACAAGGAAGGCCGGCTGATCCTCTCCAAGAAGCGCGCCCAGTACGAGCGCGCCTGGGGCACCATCGAGGAGCTCAAGGAGAAGGACGAGCCCGTGCGCGGCACCGTCATCGAGGTCGTCAAGGGCGGCCTCATCCTCGACATCGGGCTGCGCGGCTTCCTGCCGGCCTCGCTGGTCGAGATGCGCCGCGTCCGCGACCTCCAGCCCTACGTGGGCCGCGAGCTCGAGGCCAAGATCATCGAGCTGGACAAGAACCGCAACAACGTGGTCCTGTCCCGCCGCGCCTGGCTGGAGCAGACCCAGTCCGAGGTCCGCAGCGAGTTCCTCAACCAGCTGCAGAAGGGCCAGGTCCGCAAGGGCGTCGTGTCCTCCATCGTCAACTTCGGTGCGTTCGTCGACCTCGGTGGGGTCGACGGTCTGGTGCACGTCTCGGAGCTGTCCTGGAAGCACATCGACCACCCGAGCGAGGTCGTCGAGGTCGGCCAGGAAGTCACCGTCGAGGTCCTCGACGTGGACATGGACCGCGAGCGCGTCTCGCTGTCGCTGAAGGCCACCCAGGAAGACCCGTGGCGCCAGTTCGCCCGCACCCACGCGATCGGCCAGATCGTGCCGGGCAAGGTCACCAAGCTGGTGCCGTTCGGTGCGTTCGTCCGCGTCGACGAGGGCATCGAGGGTCTGGTCCACATCTCCGAGCTGGCCGAGCGCCACGTGGAGATCCCGGAGCAGGTCGTCCAGGTCGGCGACGAGGTGATGATCAAGGTCATCGACATCGACCTGGAGCGTCGCCGGATCTCGCTGTCGCTGAAGCAGGCCAACGAGGGCTTCAGCCCCGACTCGGAGTTCGACCCCACCCAGTACGGGATGGCGGCCGAGTACGACAACGAGGGCAACTACATCTACCCCGAGGGCTTCGACGTGGAGACCCAGGAGTGGACCGAGGGCTACGAGAAGCAGCGTGAGGAATGGGAGCGGCAGTACGCCGAGGCCCACACGCGCTACGAGAAGCACATCGCCCAGATCGTCAAGGCCCGCCAGGCCGACGCGGAGGCCGCTGCGGCCGCCGCGGCCGGTGGCGGCGAGGAGCCGACCAGCGGTGGCGGCAACTACTCGTCGGCTTCGAGCGACGAGCAGGACAGCGGCTCGCTGGCCAGCGACGCGCAGCTGGCGGCGCTGCGGGAGAAGCTCTCCGGCGGCGCGTGAGCCTGACGCCTAACGGCTGAGGCAACACCACGGCCCCGCACCTTCCGAGGTGCGGGGCCGTGAGTCTTTTCCGGAACCCGGCCCAGCTGAGTTGCCGAGGTGAACGGCCTGTTCGTCTCGTCTATCGGGGTGAACAGGCCGTTCGCCCCGGGTTGTCGGTCCGCGCGGCCCGGTGGGCTGGCAAGATGGGTTTCGTGTTGCGGGTGGGACTGAGCGGTGGAATCGGGTCCGGCAAGTCGACGGTGGCCCGGCGGTTGGTGGAGCGCGGCGCCGTGCTCATCGACGCCGACGCGCTGGCCCGCGAGGTGGTGCAGCCCGGCACGCCGGGGCTGGCCGAACTCGTCGAGCGGTTCGGCGAGGACATCCTGGATGCCGACGGCGCGCTGAACCGCCCGGCGTTGGCGGGCAAGGTCTTCGGCGACGACGAAGCGCGCGCGGACCTCAACGCGATCACGCACCCCAAGATCCGCGACCTGACGGCCGAGCGGATGGCGCAGGCGCCCGCCGACGCGGTCGTGGTGCACGACGTGCCACTGCTCGTCGAGGTCGGCTACGCGCCGAACTACCACCTGGTGGTCATCGTCGATGCGCCGGAGCCCGACCGGGTGCGGCGGCTGATCGATCGCGGCCTGTCGGAGGACGACGCCCGCGCCCGCATCGCCGCGCAGGCCACCACCGAGCAGCGGCGCGAGGTCGCGGACGTGTGGCTGGACAACAGCGGTTCGGTCGATGCCGTGCACGCCCAGGTCGATGCGCTGTGGCAGGACCGGTTGGTGCCGTTCGAGGAGAACGTGCGGCTGCGCCGCCGCCCGCCGAAGCGGGCGCCCGAGCTGGTCGATCCGGATCCGGAGTGGCCGCGGCAGGCGCGGCGGCTGATCGCCCGGATCGAACGCGCGGCGGGCGACAAGGCGGTGCGGGTCGACCACGTCGGCTCCACCTCGGTGTCCGGCCTGCCCGCGAAGGACATCATCGACCTGCAGCTGACGGTCCGGTCGCTGGCCGATGCGGACGCGCTCGCCGGGCCGCTGGGCGAGGCGGGTTTCCCGGTGCTGCCGGACATCCTCGGCGACACCCCGCACACCTTCGCGCCCGATCCGGCGCTCTGGGAGAAGCGGATCCACGTGTCGGCCGACCCGGGCCGCTACGCGAACTTGCACGTCCGGGTCGACGGAACGCCGGGTCAGCGCGTCGCCCTGCTGTTCCCGGCGTGGCTGCGCGCCGACGAAGCCGCCCGCGACGAATACCTCGCGCTCAAGCGGAAGGTGGCGGCGGAGCACGCCGCCGACCCGGACCACGGGGCCTACGCGGACGCCAAGGAACCCTGGTTCGCGGAGGCGCTCCCCAGGGCCTGGCGGTGGGCCGAGCACACCGGCTGGGCCGGCTGAGCCCGGCTCAGGTCGCCGAGCGGAGGATCTCGGCGATCTTGGCGTAGCCGCGGTCCTCGGCGTGCCGGAGCGCCGTGACGCCGTCGTGGTCGGGGATGTTCGCGTCCGCTCCCGCGTCGAGGAGGATCTGCACGATCTCCTGGTACGGGCGGCTTCCGTCGCCGAGGATCACCGCTTCGAGCAGCGCCGTCCAGCCGAGCCGGTTGACGTGGTCGACGTTCAGGCCGGCGCGGGCCGCTGCGCGCACGTAGTCGACGTGGCCGCGCTCGCTGGCCGGGATGATCGCGATGCCGCCGAAGCGGTTGGTCACCGTGAAGTCGGGGTTGGCGGGCAGCAGCGCTTCGAGCATGGCGACGCTGCCGGTCACTCCGGTGACCAGGAAGGCGCTGTCGCGGCGGTCGTCCTGCGCGTCCGGGTCGGCACCGGCCTCGACCAGTTCGCGGGCGACGTCGACGTGATCGCCCAGCGAGGCCAGCAGCAGCGGAGTGCGCTGGTGCTCGTCGCGGGCTTCGACGTCGGCGCCCGCGGCGAGCGCGGCGCGGGCCGCGTCGACGTCGCCGGTGCGGGCCGCCTGCAGGAGTTGTTGATCCGCCATCGGTATCGGGATCCTTTCCGGGCTGAGCTGCGGTGCCCCCGGCGACGGGGAATTGCGCCGGTGGCACGGGCGGCGAGCCATCGCTCGCCGGGCACCGCACCGGTGCGTGCGGTGCCCATCGGATCATCCTCTGCCGCCGGCGACCGAACCTGCCGGGCCTGGCAGCGCTCGTGAGTGTTCGCTCCGGTTCTCACCGGAACGAACACTCACGAGAGGCGGGGAGTAGCGTTGCCCGCCACCAGGAGCAGTGGGGCGATTTCGGGGGTCGTCCGCCCCACCGCGATCAGGACGCCGAGCGGAGGATCTCGGCGATCTTGGTGTAGCCGTTGCGTTCGGCGTGCTGCAGCGCCGTCAGGCCGTTGCTGTCGCGGATGTTCACGTCGGCGCCCGCGTCCACGAGCAGCTGCGTGACCTGCTGGTAGCGCTCGCTCCCGTCGCCGAGCACCACGGTTTCCAGCAGCGCGGTCCAGCCGGGGGCGTTCACGTGGTTGATGTCGATGCCGGTCTTCACCGCCGCGCGCACGTAATCGACGTGCCCGTGCTCACCGGCCGGGATCAGCGCGGTTCCGCCGAAGCGGTTGGTCAGCGCGAAGTCCGGGTTCGCGGGCAGCAGCGCTTCCAGCATGGCGACGCTGCCGGTCACACCGGTGACTAGGAAGGCGCTGTCGCGGCGGTCGTCCTGCGCGTCCGGGTCGGCACCGGCCTTGACCAGTTCGCGGGCGACGTCGACGTGATCGGCGAGCGAGGCCAGCAGCAGCGGAGTGCGCTCGCGCTCGTCGCGGGCTTCGACGTTGGCGCCGGCGGCGAGCGCGGCGCGCACCTGATCGAGGTCGCCGTCGTCGGCGGCGCTCAGCAGCTGTTGATCCGCTGCGGGGTTGGGCGCGTGCTGCTCGGGTTGTCCCGTGGTCGGCGACAGGGGAGTCGCTGGTGCCGTCGGCGGCTCGGCCGGGGCGCAGGCGGCGAGCGCGATCACGGCGAACATCCCGACCGCCACTCGTCGACCGATCGCGCCGGTGTGCGCGGTCCTCATCGGATCCTCCTGCTCGGGTGGTGGCCGGTCCCCGGCGACGCCGGGGACCGGCCCGGGGGTGTTACCGCAGCTCGGCCTGGATGGCCTGCAGCCCGGCGCGGGCGAACTCCTCGTCCAGGTCGCCGCTGGGCGCACCGGCCACGCCGATGCCCGCGATCGGCGAACCGGCGGTCACCGGGACGCCGCCGCCGAGGAACAGCGTGCCCGGGATGTCGCGCAGCGTGGCGCCGTCACCGGTGGCCTGCTTGCCCAGTTCGGAGGTCGCGCGACCCCAGGCGACCGCGGTGAACGCCTTGCGCTTCGCCGACTCGCCGCTCTGCGGGCCCGCACCGTCGCCGGTCAGGCGCACCCGCTCGTTGCCCGCGCGGTCCACGATGGACACGGTGACGCGCTGGCCCTTGGCCTCGGCGGCGTCGAGCGCGGCCTGCGCGGCCTTGGTGGCGGCGTCGATGCTCAGCACCGGCTGCTGCAGGACGGCGGCCGGCGGGCGCTGCGGGGCCTGCTGCTGGACCGGGTCGGCCTGCGCGACGGTCAGGCCGGTGGCGCCGCCGAGGATGCCGAGGCCGACCAGGGTGCCGATGATCGCGCGGTTGCGGGTGGTGGACTGCATCGGGATTCGCTCCTAGGTCCGATTGGCTTGTGCTCCAAGCTTTCGTCGCAGGCGGGCTCCGGGCGTCGTCGGAAAGGATCGTTCGACGGCCTTGCCCGGTGGATCCCGGATCAACCGATCCATTGATGCAAGCTCGTGGCGCGCCGTCTAGGTTCGTGTCTCCGACGCGACGAGAGGACCGCATTGACCGACGACTTCCGGCCGGGAGGCTGGCTGTACCGCGCGATGCACGTGGGCTTCTTCGTGCTGCTCGCGTCCTCGGCGTCGCGCTACGTCGCCGCGCACGGCTTGGCGGGCGTGACCCCGCTGCTGCTGGGCCTTTCCGGGGCGCTGGTCGTGGTCTACGTGCTCGGTGTCGTCTTCTGGGGACAGAGCAAGCATGTGCGGCAGCTGTGGCTGGCCGCGGTGGTCGCCCTCTGGTGCGCGCTGGTGCTGGTGGCGCCGAGCTTCAGCTGGTGCGCGGTGCCGCTGTTCTTCGTCTGCTTGCGACTGCTGCGGCCCAAGCCGCTGATCATCGCCGTGGTGCTGCTGACCGCGACGGTGATCTTCGGGCAGCTGCGGCTGGCGCCGAGGTTCGAGGTCGTCGACGTGCTGGTGCCGCTGGCCGTCGCGACGATGGCCACCGCGGTGTTCCTGGAGCTGCGCTGGGAGAGCGAACGCCGCAAGGCGCTGATCGACCAGCTCGTGCGCACGCGCGGTGAACTGGCCGAAGTCCAGCGAGAGGCGGGCATCAGCTGGGAGCGCGAGCGGCTGGCCCGCGAGATCCACGACACGATCGCCCAGGGCCTGTCCAGCATCCGGATGTTGCTGCAGGCGGCGGAGCGCGGTGGCGACACCAACGAGCACGTGCGGCGCGCGGGCGAGGTCGCCGAGGACAACCTCGCCGAGGCCCGCCGGTTCGTGCGCGGGCTCGCGCCGGCCGCGCTCGAACGGCAGTCGCTGCCGGAGGCGCTGCGCGAGCTGGCCGACCGGACCGCGGCGGAGTCGGGCGTGGAGGTCCGCTTCGAAGTGGTGGGCGAGCCGCTGCCGACCAGGGCGGCCGACGACGCGGTGCTGCTGCGGGTCGCCCAGGGCGCGCTGGCCAACGTCCGCGAGCACAGCGCGGCGCGCATCGCCGGGGTGACGTTGTCCTATTTGGACGATGAGGTCACGTTGGACGTGCGCGACGACGGCACCGGTTTCGACCCCGCCGCCCCGAGCCCCGGCACCGGGCGCGGCTACGGGTTGTCCGGGATGCGGGCGCGGGTGGAGCAGTCGGGCGGCAAGCTGGCGGTGGAGAGCCGGCCCGGCGAGGGCACGGCGGTGGCGGCGACGTTGCCGGTGGGAGGGATCTCGTGACGGACGCGGTGCGGGTACTGGTGGTCGACGACCACCCGGTGGTGCGGGCCGGGCTGCAGGCGTTGCTCGCCGGGGATGCGGGCATCGAGGTCGTCGGCGAGGCCGCGACCGCGGTGGAGGCCGTGCGGCAGGCGGACGCCTTCCGGCCCGACGTGGTGCTGATGGACCTCCAGCTCGGCGACGGCGTCGAGGGCGTGGGGGCGACCCGGCGGCTGCTGGCGCTGGACACCCCGCCGCGGGTGCTGGTGCTGACCACCTACGACGCCGACACCGACATCACCCGCGCCATCGACGCGGGCGCCACCGGCTACCTGCTCAAGGCGGGCCCGCCGGAGGAGCTGTTCCAGGCGATCCGGGCGGCCGCGCAGGGCAAGACCATGCTCTCGCCGGAGATCGCGTCCCGGCTGCTGCAGCGCAGCCGCGCGCCGGAGCAGTCGCTGAGCGCCCGGGAGGTGGAGATCCTGGAGCTGCTGGCGCAGGGGCTGGGCAACAAGGAGCTGGCGAAGAAGCTGTTCATCAGCGAGGCGACGGTGAAGACGCACCTGGTGCACATCTACTCGAAGCTCGGGGTGGACAGCCGGATGGCGGCGGTGAGCGCGGCGGTCGAGCGCCGCCTCATCCGCCTCGACGGCGGCCCGCCCCGCTGATCACCGGGCACGGTCGGGCGTCCCGGGCTGCCAGGGTGCGGAGGCGGGGGGGTGGGGGGGGTGGGGGGGCGGCGGCGGGGGGGGGCCCGCGCGGGAGGGGGGTTTTGTGCCCGCCGCCCCCGCGTCGCCGGGGGGCGGGGGTGTGTGTGGA
>NZ_JBSGJZ010000076.1:0-12373 GCF_053605825.1 Saccharopolyspora sp. NPDC003752 | reverse complement strand
TCGACGGACAGCGGCGGCGCCGTCGATTCCGGCACCACCTGGCACCACGGCGACTCGAGCTGGGGGCACGACTCGGGCTGGTCGCCCGGGCGACCACCACCACTCACGACTGCGCGCTCGCACCAGGCGGAATCAGCCCCGGCCCGAAACTCCTGAACATGCGCGAAGGGCGCCTTCGGGCGGATGTGCCCGAAGACGCCCTTCGTCCGGGTGGATCAGGCGTCGACCCGGTCCGCCGGTTCCGCCGGTTTCGGCGTGCGGCGGACGAGGCGGCTCCACAGCGGGTACGTGAGCAGGATCGCGATGATCACGTAGACCACGATCGCCAGCGGCGAGTTCACCAGGCCCGTCAGGTCACCATCGCTGATCTGCAGCGCTCGGCGCATCTGCAGCTCCGCGGTCGGGCCCAGGATGACGCCGATGATCGCCGGCAGCACCGGCAGGCCGAAGCGGCGCATCGCGAAGCCGATCGCCCCGATGATGAACAGCAGCACCAGATCCATCGCCTCGCCGCCGATCGCGTACGCACCGACGCTGGCGAAGAACAGGATGCCCGCGTACAGGTACGGCCGCGGGATCTGCAGCAGCTTCGCCCACACCGGCGCCAGCGGCAGGTTGATCACCAGCAGCAGCGCCAGGCCGACGAACATGCTCGCGATCAGCGCCCACACCAGGTCCGCTTCGCGCTGGAACAGCAGCGGACCGGGCTGGATGCCGTACTGCTGGAACGCCGCCAGCATCACCGCGGCCACCGAGGTGGTCGGCAGGCCGAGGGTGAGCATCGTGACCATGGTGCCCGCCGCGCTGGACGTCGAGGTGGCCTCCGGGCCGGCGACGCCCTCGATCGCGCCCTTGCTGCCCCACGTGCCCCTGCGGCGGCCCAGCTGCCGCTCGACGGTGTAGGACAGGAAGGTCGGCACCTCGGCGCCCCCGACCGGGATCGCGCCGAACGGGAAACCGATCAGCGGGCCGCGCAGCCAGGGCTTCCACGCCCGCCCGAGGTCCTGCCGGGACATCCACGGCCGGCCGACCGGGATCGGCTTCTCCTGGGTGTTGCGCAGGTGCGCGGCGACCCACAGCGACTCGCCGACCGCGAAGAGGCCGACCGCGACGAGCACCACGTCGATGCCGTCGACCAGCTGCAGCGAACCGAACGTCAGCCGGGCCTGCCCGCTCATCTGGTCGAGCCCGACCAGCCCGATGGTCAACCCGATCAGCAGCGAGGCGAAGCCGCGGATCCGCGAGCTGCCCAGCACCGTCGAGGTCGCCACGAACGCCAGCACCATGAACGCGAAGTAGTCCGGCGCGCCGATGTCGACCGCGTAGCCCGCGATGACCGGTGCCAGCAGCACCAGCAGGATGAGGCCGACCAGGCCGCCGACGAAGTGCCCGACGGCCGCCGCGGCCAGCGCTTGCGCGCCCCGGCCGTTCTTGGCCATCTTGTTGCCTTCGATGGCCACCACCACCGCGGCGCTCTCGCCGGGGGTGTTGAGCAGGATCGACGTGGTCGATCCGCCGAACATGCCGCCGAAGTAGATGCCGGCGAACATGATGAACGCGCCGGTGGGATCCAACGCGTAGGTCACCGGCAGCAGCAGGGCCACCGCCATCGCCGGGCCGATGCCCGGCAGCACGCCGACGGCGGTGCCCAGCACCACGCCGATCGCGGCGAACAGCAGGTGCTGCGGGGTCAGGGCGGTGGCGAAACCGCCCAGGAGGTTCGTCAGGTCCATCGGTTACAGCACCCCCATCAGCGGGCCACCGGGCAGCGGAACGCCGAGCAGTTCGTTGAACGCCAGCCACGTCAGCACCGAGATGGCGGCCGCGATGAGCGGGTCCCGCACCGGGTTGCGGCTGCCCAGCGCGTAGGCCGCACCCCAGAACATGATCGCGGCCGAGGCCGGGAACCCGATGATGTTGATCAGCGCCGCGTTGAGCAGGAAGAACCCGGACAACAACAGCAGCGTGCGCCAGTCGGTCGGCGCGTCGAGGTCGACGTCCTCGCCGGCCTCGGCCTCGCCGCGGCCGCCGCGCAGCACGTCCCGCGCCAGCAGCAATGACACCAGGACCAGCAGCGAACCGACCACGACCGGCACCGCCTTCGGCCCGACCGGGCCGCGCTGCGCGAAATCGGTCGGCATCAGGGCCGCGTCGACGAGCACGAGCGCGCCGACCGCGAGCAGCAGCACGCAGATGCCGAGCTCGGAGTGCGCGCGCCACCAGCTCTCGCGCACCGGCTCCGCCGGCGACTCCGTCTTGTCCGCAGTGGAACTCATGCCGCCCCCAACTCCTTCAGCACCGACGCGACGCGGTCGTTCTCGGACGCCAGGAACGCGCCGAAGTCATCGCCGGTCTGGAAGGCGTCGGACCACCCGTTGAGCTTCATGGCCTGCTGCCACTGCTCGCTGGCGTGCAGCTTGGTGAACAGCGAGATCAGCTTCTCCCGCTCCTGGTCGGTGATGCCCGGGGGCGCGACGATGCCCCGCCAGTTGGTGAAGCTGACGTCCACACCGGACTCCCGCAGGGTCGGCGCGTCGATGCCGGGCACCCGCTCCGGGCTGGTCACCGCCAGCGCCCGCAGCTCGCCCGCCGCGATCTGGTCGCGCGTCTCGCCGATCCCGGAGACGCCGAAGGCGACCTTGCTGCCGAGCACGGAGGCCATCAGCTCGCCGCCACCGTCGAACGGCACGTAGTTGACCTGCTTCGCGGACAGGCCGATGGCCTTCGCGGTCAGCATCGGCGCCAGGTGGTCCGGGCCGCCGGGCGACGAGCCGCCGCCGACCGGAACCGCGCCGGGGTCGGCCTTCCACGCCGCGATCAGCTGGGCGATGTTCTGGTACGGGGAGTCCTTGGCCACCACGATGACGTCGGATTCCTCGGTGAGCTTCGCGATCGGCGTGGTGTTCTGCAGCGACACCGGCGAGTGGTTGGTGTAGACCGAGCCCACCACGCCCAGGCCCATCGACATCACCATCGCGCCGTTGCCCGACTCGTTGACCAGCCTGCCCAGCCCGACCGTGCCGCCCGCGCCGGGCAGGTTGAACACCTCGGTCGGCCCGTTCAGCCCGGTGTCCTCGATCGCCTTGACCGCGGTGCGCGCCGTGATGTCGTAGCCGCCACCCGGCGTGTTGGGCACCATGACCCGCAGGCCGCGGATCTGCGAGCCCGGGGCATCGCCCCCCGAACTGACCAGGGGCGGCACCAGCAACACCAGCAGCGCCGCGCCCAGCACCGCCAGGACCACTTTCAACTTCCGCATCATCACCTCACTGTGACACCGGTCTCCCGGACCGGGTGGTGGGTGATGGTGCCGCACGGCACCACGCGGCGTCTCGCTTTAGCACCTATCGGAAGTTGTGGAAGTTCTGTCACCGACCCGGAGGTGCCGGTTCTCAGGTGGCCTCGACGCCGAAGGCGGCGTCTCTCCGGGGCATGGAACGGGTTGCCGCGGCGCGGAAATCGCGACAGGAGGGTCTTCGGCCCGGCGCCGCCGAGCAGGTAGTTCGCGACCGCGCGCCGCGGGTCGAGGTTGCGCAGGTCGCCCAGCTGCCGCATGGTTCGCGCCCACCGGCACCCGGGCGAGCCCGCAGAATGATCATCCACAGTAGACACGACGTTGCCGGGTGCCCACCTGGATTCCAGGCCGCCGCCACGTGTTCTCCCCGGTCGCACCGAAGCGGATTCGCCCTGGTCAGGAATCGGGCGCTCGGCCGGGGCGGCGCCGGGGCGGCGTATACTCCGACCCGTTGGGAAACGACGGGTCACCTGGTCCCACGGGAGCCGGCACGCCACGGGCTCCCGCACCGGACGACGGCGGCGTCGCGGGGCCCAGGTGTCCACGACAGCGAATGGAAGTACGCCCATGGGTTCGCTCAGTGCCTGGCACTGGCTGATCGTGCTCGCCGCGGTCCTGCTGCTGTTCGGATCGGCGAAGCTGCCGCAGATGGCCCGCTCGCTCGGCCAGTCCGCCCGCGTGCTCAAAGCCGAAGCGCGCGGCCTGAAGGACGACGAGAAGGCCGCCGAGCGCGACCAGGACGAGCTGGACTCCGGCAAGCCCAGCCCGCAGCAGGTCGACGACAAGCAGCGCGACGACCCGAAGAACTGACGGCCCCGCGCAGGAGCCGCAGGCCCCGGCCGCCCACGGCGACCGGGGCCTCGTTGCGCCGGGACTTGGTCGCAAGGACTTCGTCGAACACGTGATCCAGGAGACAACCTCCGTTCCCGCGATGGCCGTCGCCGGCGTCCTGCTGTTCGCGGCCCGGCGTGATCCTGGGGACGGGGAGGCACACTGGGGGTGAGGCTCAATCCGGCAGAGGTGCGGTCATGCGCGGAACGGTCCCGGTGGGACGAGTGGCTGGGGTGCGGATCGGACTGCACTGGAGCGTGCTCGGCATCGTCGTGCTGGTCGCCATCGGGCTGGCGGGCTACCAGCTGCCGCTGGCCTTCCCCGGGCACTCCACCGTCGGCTACGCGCTGGCCGGGCTGGCCGCCGCGGTCCTCCTGGTCGGTTCGCTGCTGGCGCACGAACTCGCGCACGCGATCGTGGCCCGCCGCAACGGTGTCGCGGTCGAGGGCATCACGCTGTGGCTGCTCGGCGGGATCGCCCAGTTGCGGGACGAGGCGCGAAGTCCCGGCGCCGACCTGCGCATATCGATCGTCGGGCCCGTCACCAGCGCCGTGGCCGGCGTGGCCTTCGGGGTGCTGGCCTGGGGCGCGGACCGGGTGGGCGCGGGCGGCCTCGTCGTGGGCGTGCTGACCTACCTGGCGGTGCTGAACCTCGTGCTGGCGGTGTTCAACCTCGTTCCGGCCGCTCCGCTGGATGGCGGCCGCGTACTGCGCGCCGCGCTGTGGCGATGGCGCGGCGACCGGTTCGAGGCGGCCGCGTGGTCGGCCCGCGCCGGGCTCGGGCTCGGCGGCCTGCTGGTCGCCGCCGGATTCGCGCAGTCGATCCTCCAGGGCCCCGAGGGGATGTGGTGGATCCTGCTGGGGCTCTTCATCGCGAGCATCGCCTTCGCCGAGGAACGCCAGGCCCGCGCGGGGATGGCGCTGTCCGGGGTGCTGATGCGGGACGTGATGTCGCATCCGGTCGAGACCGTCGACGGCCGTTCGACGACCGGCGAGTTCCTGGACCGCCGCCCCGCGCACGCCAGTTTCCCGGTGCTGCGTGAGGACGGCGGGGTCGACGGACTGGTGTCCCTCCGCCGGATCCGCTCGCTGACCGCCTGCGGCCAGCCACCTGCCACGCTGCGCGACGCCGCCTGCCCGATGACCCGCGTGCCCACCGCGGCACCGGACGAGCCGCTGGCAGCGGTCCTGCCCCGGCTCTCGGAGTCCACCGACGGGCACGTTCTCGTCTTCGACGACGGCCGGCTGGTGGGCATCGTCGCGCCCTCGGACATCGACCGCGCCGTCGCGGCGCGCGGCGTCCACGTCATCCTGCCCGCGCTGGTGGAACGCGAAGCGAACCGGCAGGCCCCGCCGCCGAACTGGTGGTACCCCGGCCGGCCGAGCTGAGCGCTCACAACGCCTGTTCCAGGCGATGCCGGACGGAATCGGCGGACCGCAGCAGCATCGGCGTCGCGCGCACCTCGACCGGCTCCGGACCGATGAGCCGCCGGGCCGGTTCGGGCAGCCACCGCAGGTCGCGCTCGAACCGGCGCCGCGCCGCCTGGACCGGCTCCGGCTGATCCACCCGCGCGCCGCCGCGCATGGCGGGCTCCAGGAGCGGTTCACGGCCCGGCGGCGGGTCCTCGGTGCGCAGCGCGAGCAGGTCGGGCCGTCCGGGCTCGCCGCGGTAGACCTGTTTCGCGCCGGGCGCGGTCAGCTTGCCCACGGACAGCTTCATCACCGGCGTCCCGCCGTATTCGACCAGCTTGTAGGCGCTGTCCAGGGATGGCGCGTCGGCGGAAACGCCCATCTTGGTGCCCACGCCGAACATGTCGATCGGCGCGTCGGTGAGTCCGGCGAGCGCGTGTTCGTCGAGCCCACCGCTGGCCATGATCCGGGCATCCGGGAAGCCCGCGTCGTCCAGCAGCCGTCGCGCCTGCACCGCCAGCTCGCCGAGGTCGCCGGAATCCAGGCGAATCCCGATGCGGCTGCCGGCGGGCAACTCCCGGGCGACGTCGATCGCCGCGCGCACGCCGCGCAGGGTGTCGTAGGTGTCGACCAGGAACACCACGGCATCGGGGAAATCGGCGGCGAACGCCCGGAATGCGGTGCGTTCGTCGGGGAACGCCTCGACGTAGGAGTGCGCCATCGTCCCGGCGGCCCACAGCCCGAACTCGCGTGCGGCGGCGACGTAGCTGGTGCCCGCGAACCCGGCGATGGCCGAGGCACGAGCGACCGCCCGGGCCGCCTCCAGCCCGTGGGTGCGGCGGGCGGCGAAGTCGACCAGGTCCGCGTGCGGCGCGGCGATCCGGCAGCGGGCCGCCTTGGCCGCGACCGCCGTCTGGAACGTCGCGAAGTTCAGCAGCGCCGTCTCCACCAGCTGCGCCTGCGGCAGCGGCGCCGTGACCTCCAGGAGGGGTTCGCCGGCGAAGACCACCCGGCCCTCGGGAACGGCCAGCACGTCGCCGGTGAAGCGCAGTTCCGCCAGCGCGGCCAGATCGCCTTCCGGCAGATGCACGACGTCGCCGAGGTAGGCCAGGTCTTCGGCGGCGAAGTGCAGCCGTTCCAGGAAGTCCAGGCAATCGGCGAGCCCCGCGGCGACCAGGAATCCGCGCTCGCGCGGCAGGTCCCGCACGAACAGGCTGAACGTCGCGGGCAACGTCATGCCCCGGCGCAGATAGCCGGCCGCCATCCTGATCTCGTAGAGATCGGTGCACAGACCCGTCATCGCCGCGGTCGCCTCCCGGATCGACGGTTGCGCGCGCCGCGCCACCCGGCCAGAGGAGATGGTCACCATGGGCGCGCTCCCGTACGCGCCGGTAAGGCCGATCGGCCCTAGCGGCACACCCGTCCCGCTTGGCACGGTCGCGCAGGAACCTCGTGGGGGCGCGGAACATGGCGCGAGAAGAACAGTCCGTCGTGGTCGGAGTGGACGGCTCCGGCGCATCGGCGCGGGCGGCGCTCTGGGCGGCCGCGGAAGCCGTCCGGCTGTCGGTTCCGCTGCGGCTCGTGCTGGTCAGCGACGATCCGGCGCGGGAGCCCTACGCCAAGGAGCTGGTCCACGACATCGACGCCCGCTGCCGGCACGCCGCCGGCGAGCTGGACATCGTCGACGAGGTCGCCTACGGCCATCCCGCCGCGGAGCTGGTGCACCGGTCGGAATCCGCCCGCCTGCTGGTGGTGGGTTCCCACGGGCACGGCGCCCTCCGGGGCGCGCTGCTCGGTTCGATCAGCGCTGCCGTGGCCGCGCACGCCACGTCGCCGGTCGTCGTGGTGCGCGGTGTGGGCCCGGCGAAGTCCGGCCCGGTCGTCGTCGGGGTCGACGACTCGCCGGGCAGCCGGACCGCCCTGCACTACGCCTTCGACGCCGCCAACCGGCGGAGCAGCGAACTGGTCGCCGTGCAGGCGCTGCCGAACAGCTACTTCACCCCCGGCCCCCACGACGGCCCGGACCGCGACAAGCTGTTCACCCAGGCCGAACTGCGCCTCGCCGAGCAGGTGTCGGCCTGGAGCGACGCCTACCCGGAGGTCGCCGTGCGCCGGATCGTGTCGAACGTCCCGCCGGCGACGGCCCTGTGCGACGCCGCCCAGCACGCGCAGCTGCTGGTGGTCGGCCAGCGCGGGCGCGGAGGTTTCACGGCGCTGCGGCTGGGTTCGGTGGCGAGGGGCGTCCTGCACCACGCGCCGTGCCCGGTCGCGGTGGTCCCCCGCTGACCACAGTGGATGGCCGCGCGCGGACCCGCCCTGGCCGGGAAGGGGATTCGGTCGATCTCGCAGGCGAAGTCCGACCGCGCGACACTGTCCGCATGACGTCGACGCCACCGGCCACCGCGACGTTGCGGATGCGGTTGCTGGGCACCACCGCACCGAAGGCCGTCGTGCTGATCCGGTTCGTGGTGGGCTGGATCTTCCTGACCGAAGGGGTGCAGAAGTTCCTGTTCCCCGGCGAGCTGGGGCCCGGTCGTTTCGCCAAGACCCCGCTACCCGCGCCGGAGTTCTTCGCCTACCTCGACGGCGTGTTCGAGATCGTGTGCGGCGCGCTGCTCATCGTCGGCCTGCTGACCCGCCCGGCGGCCATCCCGATGATCGTCGACATGCTGGGAGCGCAGATCCTGACGAAGGCCACCATCCTCACCCACCAGGGATTCTGGAGCTACATGCACGAGTCGCGGGTGGAGTGGTCCCAGCTGTTCGGCTCGGTGTTCCTGCTGATCGTCGGCGCGGGAGCGTTCTCGTTGGACGCCGTCCTGACTGCACCACGCCGAGCAAGCCCCGGCGACACCGGAACTCCCTAGCCCGTCAGGAGTTCTCGTGATCGACCCGTGATCTCCACCGGCCGGAAACCCCCGATTTCAGGCAGAACCGGACTCGCCTGGTGAAGGCGCCGGCGACGATTTCGCGCGAAATCGCCACCCTCCCCCACGTGAAATGCCGATTTCGCGCGAAATCAGCGCCCTGCACCCCAGGCGGCCGCGGCGTCGCTTGTCGCACCTCTGGTGCAGGATGGCCCGGCAGGGTCTCGAACGGGTGCGCCGACGCACTCCGGCTTGAGGTCCTCCGGGGCGACCGGCGATGATCTTGCTCCGGCCCCGTTGCCATCCCGACACGTGAGGACTGCCGATGACCACCCACGACGGCGAAGCCGCGTTACCGACGCGCCGGATCGCGCTCGCTTCCTTCGCCGGCACGACGATCGAGTTCTACGACTTCTTCATCTACGGCACCGCGGCCGCGCTGGTGTTCCCCAAGGTCTTCTTCCCCGCGCTCGGCACCGCGGCGGGCACGATCGCCTCGCTCGCCTCGGTCGCGGTGGCGTTCGTCGCCCGCCCGCTGGGCTCCGCGCTGTTCGGTCACCTCGGAGACCGGTTGGGGCGCAAGCGGACCCTGGTCTACACGCTGCTGCTGATGGGGCTTTCGACCGTGGCCATCGGCGCGCTGCCGGGCTCGGCGACGCTCGGGATCGCCGCGCCGATCATCCTCATGGTCCTGCGGTTCCTGCAGGGCGTCGCGGTGGGCGGCGAATGGGGCGGTGCGGCCCTGCTGGCGGTGGAGTACGCCCCGCCCGGCAAGCACGGCCGCTTCGGGATGTTCCCGCAGCTCGGCCCCGGCACGGCCTTCGGCCTGAGCAGCGCGACCTTCCTGGCGGTCGAGCTGGTGCTGAGCCCGGACGCGTTCCTGGCCTGGGGCTGGCGGATCCCGTTCCTGCTCAGCGCCCTGCTGGTCGGCATCGGCCTCTACGTGCGGTTGCGGATCGAGGAGACCCCGGTCTTCCGCGAGTTGCACGCCGAGCGGGAACGCCGGATCCGGGACGCCGCGCCGCTGCGCGCCGCGTTCGGCCGCGACACCCGGCTGATCCTGCTCGCCGGGGGCACCGTGGCCGCGGCGTTCGCGCTGAACTACATGGGCACCGTCTACCTCACCACCTACGCCAGCACGGTGCTGGCGATCCCGCGCCCGACCATGCTCGCGCTCGGCGTGGTCGGCGGGATCGTGCTTGTCGCAGCGACGGCGGCCGGTGCGGCCGTATCGGACCGGTTCGGCAGGCGCCGGGTGGTCCTGGTCGGGAACGTGGCCACCTTCGTCTGCGGGCTGATCGCCTTCCCGGTCATCGACACCGCGAACACCGCGCTCGTCGGGATCGGCCTGTGCCTGCTGATGATCGGGGGCGGGATCGTCCTCGGCCCGGCGGCCGCCTACCTGGCGGAGCTGTTCGCCACCGGGCACCGCTACACCGCGGCGGGCATGAGCTACAACGTGGCGACCATCATCGGCGGCGGTGTGCCGCCCGTCCTCGCCGCGGGCCTGGTCGCCGCGTACGGCAGCAGTGCCATCGGCGTGATGCTCGGGGTGTACGGCGTGCTGAGCATCGCGTGCGGCCTGCTGCTGCCGGAAACGAAGGAGCGCTCGCTCCGCCGGATCGACGTCCCGGCGGACTCGCTCGCACAGCAGTAGGAACGTCCACAGTGGGCGGACCCGGCTCGGGTCCGCCCGCTGCGGTCACTCGTGGTCGCCGGCGAGGCGAACGGTCGTGAAGCGCAGGAAGTTCTGCACCATCGGGCCCATGCAGAACGCGATCAGCAGCGTGCCGAAGCCGACCGTGCCGCCCAGGATCCAGCCGGCGGCCAGGACGACCACCTCGATCCCGGTGCGGACCATCCAGATCGGCCTGCCGGTGATGCGCACCGCACCGGTCATCAGCCCGTCCCGCGGCCCCGAGCCGAACCTGGCCCCCAGGTAGACGGCGTCGAAGAAGGTCAGCATCAGCAGCCCGAGGACGAAGTAGCCGAGCTGCTGCGGCAGCGAAGCGGGCATCGGCACGAAGGAAGCCGCGACGTCCGCGGACGTGCCGACCAGGACGACGTTCAGGAAGGTGCCGATCCCCGGCAGTTCCCGGAGCGGGATCCAGCAGAGCAGCACGGCGACGGCCGTCAGGTTCGTCGCCCAGCCGAACGTCATCCCCGAGCGCAGCGAGATGCCCTCCGCCAGAACGCTCCAGCTCGAAGCCCCCAGCGACGACTGGACCAGGAACGTGAGGGACGTGCCGTACCCGATCAGCCCCACGACCAGCTGCGGGAACCGCCACGCCTTCTTCTCGGCGCGGAGCTGCTCGGCGGCGGTCATCCGCCGGGCCACCGAATGGCGGCGGCTTTTCGGTTGCGAGATCGAAGCCACGGGTGTCCTCAAAGTCGGTTCGGGATCAACGCCGACGATCGTGCTCGCCATCTGGCATCGGATGAAAGGGCCAGATCGTAGACTCTGGCCTCATGCACACGAGCAGCCACGCGCTCGCCCGGCTGCTGGGCGACTGGTCCGCGGGCCCGGGGCCCGCGCATCGCCGGCTCTCCGACCTGATCCGCCTGCTGATCCTCGACGGCCGGCTGCCGCTGGCCACCACGATGCCGGGCGAGCGGGATCTGGCCGCGGTGCTCGGGATCAGCCGCACCACGGTGTCCACGGCCTACGCCGCGCTGCGCGACCAGGGATATCTCAGCGCTCGCGCCCGCTCGCGCAGCCGGACCCGCGTTCCGCCTGGCGGGGACCGACCGGAGCCGGACACCACCGGCCGCGACCTGATCGACTTCTCCCACGCGGCCCCGCCCGCTCCCGGCGAGGCCCTGCACCGGGCGTACCGCCGTGCGCTGGACCAGCTCCCCCGCCACCTGCCGCGCCACGGCTATTCGCAGCTCGGGCTGCCAGAGCTGCGCACCGCCATCGCCCGGCGGTACGCCGACCGCGGGCTGGCGACGACCCCGGAGCAGGTCCTGATCACCAGCGGCGCCCAGCACGCCCTCGGGCTGATCGCCCGCACGCTGCTGCGGCCCCGCGACCGGGTCGTCGTCGAGCACCCCACCTATCCGCATGCGCTGCAGGTCTTCCGCGCGACCGGCTGCCGGGTCGTCCCGGTCCCGCTCACCGACACCGGGTGGGACGTCGAGAGCCTGTCCGCGGCCACCCGCGGCGCCGCGATGGCCTACCTCCTGCCGGACTTCCACAACCCGACGGGCTTCTGCCTGCCCGATCAGGACCGGGCGGAGCTGCGGCCGGGCTGCCCGGTGGTGGTGGACGAGACGATGGCGGAGCTCGCCCTCGACGTCGACCCGCCTGTTCCGCTGGCCGCGCACCACACCGGCGTCATCTCGATCGGCTCGGCGGCCAAGACGTTCTGGGGCGGCCTGCGGGTCGGGTGGATCCGCGCCGACGCCGGCCTCGTGCAGCGGCTCGGGCAGGCGCGGTCCGGGATCGATCTCGGCACGCCGGTGGTGGAACAGCTCGCGTGCGCCGAGCTCCTCGGCGAGATCGACCGGCTCCTGCCGGACCGGCTGGCCGACCTCCGACGGCGCCGCGGCCTGCTGCTGGACCTGCTGGCCGCACGCCTGCCCGACTGGACGACCGGCCCGTGCGCGGGTGGCTTGTCGGTGTGGGCGCGACTCCCCCAGCCGGTGAGCTCGGCGCTGGCCGCCGTGGCCCCGGAGTTCGGCGTGCGCTTGGCGGCCGGGCCGCGGTTCGGGATCGGCGGCGCGTTCGAGCGCTTCGCGCGGCTGCCCTACTCGCTGGACGCCGCGGCGATGACGGCGGGGATCGACGGCATCGCCGAGGCTTTCGCGGCCGTGCAGGCCGGGCGACGCGCCGACACGCCGCCGGCCGCGCTGGCCTGACTCAGGGGCCTTTTCGGGATGGCCCGGCTCATCCCGAAGGCGCCCGGTGCCGATGGCGGTTTCGCGCGAAACCGCCATTCCACGTGAGGCAGGGTGGCGGTTTCGCGCGA
>NZ_JBSGJZ010000075.1:0-16656 GCF_053605825.1 Saccharopolyspora sp. NPDC003752 | reverse complement strand
ACTTTGTCCTCAGTTCTGCCTTGACCGTCCATACCGCACGTGAGCGGGGATGGTGGTCGTCGACGAGAAGGTCGCCGCGTCGCACCTCGAGCTCTCGGTAACAAGTGGCAGCCAAGTGCGGGCACATGATGCGGGCCAAGACGACGCACCGACGATGTAGTGCGGCGTCGGTGAGCACCTCGCCGGATTCGCTACAGAACACCCACGCGGCCTCGTCCAACGCCAGCCCGCACACCTGGCAGGCCCATGCTTCCTGGATTTCCCGGACGCGATCGCTGTCGACGAGCCGGTGCCAGACCCGCCCATGGCTGACCGGTGCCACGTAGGGATGAGGCAACGGCTCGATGTCGCCGTCGACGCCATGCCCGGGCAGGCGTGGGCGTGGCCAGCCCGCACCGGGCGCCGGAACATCACGACCACGTCGCACCTGATGGGCGTGAACCAGGGAGACGGGCAGAGTAAGCCCCAGCGCCGCGCACTGCGGATTCACGCACGCCAAGCCAAGGTCAGGGTCGATCTCGTCCCAAACCAGCGTATTCCCGCAGGTAGGGCAAGGGAACTCCGGCTCCATACTCAACTCCGCGCCCGTTCCGCTGGCTCTCGCGTGATCGCCCGAACAAGCATACCGGCACCTTCCGGAACAGGTGGGGGTCAGCGGCGAGCGTCGTAGACCTCAGCGATGGGCTGGCCGATGTCGACGATCGCATCGGCTGGCGGCCCATCTTGAAGCAGTGCCCGTCCAGCCTCGGTATGTGGTAAGAGGATGGGGAGGCGGTCGGTCTCGTGCTGGATCTTGCGGCGAAACTCATCGGTGAAGGGCAGGCCGATATAGGCGCGCCCGTCGTTGGCGGGCCATGTCATGTCGATAACGCCATCGTCGTCGAATGGGACGCACCAGGCGTGCTCGGTTCCCAGCGGCATCACCGTCGGCAGACCAAAGCCCTCGACATAGACGAGGTCGTGATTGCTTTCGGCGGCGTGGGTGGCGTTGGCGTAGCACTCCCGTTCTGGCCCGCGGGCGACACCGAACTGCTCGGGTTCGACGGTCGTGTGCCACAGGCGACCCTCGGTGAGCAGCAGCTCGGTGAAGGTGGGGTACCGGAAATGCTCGATATTCTGTTGAGTCCCCCTTCGGCCGAACTCAGCCATCACTTCCAAGAACCGAATGAGCTCGCCCATCGAACAATCAGCCATGCCGCCGCCACTCCGCCCATCGAGACACCCTGCGATGCCGAAACACCTGTAAAGGATACCGACGGTCCCGCCCACCCACGGATATCAGGCAGCGCGGGATTCACCCGCGGTCACAGACACGGCAGGCGCTGCGTCACCAGCCATGCTCGCGGGCGCGACCTGTGCTGCGGCGCTCGGTTAGTTCGGGGAGTGGAACTCGCGCCCTCGGGCGAGCACGAGTTGCGGGTGTCGGAGGTGCGCGAGGGAGGTGAGGGGATCGCCGTCGACCACGATCAGGTCGGCGGAGTACCCGGCCTGCAGCTGTCCGACGCGGTCGGCGATGCCGAGTGCTGTGGCGCTGATGGTTGTTGCCATGTCGATGGTCCGCTCGTTGGAGAATCCGAGGTATTCGAAGAGTTCCATGGTTCCCACGAAGTCGTCGAACCAGGACCCGGGCAGGCCGGCGTCGGTGCCGATGATCAGCGGAACGCCGAGTTCGGCGAGCCAGACCAGCCGCCCGTACATCGCCTCCGTACCTTCTGGGCCCAGCCGTTCCATGATCGAGCGCCAGTTCCCGCTCAATGCGGTACAGGCGTAGATGCCCTTGTCGGCCATCTGCTTCGCGACGTTGTCACGGCGGTCCGGCCCGTTGGCACTCTGCCAGGAGCAGTGCTCAACGGTGGAGACCCCGGCGGCGACCGACGCGGCGATCGCTTCGGTACCGTGCGCGTGGGCGGCGACCGGCAGTCCGAGCTGGGAAGCTTCTTCCACGATGATCGCCAGCTCCTCCGCGGTGAATTGCGATGCCCACATCGGCGGTGAGCTCGGGGTGATCTGGCCACCGGAGGCCATGACCTTGATGACGTCCGCGCCCAGTGCGGCGTTGTGCTGTACCAGCTGGCGGATCTCGGCTTCGCCGGCGACCGTCCCTCCGAGGAAGTGGCAGTGCCCATCGGGGATTGTCAGCGGCGCTGCTGCTGCGAGGATGCGAGGACCTGGCAGATCGTTGCGTGTGATGGCATCGCGGAGGCGGATGGACAGGCCACCGCGGTCACCGAGGTCCCGGACGGTGGTGATGCCATGTGCCAGCGCTTGTTGTGCTCGTCCGGCCATGCCGAGAAGAAGGTCCGCGTCCTTGGTCTGCTGCACCGTGTCGAGAAACTGGGGACTGGTGTCGAAGCAGAGGTGGACGTGGCTGTTGATCAGTCCGGGCAGCACGGTGGAGTTCGGAAAGTCCCGGCGCCGTGCTTGCTTGTCGGCTCGCTGCTCGACGTGGTGTCGGGGCCCCACCGCCAGAATGGTGTCGTCTTGGACCAGGACCGCGCCGTCCTGGATTCGCTGTTGGGCTGGCCCGATGAGCATCTGCTTGGCGCTGATCAGCTGCTGCACGTCATCATCCTCTCCGCGCTGTGCGAACAGTTTCGTTTCCTTGACAAGCCAGGCAGTCGGAGCCCTTTGAGCTGCGAGCTCGCTCGGCCGAGCAAGACTGCTGAGCGTGGGGCGCACTGATCACCCTCGGTGGGATTCGAGGCGGAAGACCGCGGTCGTGCCGGTATGGGCGCGAATCTCACTGACAGCGGCGCCGGGCGGGAATGGCCATGCCGTGCTGGTCCCGAGCGCGTTGATGTAGGTGTGGATGACCCGGGCCGCTTCATGGCCCTCGACGAGAACCGCGCGATACACAGGATGCTCGTCGCGCTCGACTTCGACCTGGCCGGCGGCCAGCAGGTTGTGGACCCAATCGCGCCGGCGATGCGGGGAACACACATACCGTCGGCCGTCGAGCTGGGTGACCGCGATCGGAACTGTCCGGGTCTCACCAGTGTTACGTCCCCGGACCGCGAGAACGCGCAGGACATAGCGGCGTTCCGCGTAGGCGGCGGGTCTCTGTGCCCGGATTCTGCCGATCATGAGCGCGTTGCGTTGCCGTAGCCCTGTGTCTGGACCGCGGCCCGCCGCAGAACCGTCCGGGACGAAGTGCCGGTTCAAGGTCAGTAGTTCGGCGACGTCGGTTTCGACGTTGCCGACGTGTGCCGGCGCAGCCACGAGGACCGCAGAGGTCGTGGTAGCGGGCAAGCCGTCGTGACGATGCCGCAACGCGTGCCGGACGGCGGTGACCTGCTGATCTGTAGGGCGGGCCGAGTCATATCCGAAGTCCGCGAGGTGCGGACTGAGCTGGACCAGCCCGTCGCGGATCTCGATCACGCGACGCCAGTAGTGCCGCCGGACCCGGCGGGGAGACACACGCTCCCGCCACAGGCTGCGCGGTCGGCGATCAAGAGCATCTTTCGGATATACCGCGTTGAGTGCCTCCCACAACGGCCGCAGCTGCCGGTAGGCACGCCGGTGTCGCCACCACACCCGTACGGTGGCCGTCCGTAGCAACACTGCCGGGCAGAGCACGCCCAGGACGAACACACCACCACCGATAGCTGCCAGCGTGCCGGTCACGTCCCGTACTGCATCGGGAACACTTCCGCCGAACCAGCTCACGACGATGAGCAGCACCCGCAACGAGCCACTCACAGCGCGGATTCCGAGCCCGGCGGCGGCGATCCGCAAACCGGCGCGCACCCGTCGACCCGACTCGGCCGCATACCGCAATGCGAACCGCGCGGCCTGCACGAGCGCATAGACGAGATAGGCCGCGCCAACGAAGTAGAAACCGGCGATCCCGGGAAGGTGCAGGTCGGTCGAGGAGAACCTGTGATCACGCAGCTGCTCAGGAGTCGCGGCCATCGACACGATCTGAGCGATCACGACAACAGCCAGCGGGATGACCTCTCGCCATGCCCGACGCCCGACGTTCTTACCTGCTGGGGCTGCGGAGAACAGGAAGAACAGCATCAGGAAGAAGTACCCGGACATGATCACTGCGTTGTGCAGCAGCTTCGGGATACCGTGCTGGACAACAGAACCCTCTGCGGCCGCAATGGCGAGCCAGCCTAGCGGGTAGCTGAGCGCCATGAAGGCCAGGCAGGCGGACACCATCCACAGCGCACGATCCCGCGGCGTGCGCCAGAGCCGGTGCAAGCACCACAGCAACGCGAGGCTCAGTGCCGCCGCGACGAGCCCTTCCAGGATCACAGCCAGACCAGCCGGTCACCGAGAGCGCGCTGGGCTCGGCCGGCACGCGGGGAAAGAGCGGGAAGCTGTACACATTCGACGACTGCGGCGGCCTCCAACAGCATCGTGGCCGCAATCTCCGCTTCCTGTTCCTGCAGGGTGTCGTAGGACGTGCGGCGAAGCGCGCGCCGGATCACTTCCGGCGAGATGTCCGGCATCATCGTTGCCCACAACGGATCCTCGTCCGGATCCGGCTGATGGTCAGCGAGGAGATGTCCCAGTTCGTGCGCGATGATGTGCTGCTGATGCGCGGGAGTTGTCTCGGCCTGATACAAGATGTAGTCGACGTCCGGCGTGCTGCCCCACCAGCCAAAAGGGCCGGGAACCGCAAACGGATACGCCACCAGCCGAATCGGCTTGCCGCGCTGGACGCTCAGCCGCCTGCAGACCTCACCCATGTCCACCGGCTCATCGATACCGAGCCCAGCGAGATCCTGACGGAGACGCCGCCGTAGCGCCCGTTCCGCCGACCTGTACTGGCGAGACTCCCCCCACCTTCCCACAACAAGCTCACCCCCAACCAACGTCGCGGCACCCGTGCCGAGTGCGGAGATCCAGTGTCGCTGCATGGTCATCAACCGACAGCAACAAGGACGCAGCGTCACTCAGACGAGTGTTCGTGAGGTGTTTCCTTCTGGCGGCTGGCCTCGAACTCGATGAAAGCCAGCACGTTGTTCATCGACTCCGCCGACAGCTGCTCCGCGCCACGAGCCAGCGCGCGAAGCTTTCCCTCGCCGAACTTCGCAAGCAACGCGTACTGCGACTTCAACTCGCGCCCACGCTCGCTATCGGCGAAGAAGTCCAACGGCACATCGAAAAACTCCGCCAACGTCTTCACCGTGGCATGACTGGGTTCCCGGTCACCGCTGCGGAGGTTGTAGAGATGCGTCTTGGACATGCCACAGGCCTTAGCGACCTCCCGGACCGTGTAACGCTCACCGTCCTCACGCCTGACGCTGTCAAACAGAAGATCGAGCTTCTCCGCGAACGTGTCCTGGCCCTCGCCCCGTTCGGCCTCCATCGACGACACCTCCTTCCACTACCTCTCCAGGGTGTCCCTTATAGCGGACTCGCGCAAGGCCCCAGTTCAGTCAAGTTGACAGTAGGACCTCAGCTGCTTACGTTCAGAGATCTAAGTCCTCTATAGCGGACAGGACACGGCGCGGGGCGTCCGCCCTGTACGGCGACAGCCCTACGCCCGTGCACGCCATGCGCTGATCATCGCAGTGTGTTGGCCGGGCCAGCTAACCAGTGCAGAGGGCCTCCAGGCCACGGATGAGAAGGAGTCGACGTCGACAATGGGCCTCAAGTTCCTAGCAGAGGCCGTTTCATAACAGCTGCCGCTTCGTCCAAGGTCGGTAATCCTGGCCGGTCCAGCGCACGAGACCACTCCTCAGCGTCTTCCACGTTGCGTGCGCTAGTCACGTATGCCGCGGTGCGTCGCGAAACGCAACGGCTGAAAGCGGCTGTGAACATCGGGGGGTTCGCTGTGCTTCGCGATCTAGAAAGACGAGTAAACTGCCACGGACGTTGCATCAACGCCGCCCGCGACGATTGGTTTCCAGAGCCTGCTCGCGGCGCCGATTCCCTGAGTCATCAACGGCACCAAGCACGGTGGGCATGCGCAGGCTGCCCAGTTCGAGTCGACTGCCTCGTTGTCGCGCTCTCCTACGAGCTCGATGAGGGCGAGAGCTGGGGCATCTGGGGCGGTGTATGCGCGCGTGACAGGCGCCATGCCATACGGCACGCAACGCAGTGCCTTGAACGCCGGCCCGACGCGATCCGGTTGGCGCGCAGTCTGCTCGAGGAGCTTGACGCGGCGGGCCCCCGAGTGATGGTCGACCTGCCTCTTCCTGCCGAGCTCGACAGACGTACTCGGCGCATGCTTGACGCGGATGTATGCCGCCCTCCGAATACATGTACCGCTTAAATAGCATTTGCGTTCCCGCATCGCGTCCCCGGCGAGGTGGGGAGTCGCCCCAACGGTGGAGGGGTGGCGTTGGGGCGGCTCGACCCTCGCGGAGCGTGTGCTGCGGGTGAGTGACGCGCGCACGCTCGACGTTCTGCTATTTGTCCGCAGCCGTTAGTGGGGGTGGTGAACGGCTCTGTTCACTGCGGCAATCACGGTCGCCCATGACGGGAGCGGGTTCCCCGGTTCTGGCGCACGACGCCAGTGGTGGTTGTCTAGTGGGTGAGGAACAATGACCTGTCCGCCGCGCGGGACGGCGTGGACTCGCCGGCTGCGCAACTTCGGGGAGATGTCGGCGTGCGCACGTGGGCAGGGCCCAGTGAGGACGGTCCACCAGGTTTTGGTGATGTCGATGCACACCGGACCTGCTTGCAGGTTGCGTTCGAGGTCTTGGACGACCGGGGTGGCCAGCCAGTCCGGCAGGGTCACGGCGTCGACTGCTTCGCCGGTGCGCAGGGTCAAGCGGCGGTGGGCTGCATCGAAGGTCACCGGCCAGCCCAGCTTCAGCCGGTACCAGTCCGCGGCGGCGACCAGATCAAGCCGCTGGGCGTCGGCGGCTTCCCTCGGCGACATACCGACGTTCCTTCTGCACTGGGGTGGCATGGTGGTCGTCCTGTTCCTCGCTTGACGATGGCCAGTTCGCGGGCTTCGTGGGTACGGATTGGTGGTCCATGCTGAACTCGAAGAACGCCCCGAATAGCGGTGTTCCGGTCCGGCGATGGCGGGTTCGGGTTCCAGGTGTGGCCAGGGGAGCGTGCGTCGAGATGGCTTCGCGTACGGCGGCCCGCAGCCGCCCGGCTTCCATCGGCGTCAATGTGATCGGCCCGGGCCCGGTTGCCGTCAGCGTCACCCCGGCCGGTGTCAACCCCACGTGCAGCCGAGCCCTTCTTTCCCGTGCGTCGTGGCAGGAGATCGTCCAGGTGTAGCGGTCGTGCGGACGCCCAAGGCGGGAGAGGACTGCCAGCACTGAAAGCCGGCGGCTTCGGCACCACATCGACCTCACTCCTCTGTTGGAAACCTGGTGGGCCACAAGCGTCGGAAGTTCACCGCGCTCGGCCCTGAGTTTCGACAGGGCCCGCCATCAGAGGCCGGGAGCAGGCGACAACACCGGGCGCACACCGGCAGGCGGGCGTCGTAGGTCGGTGCGGAGGGCGAGCGCGGCGGGATCCGGTAGGCCCGTGATCGTGAGGTAGCCGACGCACTGCTCGCACCGGGGTAGCGGGCTTCTGGGCGGCTTCATCGCGCACGGTGGCTGGATCCAGGCCCGGCACCTCGCCACGGGTATCCACTCGCCGGGCTGTACTTCGGTCATCCGCGCGTACCCGTCGTCGGCGCCGGGGATGTGCACGGTGGTTCCGGTGATGTCCGGCCACCAGTCGAACAGCACGTCCGCCGTCAGTTGTTCCAGGAATTGCTGGGAGAGGTGGACGGAAATCACTGCGTGCTCCTTGCGGAAGGGCCCGGCCGGCGACACGTCATCGAGGTTATGGCTGTTCGGGGGTACAGCCCGGCGACGTGTCGCCAGCCGGTGGCTCGGCTCCCGGGCCGGGGGAGTGCTCGGAGCTGAGCCAGATTGTGGGGTTCAGCGCAGGGCGTGGCGAGGCGCGTCGGTCTCGTCGAACAGGGCTCGTCGTGCCGAGAGGTAGGGCTTGCAGGGCGATTTCGGTCGCCGCCATGGTTTCTGCCAGCGCCACAAGGTTCGAGAGCATGCCGGGCACTCGCCGATCTCGTTCGGCTCGTGTTCGGCCATCAGCGTTCGCACGGCGTCGATGAGGTGTGGCACCTCCGAACGAGCAACCGCGGTCACCGCCCGGTCATCGCCATCGCTGACGACTCGCGCCACGTCGTCCAGACGTTGCCGCACCGATGCGTAGAGCTCTTTCAGAAACACGTGCCACCCACCACGGTCGTTCGAGGCGTGGGGGCGTAGTTCACGTGTGACTCCCAGATCGCCTCCCGCGCCGCAGCGAGCAAATCGCGAAGCTGCTCGGCGTTCACCTCGAACCACTCACCAGGCGGCGGCTGCACACCCACACGGCCATGGGTGAGCGGCAAGATACGCAAGACCTGACTGCGGCCCATAGCGTCCGTGCATCGGACTTCCTTGCATGCGTTCGCATCCATCTTGAGCTCCTTTGTGGACATCGAGTCGCCTGAACGGGGAGGCGGCGCGCCGTCTATGTTTGAACCATTCGCAATGCAACCATAAAACTGAATGATTCATTTTGACTAGATCCCTGATTGGGTTAACCTGATGAGGCATCTGCCGTAGGTGACGCCGTCTCCGGCAGACTGAGGCCGCTCAAGATCGGGAAGGGGCTGCGGATGACGGAAGCGAGCGGTTCGATGATCAGCCGTCGTCGGCTTGGCATCGAGCTACGGCGGTTGCGCGAGCAAGTTGGCCTCAGCATGGAAGAGGCAGCCAGCCGCCTTGACGACTTGTCGCAGCCCAAGGTGTCCCGGCTCGAGCGAGGCAAGGTCCAGAAGCCGCGAATCGGCGACGTGCGTGCGCTGCTTGAGCTCTACGGGGTCACCGGTGATGATGCCGAAGCTCTGCTCGAGCTCGCCCGCGGCTCACGTGGACGCGGCTGGTGGAACTCCTACGCCGACCTGCTGCCCGAGTGGTTCCACGGCTACGTCGGTCTGGAGGCCGAAGCGGCAGGACTGGCGAACTTCGAACCCCAGCTCGTACCTGGATTGCTGCAAACCGAGGCCTACACGCGGGCACTCGCCGAGATCATGCCCGGCGCCAAAGAGGAAGACGTCGAGCGCCAGGTCAGGGTTCGCATGATGCGGCAAGAACGCCTCCGGCACGAGCACCCTCTCAAACTGTGGGCGATCGTTGACGAGGCGGTCCTTCGCCGCGCCTGGGGTGGGCGAGCCGTCATGGAGGAACAGCTGGAGCACCTCCTCGAGGCGTCTGCCTGGCCCAACGTCGTGCTTCAGGTGCTCCCGTTCGACATCGGCGGCCATCCGGCAATCGCTGGCAGCTTTGCTGTCCTGAGCTTTCCGGAATCAACCGATCTCGACGTGGCATACCTCGACGCACGCGGCGGCCTGTTTCTTGACGAAGCGGCCGACGTAGCCTGGTATCGAGAACTGTTCGATCACCTACGCGCAAGAGCGGCCGACCCTGAACGGACCCAATCTCTGATCAAAAAGGCCGCGAAGGAGCTGACTTGACGCAGCGAAGCGGACACGCCCAGGCCTCGGCAGGCTTAGCCAACGCGGCGTGGCGCAAGAGCTCACGCAGCACGCCGAACGGTCAATGCATCGAGGTAGCTTTCATCGGTGGCCGCGTGGCAGCACGCGACAGCAAAGATCCCCAGGGGCCGGCACTCGTCTTCGCGCCGACCCGGTGGCACGGGTTCCTTCGATCGATCAAGAGCGACGGCTTCCCGCAGCACTGAGCCAACCCACTTGGGATCGTAAGGGCCGGCCTGCACAGATGCCCTTGGCCCCAGATCGAGTTCACCAAGCCGTCCTGAAGTAGCGCTGACCAGGGCAACTTTGTCGAGCTCGTTGCGTAGCCAGGATCGTCAGGCCGTGACTCCAAGCCCGGTACGACCAGCTTCTCCTCGCGCTCCCGAGCGTCTTTTCCGCGCTTTCCTGATAGGTGTGAAGGGCGAGACGTTCGACAGGCGACGGTAGCGCGCCCATCTCGAAGGCGCGCTCTGAGTAGGAGCAACTCATCGGTCCTGCGTCCGAGCTGCTGTCTTGTCGACTGGCCCGCTGATCAGTTCGGAACGGGTGCTTGATCAGAAGGCTGTCCAGCTCCATGGCCGGGGCGTGTTGCCGCGGAGGCAGTCGATTCGGTGGTGCGCTTCGTGCGCTGCGTGTGTGCTCGTGGCGGCTTTGCTGAGTACGAAGCAGGCCCAGCGGAGTTCTTGGATGTCGGCGAGTGTGCGGAACGTGGGGGTGGCGGTGACGTCGTGGCCGCCATAGGCGGTGACGAAGTCGTGGTAGTCGGTCGTGGTGAGGCGCGCGAAGTCGATGTAGTCGACCGCGATGGGTGTGAGGTCCCAGTCCGGGTGGCCGTGGGAGACGTTTTCGAGGTCGAGCAGGATCGACGGCCCTGTGTTTGGGACCGCGACGTTGCCTTGCCAGGCGTCGCCGTGGATGACAGTGTCGCCGGCGCCGAGCCCGGTCTGAAAGTACCGGCTGCGTAAGTGGTTCAGGTGGCTCGCGAGCCATTCACGGTCTTCACGGGGGAGAAGGGCTGCTGCGGCGATACGGTGATGTCGTGGCGGAGATCGGCGACGTCGCTGATGCGGGCATGCGGCGTTGCGGCGTGGGCTAGTCCGTGGAGCTCTTTGAACAGCCGTTTTGATCGCAAGGGGGCGGCGTCGAGAACGGCTTGGCGGCCGACGGGCACCGCGTCTTCCGGATGCCCGGTGCTCATCATGAGCGAGGCCAGCCGGATCCGGGAGAACGTGCGCGATCGCGGATAATTCTTCGTTTGCCGGCGGATCGCGGCGTCGAGCCGCGGAATGACGAGTTCTGGGGTGTTGCGGGCTTGGGCGATGGGGATCAGTGCCTTGCCGGTGCTGCCCTGGTGCTCGGCGGCGTCGTAGTAGCACAACCAAGGCGGGTCTTCGGCAGGAGCTCGGCTGACGAAGTGGTCGTCGGCGAGCTCGATGTTGGCCAGGGCTTCAGTATGTCTGCCGGTGAGTGCGAGTAGCCGGGCTCGAAGCGTCCAGAGCATCGCACGAGCGGTCGCAGTGACCCGATCAGCGCGTACCTGTGCGAATTCGATCATTTCGAGTGCGTCGTCGAAGTCGCCCAGGTACGCGGCCTTTCGTGCCATCTCTGCGAGGGTGTTGGCACGGAGCTGCCAGGACCCGCTTTCGTCGGCGCACCAGAGTGCGAACTCGAAAAAGCGGTCGGCGGCTCTGTAGTTGGCGATGTCGAACGCGGAGTACGCGACGACGCTGGCGAGATTGCCGACAGCTTCGGCCAATGCTTGGTGCACCTCGGAAGCGGACTGGACGTCGAGAAGTTGGCCGGCCCAGCGCAGCTGGGCTGTCGCCGCCTCGCACGACAGCCCGCCGCCGAAGAGGTTCTCGGACATCGCAACAGCCCGCGTAGTCGCCCGGACATGTTCGACTTCCGTCCAGCCAAGATGCTGGGGTCAAGGGGTCGCAGGTTCAAATCCTGTCAGCCCGACGGTGAAGAGGGGCTTCGCAGATCAGACCCTGTGAAGACCCTCTTTTTGTGATCATGGTTTGTTCTTTGGAGTCAAGCACGCCCGCTTATCGACCCCTTGACTTCGGAGCTTGGACATGCCGCTGATGGATCTTGAACGGCTCGCTGACGGCCTCTCGATGACCTGGACCGGCTACCTGCGGGACTGGGACCGCAGGTAGCGGTCCGGCAACTACCCGGAGACCACCCGCTACAACTACGTCCTGGCCTCAGCGTAGCTGGCGCGCTATCTCGCCGAGCACTCGCCCGACCCCGAAGCGAGCGCGGCGGCTGAGGATCCCGCCGAGGTCACCAAGGCCCATATCGAGGCGTTTCAGTCCTGGATGATCGAGACGCGCTCGGTTGCCACGGCGGTGAACAAGCACAAGGCCCTGCAGCAGTTCTTCAAGTGGTTGATGCTCGACGAGGAGAAAATCGACCGTTCCCCACGGGAACGTGTCCGGTTGCCCAAAGCCCCCACCAAGCTGGTCCCGGTAGTCGAGGACGAAGTGACGACACGCCTGCTTGAGTCGTGTAAAGGCAAGGACTTCCTGAGCTTGCGCGATGAAGCGATCATCCGGCTGTTCTGCACACCGGAGCCAGGTTGTCGGAGATTGCGAACCTGATGCTGGATGATGTCGATCTCAAGACGGAGTCCGTCGTGTTCCACGGTAAGGGAGCCAAGGCGTCACGCTTATGCCCACCAGTGGAAGCTGGCTGGTGGTGACACTGGTGATTTGATGTTGTTGCTGGGCTGGAGTTCGGATGCGATGCCGCGGCATTACGGTGCCAGTGCTGCTGCCGAGCGAGCCCAGGAAAGCCAGATGCGCATGGGCATTGGCGACAATGTCTGAGTACCTGCATAGATAATGGAAGGCGGACGGCGCGGTGGGGTAGGGGCACACCTCGCCGCCGTCCGCCCGGCCCGGATCTTTCGAAGGTCTCTGTGAAGCACGGTTCAGCTGCCTGCGTTGTTCTGCTCGCCGCGTTTCCTGCGCCTTGCCTCGGCGGAGGCCGTGGCGAGCGTGAGCATGTAGGTCACACGGGCATGCCGCGCCCGCACTTCCCGTTGCTCAGGATCAAGTTGCCCATGAGGGTCGACCGCTGCTCGAAACGAGCAAGGAAGGCCCTAGCGCCATGGCTTGTTCGTGCCGCCCGATCAGCGGTGTTAGCCCGGGAGGCGTGGGCGCCGCCACTCGGGCACGCAGACTGCGCTGAGCTGGGTCATCCCCAGCTTGCTAGATATTTTCCTAATTCCCATGCGCAACTGGATTTCTTGGGCGGGTTCGGCCGCAGCGCTGGCGCCGTAGTGGCGGGCCATCGCGTCCGAGCTCCAGCCTAAGAAGCAGCATTAGATCGCCGGGGTCGCCACCGGCGAGCTTCCACTGGTGGGCGTAGTTGTGGCGTCATCGGTGGGCGTGAACGCCGACCACCCCAGCACGTTTGCCTCTCCTTTTGAGCATGATCTGTATCCCGTTCGCCTGAAGCACTCGGCCGCCGCGTTCAGCCTAGCCACAGGTTCGGCAACTCCGCTCCGCGGTGTTTCGCCCAGGCACGCAGATATCGACTCACAGTGCGGGCAGTATTCGGCCCAAATCGGACGCGCCGGCTCTTCCCGTCTTTACCCAGATAAACGACCGAGCCGGTGGCCATGTCAATGTCATCGGTCTTCAGGTTGGCGACCTCCTACAAACGCGCGCCTCTACCGTAGTAGATTCGAATGAGTGCGTGGTCCCGCAAGTCGGCGAACGTCTTTCCCTTGTACGCCGGCAGTCGCGACAGGAAGTACCCCATGCCTCGACCTCGTCGAGGCATGGGGTAACCGCCGACCATGTCGGGCGCGATTTCGGCGCCGATCCCGCTGAGGGCTAGGCGCCCTTTGAACACATCGAGCACGTGGAGTGGCGGTGGCGAGAGCACGAGCGTCACCCCACGTATGTCGTGCGAAGGCCTCGTTTAGGCGTCGCCCGGCCAGGCCGGGACGCCGGGCGCTCCGCTCGGGACGCAGAGGTGCACGCCCGGCGCTCCGCTCGGGACGTCGGGGGTCGGCAGGACGCCGGGCGCTCCGCTCGGGCTGTCGCCGTTGATGGGCAGCGTGGACTGTGCCGGGGTGCTGGGTGCCGGAACGCCGTGGTCGGGCGCGGTTCCGGGCAGCGGGCACTGAACGGTCGGAACGGCGGGCGCGGGCACATCGGCAAGCGCGGTCGACGAGCCGGCGAGCACGCCTACGGCGGCGAGGCCCGCGAAAATGAGTGACCGGTTGAGTCGAATGTTCTTCATTTGAGGATCTCCGCTGTGTCTTGGGTGTTCCGGGCGGTCGCCAGGAACAACAACCACTGTGCTGGACGCGATGGAAGACGGGCGCTAAGCGACGACTTATTTTTTTCTTATGTGAGTTCGGGCGGATCGAATTGCCCGTGTGTGCCTCGCGCTTGCCGCTCTCGTTTAGCCCGTGGTACCGATTACTTATGCGCGTGCTGGTGGCGGAAGATCAGAAAGTGATGGCCGACACGGTCGGCGAGGGACTGCGCGACATCGGTCTAGCCGTGGACATTGTCTACGATGGAGCCGCTGCGCTCGACCGCTGCCGCGTCAACCGCTACGACGTCGTGGTGCTCGACCGCGGCCTGCCACTGGTGCATGGCGACGACGTGTGCCGTGTGATCGTGGAGGAACACCCCGGAACGCGAATCCTGCTACTCACGGCCGCCTCGGAGGTCACCGACCGGATCTTCGGGTTGGAGATGGGCGCCGATGACTATCTTCCCAAGCCATTCGTCTTCACTGAGCTGGTCGCCAGAGTCCGCACGCTCGGAAGGCGGAGTAGACCCGCTGTGCCGCCAGTGCTGCGGCGCGCGGGCATTGTGCTCGACTCTGCGCGGCACCGGGTGCTGCGCGCCGATTTTCCGGTTTTGCTGACCAAGAAAGAATACGCCGTGCTCGAAGAATTGCTCCGTGCGAACGGCGCGGTCGTCTCGGCGGAAGAACTACTGGAAACAGCGTGGGACGAGAACATTAACCCGTTCACCAACGTCGTGCGGGTGACAATGACGTCGTTGCGCCGAAAACTGGGTGAACCCGCGGTGATCGAGACCGTTTCTGGTGTGGGGTATCGGATCCCATGAAGCGCTGGCCGTTGCGGGCACGGTTGACGTTCGCGTACCTAGCGCTGACTGCGGTGACAGGCACGGTCATGCTCGGGCTGATCGTGCTGTTGTCGGACCGAGCGCTCCCGGCGGGCACAGCGTCCGTAAAACCCAGCTACCCTGACGGCGACTCCGCCGTCACCGCGCCTCCGCTCCCGGAGCTGATCCGGCCGCCGACCGACCTGGGCACGATCACATACTCGTCGATGATCACCAGCGGCCTCATCGCTCTGGTAGTGGTGATGGTGATCGCTGCGGTGCTCGGCTGGATCACTGCCCGCCGTGCGCTGCGCCCGGTGCGGACGATCACCTCGGCCGCGCAACGCGCCGCCGAGCAAGCGCTGCACACGCGGATCAGGTTGGACGGCCCTGCCGACGAGATCAAGGAACTTGCCGACGCGTTCGACCACATGTTGTCTCGACTGGAGCGATCGTTCACGAGCCAGCAGCGGTTCCTTGCCAACGCCGCGCATGAACTGAAGACACCGGTCGCGACGCAGCGGACAGTCATCGAGGTGGCAATGGCGCGCCCGGACATCCCGAACGTGACCGTGCTAGGTCACACGCTCCTCGCCGGCCTCGATCACCAGCAGCGCCTGCTTACCAGGCTGCTCGCGCTGGCGCAGAACGCGGACACCATCCGCCGCAACGAACTAGTGGACCTGGGGCGGTTGATCGACGGTGCCCTGCGGGACCGGCTCGGCGAGTCCGCCGAACGTGTCGAGGCCCTGCGCGACCTCGCCACGGCCAAAGTGTTCGGCGACTCGGTCCTGCTCGCCCAACTGGTGCACAACCTCGTGGACAACGCGATCGTGCACAACGTGCCGGGCGGCTGGGTGTCCGCGTGCACCGCGAGCGAAGGCACGACCAGCTTCGTGGAGATCGCCAACAGCGGCCCACGCGTGGATGACGCGCTAGCGGACCAACTCTTCGAACCGTTCCGCAGGCTGTGCTTCGACCGCGCAGACCCGCCGCCTGGCAGTGGACTTGGCCTCTCGGTCGTGCGGGCGATTGCCGAGGCACACGGAGGCTCAGTCACCGCCCGGCCGCGCCCGGAGGGCGGACTAGTCGTGAAGGTCGCCCTGCCGTCGGCCTGACCGAGATCCGGCGGGTGCTGGCACGACGTTGACCGCGCGGGACCCGGGGAGTGCCACCCCATCGCCTCGGCCGCCCGCGAAAAACCTACACAACTCGTAGGGACGGGCAGGGTGGTTTCTTGTCGGCACCCGGTTGATCGCATCCACCAGACAACGCCGCGGCACTACGGTGCCAGTGCCGCCGCTGAGCGAGCCCAGGAGGTCCAGGCGCGTATGGGCATCGGGGCAACGTCTGAACAAACCGCATTGGGCAGCAGACGTCGCGGTGTGGTGGGAGCGCATCGCGACGTCTGCTCGCCTCGGTTGAACCGGGAAGCCTGTCCCAGTGTTTGGTGTTGTTCTGCTCGTCGAGCTTTCCGCGTCTCGCTTTGGCGGAGCGCTCGGCGAGCGTGAGCATGTATGCCAGACGGGCGTGGCGTGCCCGCACTTCGCGCTCCCCGGGATCGAGCTGCCCGAGTGGGTCGACTTGCCGTTCGAAGCGAGCAAGAAACCCCTAAGTGCCGTGGCTTGTTCGTGCTGTGCGATCAGCGGTGTTGGCCCAGGAGGCGTGGGCCGCCACGCGGGCCCGCCGGCTGCGCTGGCCTGGAGTCATTCCCTGGTTGCTAGACATTTTCCCCGGTCCCCATGCGTAGTTGGGTTTCTTGAGCGCGTTCCGCTGCGGCGCTGGCACCGTAGTGACGGGCCGTCGCATCCGAGCTCCAGCCCAGCAGCAACATCAAGTCACCGGTGTCGCCGCCGGCGAGCTTCCACTGGTGCGCGTAGTTGTGGCGCCATCCCCGAAGGTGCCGTAGAAGGTGCCGAAGATGCCAGAGATATAGCGCAGGCACCTCCGGCACCTTCGGGCACCTTCCAGACACCATGCGCGGGAGCTTGCGGTCTGCCGCTCGGCGACGAACCGGACAACCAGGCCGGCTTCCACGCCAAATGTCACCCTGCCGGCAGGCAGTGATGCGTCGGTGTG
>NZ_JBSGJZ010000074.1:0-16944 GCF_053605825.1 Saccharopolyspora sp. NPDC003752 | reverse complement strand
CGGCGCCCCCCCCGCCGGGACGTGCCGGGGCCACCGGGCCTGCCCGGCGCGGTTTCTTTGTCGCCGAAATTTCCATTGAAATCGAAGGTTCGATTTCAATGGAAATTGCGGACCTCCGGACTCCCGGACCTCCGGACTCCCGGACTCCCGGACCCGCGGACCCGCGGACCCGCGGACCCGCGGACCCGGGCGGAGCCTGGCTCGTTCGCCGATCACGAGTTCCGGGGGAGTTTCCCGAGTTCTCCCTTGAGCTCTTCCTGGGCCGTTCGGAGGTGTCTCACCAGCACGTCCCACCCGACCGCCTGTTCCGGGGCGTGCTTGCGCGTCTCGACGAAATCGACGATCGTGCGCAGCCGCTTCGCCGCCGCCGCTCGCGCCGCGTCGTCTTCGACGAACTGCATGGCCCGCTCGCACTGGAACTTCAGGATCACGATGTCACCGGCCAGCTCGACGGCCTGGTCGGCGTGCCTGCGGGCGTTGTCGCCGGCGTTCCTCGCCCAGACGCGGACCCGTTCCTCGATGTCGAACTCGGTGGGCTCCGGCCGGGGCGGGGCGGGCGCGAGCTTGCGCCACGTCGCGATCAGGAACACCACGACGGCGATCGCCGGCCCGACGACCGCCGCCAGCCACGGCCACGGCCACCACAGCGCGAAGATCCCGCTCAGCAACCCGAAGACGACCGCCTCGGCGACCGCCACCCGATCGCGGAACCGCTCTGGAAACGACATGTGCTCACCCGAAATTCCGGAAGACGCGCTCGAACGTCTGGTCGATGTCCAGGGGATTGGTCGTGTCGTTGTACGTGGCCTTGGTGATCCTGGAGATCTCCTGCAGCGTTGTGATGTTCTCGTCCCCCGACTGTCCATAGGGGATGGTGAAGATGGGGATCGGCGTCTCCCGGGCCTGCGGGTCGAGCTTCGCCAGCAGTGCCGTTGCGCCGCCGGGGTAGGGCTCGGTGTTCGCGCCGTCGCTGAGGAGCACGATCGCGTTGATGCGATCCGGTTTCGCCTCTCCCGTCATCGTCTGATAAGCCTCATCGATCGCCTGGTACAACGCCGTTTCCCCGACCGCCGTCAGGCCCTGGATCTTGGCCTTGAGCTCCTCGCGCACGTTGCCGACGCGGGACACCGGCACCACCTTGACGACGGACGGGTTCGACGAGAACGTCCACAGTCCCACCTCGTCGTCGACGTTGAGCAGCTCCAGCGCCCGCTGGGCCGCCGGGATCATCAGCTGCAGCTTCGACGGATCCTGGTTCGTGTCCGGGTCGTTGACGGGTTCCTCCATGGACCCCGAGAGGTCGAGCAGCAGGAGCACGCGGGCCCTGCGGCGCACGTTCTGCCAGCTCTCCAGCATCGCCGCCAGCAACTGGCCGTCGGGCGGCGGCACGAAGTTCAGCTGCTGACCGGCCGGCACGTGGAGGGTTCGCGTGAGCTGATCGGTCGGCCGCGTCGCGTCGTCGAGGGAGCGGAAGCCGAGGTCGGCGAAGCGCTTCTGCTGGTCGGGCTCGACCAGGAACCGGTAGAAGTCCTCTGCGACTGCCCGCTGTTCGCCGGTCGCCGCGGACATGACGACGAAAGGATGATCGAGCTCCAGCGTCCCGTCCCGCGGGTGCACGGCGCGCAGCGGGTTCTTCGGGCCCTGGCCGTTGATCCGGCCGGGGTCACCGGTCGGCGCGCCGAGGTTGTAGACGTAGGCCATCTGCTCCTGGATCACGACGGCGTCGAGGTACGGCCGGTAAGCCGGGTCGTTGCTGTCCCAGCGCTGTTCCTGGTCGTAGATCGTCTGCATGTACTGCACGGCCTCGTCGCCGTAGTTGGACACCGACAGCTCGATGTCGCGCACGAACTGCTGGACCTCGACGGCGTTCAGCCGTTCCCGGGTCAACTCGCCCGGCGCCGCGTTGAAGGTGACGACGGTGGCGGCCAAGCCTGAGGTCGAGGTCTCGGCGTTGTCCCTGCCGAGGATGAAGTCGTCCCAGTCCGGCTTCCCGTAGTCGGACCACCCGGACTGGGCCAGCTGGAGCACGTCGGCCCACGTGCTGAGCGGCCTGTTGCGCTGTTCGAGCGCCGCGGCCACCGACCCCGGCATGGCGATGACCAGCGTGCTCCTGGTGATCGACCGCGCGCCCGGCACCAGCAGGTCGCCGTGGCCCTCGTGTTCGAGCAGCCGCAACCACATCGACGACGTAGGCAGCCACACCTCCGGCGGTTTCACGCCCTCGGCGAGCAGGTTCTTCATCTTCCCGGAGGTGAGCGCGGTCATCTCCACGCGCGCGCACAGACCGCCCACCGCGCGGTGCGCGTCGTTGTACTCCCTGATGAGTTCCGCCATGAGGGCGGCCTTCTCCGACGACGAGCTGACGCGGATGGTCTCCGTCCGGCTGCATCCGGTCGAGGTGGACAGCGATACGGCGCCGGTCGCGCCGGCCAGTGCGACACCGGCGATCCCGCCGAGCACGTGGCGTCGTTGAACGAGTCGAGCCACGTCAGTCCTCCCCAGATCGCGTGCGAGGCTCGGTCAGGTCCCAGGTCTCGAAGCTGAACCGAGCGATCGTACCCGCCCAGCGGCGGTAGGTCGAAGGATTCCCGTGCACCGCGGGCCCGCGGCTCAGCACGCCCAGCAACCTCGTCCAGACGTCGCGCACTCGTGCCGGCTGCTCGGCGGCGGCGAGTTCCTCCACCAGCGCAACGACGTCCCCCTCGCGGCTCGCGTCGCGCAGCATCGCGATGAGGGCCCGGCATCCTTCCGGTGCGGCGACGAGCACTGCCAAGAGCACGAGAACGGCCTGGTACTCCCCGGTGCGGATGAAGGCTTTCTCGTCGAGGACGGTCGTGCGCACGAGGCGGTAGAGGTTCACGAACCGCTTCACCGCGCGGGGCGTGACCAGCAGCGGGCGGAGCCGCTGGATGAATTCCAGCTCGTCGGTCTGCAGCCACAGCTTTTCCGGCTGCGGATCGGGCGACTGCGGCCGGGGTTCGGCCAGTCTTGCGCGGTCCGGCGCGGACATCTCCGGGCTGGCACCGCCCGACCGCGGGGCGTCCGGCGCCGGTGCCGCCGGCAACGCGGATTCGGTCGGCACGAGCGCCTCGACGAACCGCTCGGCCTCGGTTCCCATGGGGCGCAAGCCGAACACCACCTGGAAGATCTTGTCGAGGTAGTCCAGCGGCGTCGCGCCGTCCTCCCCATCGGCGCGGCCGCCGAACAGTTCCGAGTGGTACTGCTCCAGGCAGCGCCGCAGCCACCGGGGATCCACCGCGACGACTACGACGAAAAGCCGGAGCGCGAGCAGCATGTGCACGGCGGCGAGCACGTCGACGACCTTGCGCGGCGAACAGCGGTCGAGGTCGTCGATGTGGAGGATGACCCGTTCCAGCGGCGGCGAACCCGCGGAGGCCGCCCGCTGCTGCTCGTCGGCCTGATCCCACTCCGCGAACGCCTTCTCGGCGGATTCGCTGAGCCTGCGCAGATCGGCGTGCGCGCGGCCGAACAACCCGCGGTACTGCTCGTAACCGCCGGCCCGGGCCTCCTCGATCACCAGCGCCAGTTCCTGGGCGGCGTCGAGCTTCGCGAGCTGCATCTTGGTGTCCCGCACGCGGCTGTCCAGGTTCGGGGAGCCGCCCGCGGTGAGCCGCCGGGCCGTGGGCCACGTCGTGGTGATCAGTTCGATGATCGGCAGCACGGTGCTCACCGAGCCCACCAGCCACGCCCAGGCGGCGCCGCCGGTCAGCCACACCACCAGGCCGGTCGCGGCGGCGAGCAGCAGTGCGATTCCGGCTGCCCACGCGAGACGAGCACGCCGGAGCACGAGCTTCGCCCACCACAGCCGCATGCGCGCCCGCAGCCGCCGGCCGAGGCCGGCCTCGGGATCGGCCAGCTCTTCGAGGAAGTGGAGCTCCTTGCGGAGGGTGGTGCGTTCGGCGCGGACGTCATCGGCGTCGGGGGGCACGGGTTCGGCGAGGGCGGCGAACAGGTGCTCCACGATCCCGACCCACAGGTGGTCGTCGTTGTAGTGCCACGCGTCGAAGCGCACCTGGCGCACCGCCGTCGCGAAGACGCTGCGCGCCGGATTGCGGCCGGCTTCCTTCGCGAGCCGTTCGACGTTCTTCTCGAGCTGGCGCAGGAAGCTCGACTTGCCCGATCCCCAGCGGCCGAGCAGTGCGATCGCCAGCGGCGGCCTGGTTTCCCGGTCGAGGACGAGCTCGGCGAGGCCGCGCACGTCGTCGGCGAAGTCGAGCAGGTCTTCGTCGCTCTCCTGGTCGCTGGCGAGCCCGGCCTGCGGTCGCTGCTTCGTGCCGGGATCCGCGGGGCCGCCCGTCGTCAGGTCCCAGACGCGGATCGAGCCGTCCTCGGCCCCGCTGATGAGCAGCCTGCTGTTGGGGGTGACGGCGAAGGACCGCACGGCGCCGTCATGCCTGCCGTGCATCTGCATCGGCTTGGTGGGGCGCTCCGGCTCCCAGGCCCAGACGCCGCCGTTGAAATCGCCCGCGACGACCTGCCGTCCGTCGTGCGTCACGGCCACCGCGACCACGTCTTCGCAGCCGGTCAGCCGCACCGTGCTTTCCTTCTGCCCGCGGTTCCAGCAGAGCACGCCGTCCAGGGTTGCGCAGGCGACGCGCGTGCCGCCGGGGGAAGCCGCCACCGCGGCGTTGCCGGGCGCATGGCCGTTCAGCCGGCCCAGTTCCTCGCCGGACCAGTCCGCGACGCGGATGAGCGGGTCGGAGCCGGCGGTGACGACCTGCCTGTTCCTGGTCACCGCGATGCTCTCGACGAGCCGGTGCCCGCTGGGCCAGCTGCTGCCGTCGGGCGGTTGCAGGACGGTTCCCGCGAGGTCGATGGCCGCGACCGCGTCGCCGCCGGGCGAGATGGCGGCTGCCGTGACGCGAACGCGGTGCCGCGCGGGGGAGGTCCCGCGGTTCTGGACCGCCCAGTCGACCGTCGCGGTCCGGCCGCACGAAACGACTCGGTCGTCGGCGGTGACCGAGACGGCGAGCACGGCGTCCTCGTGCTCGGAGTGCTTGTGCAGCAGCATGCCGGTGCGCAGGTCCCAGACCCGGACCGTGGCGTCGTCGCCGCCGGTGACGAACCTGCGGCCGTCCGGGAAAACGGCGATGGCGCGAACGGCGCCGCGATGGCCCGCGAACGGTTCCGGAGTGCTCGTCATGGTGATCGCCGACACTATCGCGATCAAGGCCGAACGCACATGGATTCGGGAAGAAAGGCAACGCCTTCGCCACGCAGACCCCGCGCCACGGCCTTACCAGGCGAAACGGATTGTGGTGGCTGCTGGTCCGGGAAGACCGGCCCCGGCCGCGGGAAACCGTCCGAGGGCAGTGCTGAACCGAACGGCACCACGCCGCCGTGACTCCAGGAGAAGGCGCGCGGGCCGAGCCCGGGAACAGGCCCGGCCTGGGGGACAGCCCTACCCCCGCGGGGCGGGGCAGCCACCGGAAAACCAGCGGGACAGCACCGGGGAACGGAGGGACAGACCCGACGATTCCCGCGCCGATCAACGGAAGCATTCCTGTCGACACCAGGGGATCGCCCAGCACATCCGCCGGGAAGGGAATGCGAAATGAACACCATGGACAGTGTCATCCGGGAGCACGGCGCCGCGCTGCTTTCCTACGCCACCCGCCTCACCGGCGACCGGTACCTGGCCGAGGACGTCGTGCAGGAAACGTGGCTGCGGGCCTGGCGCCACGCCGACCGGCTGACCAACGGCAAGGGCTCGGTGCGCGGCTGGCTGCTGCGCATCGCCCACAACGTCGCCATCGACCTGCACCGCGGTCGCCAGGCCCGGCCGACCGAGGTCGGCTTCGACGGCGAAGCGCTGGCGAACACCACCGTGCAGTCGGCGCCCAGCGACGAGGTGGAGAACCGCGTGGTCGTGGGCGAGCTCCTCGACCACCTCTCCCCGGTACACCGCAGCGCGGTGGTGGAGGTCTACTTCACCGACCGCACCGCGACGTCCGCGGCATCCGTGCTCGGCGTTCCCGTCGGCACCGTGAAGAGCAGGCTGCACAACGCACTTCGCACGCTGCGCGACCAGTTCCCCAGCCTGCTCCCGGAAGCCGCGTGACGGAATGGCGGGGGCGGGCGGGTCAGCGCAACTCGGTGCAGGACGTGGCGTCCGCGTCGTCCGCGGCGCGGGTCTCGATGCGCACGTTGGAGAACGTGACGTCCATGCGCCGCTGGGAGTAGACGACGAACGGGGTGTTGACCTTCCTGGGGTCGAGCCCCGCCGACACGAAGCAGGACAGCGGAATCTTCACCGCGGCCTGCTTCTCCACCGGCAGCCCGGCGAACAGCGAGGTGGCCGGCAGCTCGGCGACGCACGGGTACTGGCAGTGCACCGCGATCTTCGTGGTGTCGTCCGGCGGCGGCGTGTGCAGCACCGCGTCGAAGACCAGCGCGCCCCCGTTGTCCACGTAGGACGAAAGGTCGATCGCGTCCCGCTGGTTCGCGGTCTGGAGGTAGAACTGCCCCGGCTTGTCGTCCAGCCAGGACACCCGCACGCCGTTGTTGCCGGGGTCGGGCGTCGCCTTGATCAGCGGCGACTGCTCCGCGCCGTTCGCGGCGAGCTTGGTGCCGCCCCAGTTCACGTCGGAGGCGACGAAACCGACGAACGGGTTGACGGCCTGGCCGTCGTAGATCTTCAGCGGACCGTTCGGCGGCGTGGACTTCGCGGCGACCGGGTGCTCGGCCGCGCCGGGCTTGTCGTCCCCGCTGGTGAGGAACGTCGTCACGGCGGTGCCGACGATCAGGACGGCCGCCGCCGCGATCGCGGGCACCAGCCACTTCCGGCGGCTCGGCCGCGGCGCGGCCGACTGCGGCGGGGCCGCGGGTGGCGGTGGACCGACGGGGGCCGGGCGCGGGCTCGGCGCGGGGGCGGGCCGGGGCTGCGCGGAGACGAGGGCGGCGCCGAGTGCCACGGTGAACTTCGGGTGCAGCGTCACCCGCACCGGCTTGTTGAACTCCTGGGCCACCTGCTGGGCCACCAGCGGGACGCGGGATGAGCCGCCGGCGAGCAGCACGGCGGACAGGTCCTCGACCCGCAGCCCGGCCGAGGCCGTGGTGCGGTGCAGCGCATCGGTGGTCAGCCGCACCGACGGCTTGATCATCTCGTTGAACTCCAGCCGCGTGATGGTGACCTCGCGCGGTCCGGAGGGCAGCGGGACGGACAGCCGCACGTCCGGCTCGATGGACAGCTCCTCCTTGGCGCGCACGCACATCGCCTGGATCGCCGCGAGCGCGGTCGCCGCCGCCGGATCGGCCGCGTCCAGCTCGCTGATCGCGCCGTCGAGCCGCTGGTCGATGTGGGCGAGCAGCGCCTCGTCGAAGTCGATGCCGCCGAGGTGCTCGATGCCTTCCGGGGTGCCGAGGATCTCCATCCGGCCCGCCCGCATCCGCAGGATGGTGGTGTCGAACGTGCCGCCGCCGAGGTCGTAGACGGCGACCACCTCGCCGTCGCCGAGCCGCCGCTCGCTGGAGTAGTGCGTCGCCGCCGCCTCCGGCTCGGTGATCAGGCGGAAGTCGTCCACCCCCGCCAGCCGGGGGACCTCGGTGAAGTGCTCCCGCCGGTACGGGCCCCAGATCGCGGGGTAGGTCAGCACCACCGACTCCGGTGGCCGCCCCGCGCCCCGGGTCACGGCGGCGAGCACGTCGCGCAGCTGGGCGGCCATCAGCGCGGCGGGGGAGTAGGTGGACCCGCCGAGCACCAGCGGCGTCGGGTCGCCCAGGCGGCGCTTGAAGTTCCGCGCCGTCCGGGCCGGGTCGGACGCGGCGCCGAGCGCCGCGTCGCCGGTCAGAAGTGCGCCGTCCGGCGCACGGTAAGCTACCGAGGGGACGATCATCGCAGGGGACATCGGCACCATGCGAGTGCCGTCCGGGCCGCTGATCGCGGCGGAGGCGAACGATGTTCCGAGATCGATACCAACGCCGTACCGCACTACCTGTGCCCCTTTCACGGCAGCGAACGCGAAGACAACCACAACCCAAGCGAGATCGATCCTATGGTGCACGCGAAATGGGGGATATCCCTACCCCCGAAGGGGGTTTGCACCCTTTCTCCCGATTCTCGCGGGGGCGAGGCTGTTGTGATGGCCGGCATCGTGCGCAGGATCACCGGACTGGGCAGGCTGCTGCCCGGCTGGTTGCGAGCGCCCGGCCGCAGCGCCGTCAAGTACCGCTACGAGCTGGAACGAGAGCTGCACGACGGACCGGCGGCGAGCCTGTCGGCGCTGGCCCTGGAACTGGGCCTGATCTCAGCCACGGCCGGTGACCCGCACCTCTCCGCCCGGATCGACGCACTCCGGGACACCGTCTGCCTGCTCGTGGAACGCGTTCGCCTGCTCGGCGCGACCATCCACCCGCCGGCGCTCGTCGCGGGTCTCGGACCGGCGTGGCTGTCAGTGGCCGAGCAGGGTGACCTGCGATTGCGGCTGGACCTGCCGCCCCGCGATCTCGGTGCGCAGGTCTCGGGCCGGACGGGTCTCCTCGTCGCCGATCACCTGCGTACGCTGGAGCCGGGCACCACCGTGCAGGTGCGAGTGCGGGGCAGGAGGTTCGTGCGCGTGCACATCACCGAACAGCGGCCGGGTTCGGCGCAGCGGCGGCATTTCCGGGTGGTGCTGGGATGAAGGTGGCCATCGCGGAGGACGGCGCGCTGTTCCGGGAAGGCCTGGTCCTGCTCCTGGAGGCGGCCGGGCACGAGGTCGTCGGTTGCGTCGGCGACGGAGACGCGCTGCTGGCGATCGTCGCCACCGAGCCGGTGGACGTCGCGATCCTCGACATCCGGATGCCGCCGGAGCCTGACGGCGGCCTGGTCACCGCGGAGCGGATTCGGGCCCGCAGCCCCGAGACCGGCCTGCTGCTGCTGTCGCACTACGCCGAGACGCACTACCTGATGCGCGTGCTGGAGATCGGCGCGGAGCGCATCGGTTACCGGCTCAAGGAGCGCGTTGCGGGCGTGCAGGTGCTCGCCGACACGCTGGACCGCATCGCCGCGGGCGAGATCGTGATCGAACCGGCGCTCGCCAAGCGCCTCGTCGAGGCCCCGGCCGGTCGCAAGGACAGTCCCATCGCCGCGCTGACCGAGCGGGAGCTCGACGTGCTGCGCCTGATGGCCGAGGGACACGCCAACAACGCGATCGCCAAGGAGCTGTTCGTCTCCGCGAAGGTCGTCGAGAAGCACATCGCGTCGATCTTCACCAAGCTCGGGCTGCCGCGTGACCAGGTCCTGCACCATCGCCGCGTCCTCGCCGTGCTCGCCTACCTGCGGGCGCGCCGGATTGAAGGCTAGGCGGGCATGCCGAAGGCCCGGCGTGCGCACGACCTCGTCACCTCCGTGCCGCCCCACCGGCTGGTCGCCGCCCTGGTGCAGCAGCTGGCGGAGGCGGTCGGCGGGCAGGCGGCCTACTGCGTTCCCGCGGTGGGCCGGCCGGCCGACCTGAACGTCATCGCCGCGTCGCCGGAGCATCTCGCGGTGCGCGGCGGACTTCCCGACGAGGCGGCCAGGGAACCGGTGCGCGGCGGCGGGTTGCTGCTCGTCGCGGGCACCCGGCGCTGGGGAGCGAAAGAGCAGGCCGCGATCCGGGAGACCGCGGGCTGGCTCGGCGTCACGGCCGAGGTGGACCGGCTGCGCGCGGATCGCGACCGCGCCGAAGCCCGCGCCCGCGGGCTGCGCGCCGAGGTGACGGCCGCGCGCGAGCGGCTTGCCCAGGTGCGCGATCTGGAGCGGCGCCGGCTGGTCCGGGCGATCACCACGACGACCCAGCAGGACCTCGACGGCGTGCGCCGGCGGCTGCGCGGCCTCGGCGAGCTGATGGCCGAGGACGCCGCGCTGCCGCAGCTCGCGGAGCTCGGCACCGCGGTGGACGAGATGCTGGACAACTTCCGGACGGTCGTGCGCGGCGTGTACCCGGCGATGCTGCCGGAACGCGGTCCGCGAGCAGCGCTCGAAGAACTGGCGGCGACGCTGCCCCACCCGGTCCGGTTCGACGGCGAGCTCGGGCGGCGCGTCGGCTGGGAGGTCGAGTCCGGTTTCTACCACGCCGTCGCGTCGGTGCTGAACCTGTTGGCGGGCAAGGGGATCAGCCCCGATCCCGCCGTCGCGGTGGAGTTCGGGCGGGACGACGCGCTGCGGGCGCGGGTCACCGCCACCGCCGGGCAACTGTCCACGCGAGACCTGCGCGCCGCGCTCGACCACGACGCCGGGCGCCTCGCGGTGCTGGGCGGCGCGATGGAATGCGCGGTGTCCGGTGGGGAGGCCGTGGTCACCGTGCGGCTCGCGGACCGCGTGACGCCGACGGCGACCCCGCCCCGGGCCGAGGTCAGCGCGCTGTACCAGCAGGTGTGGGACCTGGTGCGGCAGGGCAGGCGCGCCGCGGGCGACAGCCCGGACCGGTCGCGGTGGGACGCCGTCGCGACGAGGATGGCGATGTCTGCGCGCCTGGCCGTGGTGACCGACGCCGCGGCGGACCCGGTCGAGGTGGCCCGCGCGTCCGCGCTCGGCGTCACGGTGGTCGTCGCCGACGGGCCCGCAGACTGGGCGCTGGCGGAGGAATTCCTCGCCGACGAAGGCCCGCACGGATCGGTCGACGCGGTGCTGTGCCTGGTGCAGCCCGACCCCGCGTTCCGGTCGGCGCTGCGCCGGGGCCGGCAGCGGGTCGAGCTGAGCGAGTCGGCGAGCCTGGATCAGTTGGCGCGCAAGCTGATCGCGTGGGCGCCGGTGCTCGCGGCCCGACGCGCCATCGTCGCGGTGCGCGCACTGCTGCCGGGGCTGCCCGGGGATCACCCGCTGTGGTGGGAAGTGGACCGGATCGCCACCGAGGCGCACGAGATCACCGAGCTGGACCTGCTCGACGAGATCTCGGCCGGTGACACCCGGGTGCTGCACGGAGTCGCCGACGACGCCGCGCGGCTGCTCGGCGCGCACGGCGCCGATCCGCATGCCCGGCTCGGCTTGGACCAGGACGCGAACGAAGAACAGGTGCAAGCCGCGGCGCAGCGGGAGGCGCTGCGGTGGCGGACCCACGCGGGGAAGCCCGGCACCAGCGGCCGCGACAGGATGGCGTGCGAGGTGTTGGTGCGCACAGCGGAGGGACTGCTCAGCGCGGCACGAGCCCGGTGACCGTGGTGCCCCGGCCCGGTGCGGAGCGGACCGTGACGGTGCCGCCGACGGTCGCGAGCCGCGCGGACAGGTTGGGCAGCCCGGAACCCGCGTCGGCGACGGTGAATCCGGGGCCGTCGTCGGACACCACGAATTCGAGCCCGCGGTGGCTATCGCGGACGGTCGCGGCGATGGACGCGCCGGGCGCGTGCTTGTGCGCGTTGTTCACCGCCTCCAGGCACGCGAAGTACACGGTGGACTCGACCAGGGGAGGGCGGCGGCGCCGCAACTCGGTGGTGTCGAGCGAGACGTCCTCGTGACCGGCGAGTTCGGCGGCGAGCGCGGCCGCCAGGCCGTCGGTGGCCAGCGCGATGGGCAGTATTCCGGCGGCGGTGTCGACGAGGACCTTCTCCGCGTTGTCCAATTTGGACATCAGCGTGCCGAGCCGCTGCTCCGTCGCGGCGCCCGCGTGCTCGACGAGCGCGAGCGCCATCCGCAGCGCGACGAGGTGGTGCTGGGCACCGTCGTGCAGGTCGCGTTCCAGCCCGCGTCGTTCCTGCTCCATCTCCACCGTCGCGCGCCACCGGTCGTCGGCCAGCTCGCGCGCCGCGGCATCGCCGTCGCGGCGCAACCGGTCGGTCTCGGTGGCCAGGCGCACCGCCGCCAGCGGCGCGCCGAGCACTGCGGCGAGCGAGGTCACCGGACCGACGGAGTCCGGTGCGAGGGCGAGGATCCCCTGCAGCTCACCGCCGTACTCGACGGGGTGCTCCAGCCACGGGCCGGCTCCGCGCCCCCACCGGTAGCAGTCTCCCGCAACGCTGAACGCGCATCCGGTGGCACCGAGCGCGGTGCCGACCACGCGGGCCAGATCGCACGGGTCGGGGGCGCGCCGCAGCTGCGCGAGGTACTCCGACACCGCCTCGATCGCTCGTCTTTCCTGCCCACGCACCCTGCGAAGGTATCGCGTGGCGCGAAGTGCAGGGCGACCCGCCGGGCGAATACCGGCGAAAACTGTGGAAATGGCGTGTTCAGAGCCGCTCTCGGGGGCTTGTGTTCTGGATCACGCCGCGAATGGGGGCCCGGCGGGCTCGCGGACCACGCGCCGAGGAATCAAAGAGGGCGGCGAAATCCGGAGTGCAGGGCGAGCGGGTTTCGCCGATGTTCACGCATTCGTCGCATTGCCGGCCGGACGCCCCGGTGACGGAGCGGGGGCGCCCGGTTTTCGCCGGCCGCCCCCGCTCCGGGCGCTCGATCAAGGGCGAGCGGTCACCGCATCCGCCACAGCTCGTAAACGCCGTTCGTCGGCCTGCACTCGTGCGGCAGGTCCACGCCCGGTCCGCCCGGGCCGCCGACCATGTCCTGGTAGCCCTGCTCGCACGCGTCCGCGGTGTGGTACCAGTAGCCGGTGTAGTACCACTCGGCCGGTGCGGCGGTCGCGGACGTCGCGGTGGCGACGAGCATGCCGAACCCCACGAGGGCACCGGCCATCAGCTTCTTCACGGTAGATCCTTCCTTCGCCCGGGAAAATGCCGAACTCGCATTCCCGTCATGGATTGCCGCCGGCGCGCGCCGGTTTTCCGGACTCGCGGTTGTCCGGATTCGGCGCGGCCGGCGGTCTTTCGGATGAACCTGCGATCGTTGCCGGGATCGGATGAACGCCGTCCGCGAACTCGATCGCCGCGGCCGAAGTTATCAGCGCGGTGACCGGGGCCACCGGAATTGTCCGCAGGCAGGGAAGAATGGGCAGCGGATTTGCCCTGCAATCCGGGCGAGGAGTGCGGAGTGAACCGCGTGGTGGATCCGCGTTCGTGGGACCGGGCTTCAGCCGCAGCAGAACATGTTGTCGCAGGGGGCGCCGACCTCGCTGCCGTAGGCGACGAAGTCCCGGATGGGGGCGAGGACTTCCTCCGCGGCGGCGGCGTCCAGCGGCGGGGCCGTCTTGTCCAACGGCTTTCCCCAGGTGGGCGGCGTGTCGTCGATGTCGAAGCGCCGATCGCCGTCGACGAACAGGGTCCACAGTGGATGATCCGGGAAGATGTTGAGCCGCAGCACCCACGACCGGCCGTCGACGGTGGCGGCCACCGGGAAGCGCGTGTCCCCGGTTCGTCGCCATTGCGGCCTCGCGAGCAGTTCTTGCGGTGGCATGCGCTCAGTCTCGCCGAGTGGCCGGGAGCGTGGAAGCCCCGGCCCGCCGCGCTGAGCGCCCGCCCCGCGTCTGGATGATCCTTTTCGCGAAGTGCTGTTCACTTGATCACTTGAGCCCTGCGTCCGATTTGATTAGGTTAGGCTAACCCAAGTGGTCTGCCGGGTTTCGTGCTCCCGGCGCCGACCGCTTCGGGAATCACGACGGAGGAGGAGCTCGCCGGCATGGCTGGACCCGCGGTACCCCTCGAACTGCCCGCCGTCGCGGACGAACCGCTCGCCCTGGCATGGCCGGACGACTCGGCACGGGTCCTCGGGCCGCTGCCCACCCCGGCCGAGCTGGCCGAGCGCTTCCCGCGCGGCGAACGGCTGCGCGCCCAGGTGGCCGGGCACCGCCGCGCCGCGCGGGAGATCGTCGGCGGCGCGGATGATCGGCTGCTGGTCATCGTCGGGCCGTGCTCCGTGCACGACCCGGACGCCGCGCTGCAGTACGCCCACGAGCTGGCGGCCGCAGCCGCGGCGCACGATCGCGACCTGCTGGTGGTGCTGCGCGCGTACCTGGAGAAGCCGCGAACCTCGGTCGGCTGGAAGGGCCTGCTGCACGATCCGCACCTGGCCGGCCGGGAGGACCTGGCCGAGGGGCTGGCGATCGGGCGCGAATTCCTCGTGCGCGCAGCGAATTCCGGCCTCCCGCTGGCGTACGAGTTCGTGGACCCGTTCCTCGCCCCGTACGTCCTCGACCTGGTGTCGTGGGGCGCGCTCGGCGCGCGCACGGTGGCCTCCCAGCCGCACCGGCAGCTCGCGTCGGCGCTGCCGATGCCCGTCGGCATGAAGAACGGCGTGACCGGGGACGTCGAGGTGGCGATCGCCGCGGTGCGAGCCGCGCGGGCACCGCACACCTTCCCCGCGCTGGCCGCCGGCGGAGCCCCGTCCGCGGTCGTCGGCGCGGGCAATTCCGCTTGCCACGTCGTGCTTCGCGGTGGCGCGCGGCCCAACTACGACGCGGCGTCCGTCGGTGCGGCGCTCGACGGGCTGCGCGCCGCGGGCGTCGAGGCGGGCGTCGTGGTCGATGCCTCGCACGGCAACAGCGGGAAGGACCACCGGCGGCAGCCGGGCGTCGTCGAAGACGTGGCGGCGCAGGTCGCGGCGGGCAACCGCGGCCTGCTCGGAGTCATGATCGAATCCTTCCTGGAAGCGGGCAATCAGGACATCGCGGCGAGGCCGCTGCGCCACGGCGTCAGCGTCACCGACGGCTGCCTGGACTGGCCCACCACCGCGCACTGCCTGGACGTCCTCGCGGAGGCGGCGCGCCGCAGGCGGATCGCGCCGGTGCGGCCCCGGACCCGGCCGGCCGGGCGGTGAGCGGTCTGCGGGCCCGGTCGGCGTCAAGCACTATTCGAGAGGTGAGCAAGTCCTGATGAACCCGTTCGACGATCCGGAGGGCACCTTCCTGGTGCTGGTCAACGACGAGGAACAGCACTCGCTCTGGCCGGAGTTCGCCGAGATCCCGGCGGGCTGGCGGCAGGTGTTCGGCCCGGACGCCCGCGAGGCCTGCCTGGACCACATCCGGGCGAACTGGACCGACCTGCGGCCGAAGAGCCTGCGGATCGCGATGGGGGAGGGGGCTGCATGACGCGCGGAGGCGGAGCGGACCGGATCGCGCGGGTCCGGGAAGGCCGGCACGCGGAGAAGGTGGGCTACCCGATCCGGATCCGCGAGACGGAGGTCGTGCGCACCGGGATGATCGGGGCCGGGCTCCTGCGCGTCACGCTCGGCGGCCCGGGCATCGAGGGCTTCGAGGCGCACTCGCCGTGCGTTTCCCGCGCGGCGGCGTAGGAAACCCTTGTTTCCCGTAGAACTCGTGTTGTTTCATGGTGGGCGTCTTCGCGGTCCGGCAGGGCCGCAGCGGTGGAGGGAGAACTCGTCGCGTGATGCGCACCGGAGGATCGCTCGTCGTCGAGTCGCTCGCGGCATTGGGCGCGGACACCGTGTTCGGCGAGCCCGGCCAGCACGCGCTCGGGATCTTCCAAGCCCTGGCCGGGTCCGGGCTGCGGTACGCGGGTTTCCGGACCGAGCTCAACGCCGGGTTCGCGGCGGCGGGTTTCGCCTGCGCCACCGGTCGCCCGGCGCCGCTGCTGGTGTCGACCGGCCCGGGCGCGCTGATCAGCCTCGCCGCGCTGCAGGAGGCGGCATCCGCCTCGATCCCGGTGGTCGTCATCGGCAGCCAGGTCCCGTCGGCCGGTCTGGGCGGCCCGCGCCGGGGTTTCCTGCACGAACTGCCCGACCAGCGCGCGTGCGTGGCGCAGGTGGTGAAATCCGCCGGAACGGCCCGGCATCCGTCGCAGATCCCGAGCGCGATCGCCCGAGCCTGGGAGGTCGCGCTCACCCCGCCGCACGGCCCGGTCTACGTCGAGATCCCCCAGGACGTCCTGCTGGCCGAGGTCGATGTCCCGCCCGTGACCGGGCTGACCGCGACGCCGCGACTGCCGGCGCCCCGGCCGGAACTGATCCGCGCCGCGGCGGCCGATCTGGATCGCGCGCAGCGCCCGGTGATCCTGGCAGGCGGCGGAGTGGTGCGCGCCGGGGCCGAGGACGCCCTGCTGGGACTCGCAGAGAAGCTGCGCGCCCCGGTCGTGACGACCTTCGGCGCCAAAGGCGCGTTCCCCTGGCTGCATCCGCTGTCGGCGCAGTCCTGGTTGGAGGATCAGCACACCACGGACTTCCTGGCCGACGCGGATGTCCTGCTCGTGGTCGGCAGCGGGCTCGGGGAATTGTCCAGCAACTACCACACATTCCGGCCGCGCGGGCGCGTCGTCCAGGTCGAAGCGGACCCGGGCAAGCTGGAGGCGAACGTCCCGGCGCTGGGCGTTCACGCCGATGCGCGGCTCGCCCTGGAGGAGTTGGCTTCAGCGGTCTCCGCCCGCGAACCCGACGGCGCGGCGGAAGCGCGTGTCGGCGAGTTGCTGACGAAGATCCGGCACCGGCTCGACGGCCAGGACCTGGGCACCGAACGCGCGCTCGTCGAGGCGATTCGCGCCGCGCTGCCCGACGACGCGCCGAGCTTCTGGGACATGACGATCCTCGCTTACTGGGCCTGGTCGGCTTTCGATGCGCGCGTCCCGGGCGCGATGCAGTCGGCGCAGGGCGCCGGCGGGCTCGGCTACGGGTTCCCCGCCGCGTTGGGCGCCGCCGTCGCGCTGGGCGATCAGCGGCCGGTGCTGGCGGTTTCCGGTGATGGCGGCGCGATGTACGGCATCAGCGAGCTGGCCACGGCCCGGCAGCTGGATTTGAACGCGACATGGTTGATCGTGGACGACGGCGGCTACGGAATCCTGCGCCAGTACATGACCGACGCCTTCGGGGCCACCTTCGGGACGGAGCTCGCCCGGCCCGATTTCGTCGCGCTCGCGGAGTCCTTCGGAGTCCCGGCGCGCCGATCGACGCCGGTAGACATGGAGCGGGATCTCGCGACCGCGCTGGCGGAGCCGGGCCCGAACGTCGTGGTGCTGCAAGCGAATCTACGCATGTTCGCGCCGACGCACCTGCCCGGCTGAGTCGACGGCTCAGCGGCCGCTTCAGGACGGCTCCGCCCGGCCAGGCCGACGCCGTGCGCGATGAGGTGGTGTGCGAGTTGGTTCGCGCGGGTGTTGAGCTCCTCGTAGGTCAAACGGGTGCGGCCGTGTTCGAGC
>NZ_JBSGJZ010000073.1:0-22469 GCF_053605825.1 Saccharopolyspora sp. NPDC003752 | reverse complement strand
TCAGGACTCACACGTCCAGGACAACACAGTGCTCACCTGCCGGCCGGCTACCAACCAGGAGTTTGCCGGATGGCTCACTCCCAGAACTGATTAGGAATGACATGCCACGCATCGGAATGCTGACGCCGTCGTCCAACACCGTGCTGGAACCCGTCACCTACCGGCTGCTGTCCGGCGTCGAGGACGTCAGCGTCCACTTCAGCAGGTTGCCGGTCACCGCGATCTCCCTTTCCGACAAGGAGAACAGCCAGTTCTCGCTGGAGCGGATGTCGGCCGCCGCCGAGCTGCTCCGGGACGCCGCCGTGGACGTGGTGGTGTGGAACGGGACCGCGGGCTCGTGGCTCGGGCTCGACTACGACCGGCAGGTCAGCGCGGCGATCTCGGAGGCGTGCGGGGTGCCGGCCACCACGTCGACCCTGGCGCTGCTGGACTCCTTCCGCGCCTTCGGCGTCACGCGGCTCGGCCTGGTCACGCCGTACACCGGCGACGTCACCGCGAAGATCGCCGAAACCTACGCCGCGGAAGGCATCGAGGTCGTCAACGACGAGCGGCTCGACATCACCGACAACTTCAGCTTCGGCTCCGTCCCCGAGCAGCGGTTGGCCTCGATGATCGAAGCAGCCGCCGCCGATGTGCACGCCGTGTCGCTGGTGTGCACGAACCTCCGCGGCGCGTTCGTCGCGGCCGAACTGGAGGCGAAGGCCGGAATCCCGGTGCTGGACAGCGTTTCCGCGACGCTGTGGAAGGCGCTGGACGTGCTCGGCGCCGCTGTTCCGATCGACCGCGGCAGCGTGCTGCTCTCGGGCTCGACGCGCGCGGCGCTGAAGCGGATCTGCACCTCGCTGCGGGAGGCGACCGGCGCCGACCGGACGACGATGCGGCTCGACCTGCCGTCCCAGCGGCTCGGCGTCGACCTCGCCGCGGCGGAGGACACCGGGCCCGGGGTGCGCGCGATCCAGCACGACCCGGGCCTGGACCAGCGGAAGCTGAACACCGTGCAGTGGCTGGAAGAACACCGCCGCACGCTGGTGCAGCCGCACTTCCGGGCGGACCCGCAGCCGCCGCAGGCGCTGATCGAGACCTACGGCGTGCAGGCCCAGATGCTCGCCCCGGTCGAGGTCGACGGCGCCATGGCGGGCTGGCTGTCGGTGCACGGCCTCGCGGAGCGCGACTGGCGCCCGGCGGACATCCAGGCCATCGAGACCGCGGCGGCCGAGGTCAGGGCCCTGCTGACGTCGTGAGCGTAACAATCCCGGCGCCCACCACTCACTCTAACCGAACGATCGCGAGGAGCGGCAAATGCGCAAGGATTCACCGAACCCCACCGGTCCGTGACGGGTGGAGGTGCAGTTTCAATTGAAACTGCACCCCACCACTCCGGCGTGTTGGCAGTTTCAATTGAAACTGCGGATCACGCCCGGGGAGGCGACTGACTACGCTTTGGGCTAGTGCTGAGGGGAAAGGAGCGGACGTGGCCCAGCCGGTCCCGTTGGGTTCCCGCGACCGGCCGCTGCGCGACCAGGTCTGCGAGGAGATCCGCAACCGCATCATCGACGGCCGGTTCGCTCCCGGCGACCGGATCGTCGAGCGCGAGCTCGCCGCAGAGCTGGCTGTCTCTCGGGTGCCGGTGCGCGAAGCGCTGCGCACGCTGCGGGTCGAGGGGTTCGTCGAAGACGTCGCGCGGCGCGGCGTCATCGTGCGGCGCCTGGAGCGCCGCGACGTCGAAGAGCTCTTCGACGTGCGCGAAGCGCTGGAGAGCCTGGCGTGCCGGCTGGCGGCGAGCAAGGCCGACGCGCGCGGCCTGCGGGCGCTGCAGCGGCACCTCGCCCGGGCGGACAAGGCGTTGCAGGGCGGCGACCTGCAGGCCGTGGGCAAGGCGAACGGGGACTTCCACGACGAGATCGTGCGGCTGGCGGACCACCACCTGCTGGCGGGCATGCTGGACCCGCTCCAGGGCCGCCTGCACTGGCTGTTCCGGCAGGTCGACGACCCCGAAGAGCTGTGCCTGGAGCACACGAACCTCTACGAGGCGATCGCCTCCGGCGACCCGGAACGAGCGTCGGCCGAGGCGATCCGCCACATCCACCACAACAGGGACACGGCCCTCCGCCTCCTCTTCGAGGCCTAGCACCCCCGCACGCCGCTGTTACGACTGGTCAGGGCCCGTGCGTACTTTTGGTTGCTATAGCAGCAGAAAGTACGCACGGGCCCTGACCTGGTGGAAGGGCTCCTACAGGTGGTCCTGGGCGAGGCGTTCGCCGAGGTCGACCAGGAGCGTCGCCGCTTCGCGGATGCAGCGCTGCGGGTCCGGCTCGATGTCGGTCAGCGCGTACACCGCTTCGACGCCCGCTTCGCGGAGGCGCTCCGGCGTCAGGTCGCAGCGTCCCGCGATCGCCACCACCGGCACGCCCGCTTCGCGGGCTCGGGCGGCGACTCCGGCCGGGCCCTTGCCGTGCAGGGTCTGCTCGTCGATGGCGCCCTCGCCGATGATCACCAGGCCCGCGCCCTCGAGCTGCCGGTCGAAGTCGATCAGCTCCAGGATCACGTCCACGCCCGGCCGCATCCGCGCGCCCAGCACCGCGAGCGCGCCGTAGCCGACTCCGCCGGCCGCCCCGGCACCCGGCTGCTCGGCGACGTCGCGGCCGCCCGCGGCCAGCACCGCGCGCGACCAGTTGCCCAGCGCCTCGTCCAGGAAGCGGACCTGCTCCGGGTCCGCACCCTTCTGCGGCCCGTACACGTGCGCCGCACCGCGCTCGCCGAGCAGCGGGTTGTCCACATCGGACGCGAGGATGAATTCGGTTTCGGCCAGCCTGGGGTCCAGGCCGGACAGGTCCACTGTGGCCACTCGGCCCAGTGGTCCACCGCCTGGGGGCAACGGGTTATCCGCAGCGTCCAAGACCCGCGCCCCCAGGACGGTGAGCATTCCGGCGCCGCCGTCGGTGCTCGCACTGCCACCGACGCCGAGCACCACGGTCCGCGCTCCCGCGTCCAAAGCCATCAGGATCGCCTCGCCGGTGCCTTCGCTGGAGGCCGCCAGCGGGGCGAGCTCTTCCGGGTCGAGCAGCGCCAGCCCGGAGGCCGAGGCCAGCTCGACCACGGCGGTGTCGCCGCTGATCGCGATCTCGGTGTCCACCGGCTCGCCGACCGGGCCCGCGACCCGCACCGGAATCGGCGCGTATCCGCTGGCCAGCGCGGCCTGCACGGTGCCGTCCCCGCCGTCGGCCACCGGCGCCAAGCGCACCTGCGCGTCGGGGCGTACCCGGCGCAGCCCGGCGGCCACCGCCTCGGCGACTTGCGGCGCCGTCAGCGAACCCTTGAACTTGTCCGGCGCGATGAGGACGGGTCCTGGCACAACCAACTCCGATCGCTAGGGCGGCATCCTCCGCCGGGACGCCCGGCACGAGCCCGGCGGAGGACACCAAGGGGTCTTACGGGTATTCCACCCGAGGACCCCGTCCGTGGGAAATGCGGGGCACGCTCGCCGACCACGCCACCGCGCGTCGCCGGCGAGCGCACCTCGCGCAGGGCTGCCCTGAAGCCCCGCCTGGGGTGCGGGAGTGTGTGACAGGACCAACCGACGCGGTTCCCGTACGCGTCGGCCGGCCTCCGCACCCCGAGGACCATCACGCGTTGGGCACCGGCTCCGGCTCGATCATGGCGTCGATGCGGATGCCCCGAGCGGTGTTGGCCTCCCGCTCGATCATCACCTCGACCAGGACCGGGCGGCTGGTGGCGACAGCCTCCTTGCGGGCCCACTCGATCGTGTCGGCCAGGTCGCCGGGCTCGAACACCCGGCGGCCGGAGCAGCCGTAGGCCTCCATGATCTTGACGTTGTCCGTGCCGTACTCGTCGTAGTGGATGTCCACCTCGGTCTTCATGCCGAACGCGTCGCCCTCTGCCTGGCGGATCAGGCCCAGGTACTCGTTGTTCAGCATGATGATCACGAACGGGACGTTGTACTGGGCGGCCACCGCCAGCTCCTCGACCAGGAACTGGAAGCCGTAGTCACCGACCACCGCGACGACCTCGGCGTCCGGCTCGGCGGACTTCACGCCGATCGCCGCCGGGATCTCCCAGCCGAGCGGCCCGGCCTGGCCGCACACCTGGTAGTGCCGCGGCAGGTGCGCGGTCTGGAACTGCCCGCCCCAGATCTGGTACAGGCCGATCGCGGTGACGAAGTACGCCTCCGGCGGGAAGATCTGGTTGATCTCCCGGTACACGCGCGGCGCCTTGATCGGCACGGTGTCGTAGTCGTCCGGCCGGGTCAGGGTCTGCTTGAGCACGCCGACCCGGGAGACCCACTCGGAGTAGTCCTTCTCCGCGTTGCGCTTGCGCGCGGCATCGATCAGCGCGTCCAGGAACAGCCGGGTGTCCGAGACGATGCCCAGGTCCGGCCCGAAGACCTTGCCGATCTGGGTGGGCTCGATGTCGACGTGGATGAACTTGCGCTCACCGCGGTAGGTGTCCAGGGCGCCGGTGTGCCGGTCGCCGAAGCGGGCGCCCAGCGCCAGGACCAGGTCGGCCTCCAGGAACGACTGGTTGCCGTAGCGCTGGCTGGTCTGGATACCGGTCATGCCGGCGAACAGCTCGTGGTCCTCCGGGAAGGAACCCTTGCCCATCAGCGTGATCTGCACCGGGACGCCGAGCAGCTCGGCCAGTTCGCGGACCTGCTCGTGGGCGTCACCGAGGATGACACCGCCACCGGCGAGGATCAGCGGCCGGTCGGCCTCCAGCAGCAGGTCGAGCGCGCGCTCGACCCGCGGCAGGTGCGGCTCGACGGCCGGGATCGGCAGCGGGGCGTCCAGCGCCGGGTCCCACTCGATCTCCTGCTTCTGCACGTCCAGCGGCAGGTCGATCAGCACCGGGCCGGGGCGGCCGGATCGCGCGATGCGGAACGCCTCGCGAAAGATCCACGGCGCCTGCGCGGCCTCCTTGACCTGCACCGCCCACTTCGTCACGGGCTTGGCGATGTCGACGATGTCGACCGCCTGGAACGCCTCCTGGTGCAGCTTGGTGGACACCGCCTGGCCGGTGATGCACAGGATCGGGATCGAGTCCGCCTGCGCGGTGTAGAGGCCGGTGATCATGTTGGTGCCCGCCGGGCCGGAGGTGCCGATGGCGACCCCGACGTTGCCGTTGGTGCGCGCCCAGCCGTCGGCCATGTGGGTCGCGCCCTCCTCGTGGCGGACGATCAGGTGCTTGATGCCGCTGTCCTCCATCGCCGCGTACAGCGGGAGGATCGCCGCGCCGGGGCAGCCGAAGGTGATGTCGACGCCCTCGGACTTCAGCACGTCGACGACGGCCTGCATGACAGGAACTTTGGGCATGGTGTAAGACTTCCTCTCGGGTGCCGCGCTTCGACGCGCACCTTGTTGGGAACGGGTCAGTGGTTTTGGTTGCTTGGCGGCGCTGGAACCGCTGACCCGTGACCGTCTTGCTTCGAGATCGCCCGGCCGGGCGAGTTCTTCCGCAATTTCAATGGAAATCGAACCTCTGATTTCCATTGAGTCTTTTTCATCCTGGTCGGCCCGCAACCGCGGCCCGCAAAGCTGCACGTCGATGAGGTGTCGCATGCGCCGCAGGCGCATAGCCCACCTACGACACTGGCACCGCCGCGGGTTCTCAGAGGCTTCCTGGCGAGGACGGCCCTGACGCCGTGTATTGGACATACATAAGTCAGGGCACCCACAGACCAGGGAGCCTCTGAGGTTCCGCCACCCGCACCGCCACCCAAAACGAGGCTGGAAAAACCTCATTGAAATTGCGGACCTGAGGATGGGGTGGCGGTGTCGCGCGGGGCCGTGGCCGCAGGAGACGAGGAACTCCCCGCGCGACACCGCGGTCTCAGTCGCGACCGTTGAGCTGCGTGATCTGCTTGAGCAGACCGGAGTGGTCGAGCTTGCCGTCGCCCTGCGCGACGGCCGCGGCGACGAGCTGGCTCACCAGCGAACCGATCGGGATCGACAGGCCCGCGTCGCGCGCGGCGGCCTGCACGATGCCCATGTCCTTGTGGTGCAGTTCGAGCCGGAAGCCCGGGGCGAACTCGCGGTTGCGCATCTTCGCGCCCTTGGCGTCGAGCACGGTGCTGCCGGCGAGCCCGCCGCCGAGCACCTTCAGCCCCGCCTCGGTGTCGACGCCGTGCGCCTCCAGGAACACCAGGGCCTCGGCTACCAGCCCGATGTTGCCCGCGACGATGAGCTGGTTGGCCGCCTTGACGGTCTGCCCGGCTCCGGCGGGTCCAACGTGGACGATCGTGGTGCCGACCGCGCCCAGCGCACCCTCGGCCGCGGCGAAGGCATCCGCCTCGCCACCGACCATGATCGACAGCGTGCCGTCGATCGCCTTCGGCTCGCCGCCGCTGACCGGCGCGTCGATCGCCCGCACGCCCTTCTCGGCGGCGGCTTCGGCAACGCGGCGCGACACGTCGGGACGGATCGTGCTGCAGTCGATGAGCAGCGCGCCCTGCTTGGCGTTGGCCAGCACGCCGTCCTCGCCGAGCACCACGGCCTCGACGTCCGGCGAGTCCGGCAGCATGGTGAAGATGATCTCGGCGTCGCGGACGGCCTCGGCCACGCTCGCCGCGGCCTTGCCGCCGTCGGCGACCAACTGGTCGACCTTGGCCTGGCTGCGGTTGTAGCCGGTGACCTCGTGGCCGGCCTTGACCAGGTTGGCCGCCATCGGGCCGCCCATGATGCCCAGCCCGATGAATCCGACCTTGCTCATGGTTGTGGTACCTCCGTGGTTGTCGCCGATCGTGAGCGCTGGTTCCGGTGAGAACCGGCGCTCAGCGCTTGATCCAGCCGAAGCTGTCGGCGCTGGCGCCGCTCGGCTTGTACTCCAGTCCGATGTGGCCGGTGTAGCCCGCCGCGTCGAGCTCGTCGAAGTAGTGCTCGAAGTCGATCTCGCCGGTGCCCGGCTCGTTGCGGCCCGGCGCGTCGGCGATCTGCACGTGCCCGATGGCGTTCGCGTGCTGGTCGATCACCGCGTCCGGGTCGTCGCCGTTGACCGTCAGGTGGTAGAGGTCGAACAGCAGCCGCAGGTTGTCGACGCCTTGGGCGTGCACGCGGTCGATCACCGCGAGCGCGTCGGCGGCGGTCTTCAGCGGGTACGCGGGCGTGCCGCTGACCGGCTCGATCAGCACCACGCCGCCGATGCGCTCGGTGCCCTTCGCCGCGCGCACCAGGCTCTCGGCGGCCACGTCGTCCTGCGCCGCCGCCTCGACCCCGTCGATCCGGTTGCCGTACAGGGCGTTGAAGGCCCGGCAGCCCAGCCGCTCGCCGATGCCGACCGCGACGTCGACGTTGTCGGCGAATTCGCCGGCGCGGTCCGGGTTCGACAGCACGCCGCGATCCCCCGCGGGCATGTCACCGGCGAAGAAGTTCAGGCCCACCAGCGAAACCCCGGCGTCGGAGATCGCCTGGACGAACCGATCCACCTCGCGGTCGGTGGGCACCGCGACCGGGAACGGCCACCAGAACTCCACCTTGTCGAATCCGGCGGCCTTCGCCGCGGCGGGACGGTCCAGCACGTCCAGTTCGGTGAACAGGAGCGAGAGGTTGACGTCGTAGCGGTTCGGATTCATCGGCACCCCCCTCGGGAGAAGTTTCGTTATGCGGAAGTCTTATTTCGTACAACGATAGATTAGCGACAAGGGAGTCGGCGGTCAACGCCCCACCCCCGGTTACCCATCGGTCACCCACGGCCGCCCCACCAGCGCAGAAGCCGCGGAGAGCCAGTCCCGCGCGGCGGCCCCACCTGGGCGGATACGGTTCAACCGGGAGGTCACACCAATGATCTTGCGAGCTGAGTTCACGACCGAGCCCTTCGAAGGGGAGGGCGAGCCGCCGGCCCACGCCGTGGCCGCCCGAGACTGCCTGCTCGCCGCCGGGCTGGAGCCCGAATTCGGCCCGCTGGGCACCTCGATCAGCGGCGAGCGCGAGCAGCTGCTGCCCGCGCTCGCCGCCGTGATGGAAACCGTGCTGAGCACCGGTGCGAACCGGATCACCCTGCAGGTGACCGTCGGCGATGCCGACGACGACCGGGTTTAGGCTGGTCGGCGTGCATCCGCTCGCCAACGCGCTCGCTCCGCTGCTGGAGCACATCGGCGGCACCGCCGTGCCCGCGGACGAGCGCGAACCCGGCGACATCGTCCTGTACTGGGAGGGCGAGCCGGCGGTCGCGGTCCGACTGCCCGGCCAGGAGCTGACCAGCGCCCTCGACCGGATGATCCGGGACGTCGAGGGCGAGCTCGGCGGGCGCCTGCCCGACCTGCCGCGCCCGGACAAGCAGCGCGCCGTCCGGCTGCTGGAGGAGCGCGGCGCGTTCACCCTGCGCAAATCCGTCGAGACGGTGGCCAAGGCGCTCGGCGTCAGCCGCTTCACGGTCTACAACTACCTCAACCGCGAGCAGGCCAACCGGAGCTGACCCGGGCAGCACCTCGAAGCGCCCGTTCTCGCTGGTCAGACCCGTGCGCACTTCTTGCTGCCATGGCGACACAAAACGCACACGGGCCACCGCAGTTCCCGCACCCCTCCGCCGAGGCATCGGCGGACGTCCCCAGCCGTTGTGCGGTTCGCCCGGATTTGTGCCAAGCGCACAACGCGCGACCAGGATTTTTCAACAAAGTGTTGACACTTGGCGGAGCACGGTCGTAGCTTTTGCCGCACCGGAGCTCGTGACCGGCAACCGCAGCACAGCCCAGGCATGCTCGGACTCTCGTCCGCCGCCTCCGCCAATCCCGAAAACCTCTTCGGGGCCGCACATCCTGTGAGAGTTTGCGATGTCAACAACGACCGAAACGGACCGGCTGAACGGCCTACCCCGAGCGGAACTCGTCCAGCGGCTCCTCGCCTGCCTGGACATCCCCCGCTGGGCCGCCGACATCGCCGACCGGCGCCCGTTCGCCGACGTGGACGCCGTCTACCAGGCCGCCGACGCCGCCGCGCCGGAGCTGACCCCCGAGGAGATCGACGGCGCGCTCGCCGCACACCCCCGAATCGGCGAGCGCGTCACCGGCGAGGACACCTCGGCCAAGTTCTCCCGCAACGAGCAGTCCGGGGTCGACGGCGGCGACGCCGAGCTGGCCCGCGCGCTGCGCGAGGGCAACGAGGCCTACGAACAGCGGTTCGGGCACGTGTACCTGGTCTGCGCCGCCGGTCGCAGCGGCGCGGAGCTGCTGGAGATCCTGCACTCGCGACTGGACAACGAGCCCGGAGCAGAGCTGCGGATCGTCGCCGACGAACTCCGCAAGATCGCACGTCTGAGATTGGCAAAGGTGATCGAAGGATGAGTGCCGTCACCACCCACGTGCTCGACGCCGCGCGGGGCGCCCCCGCCGCCGGGGTCGCGATCCGGCTGGAGGCCGCCAAGGGCGCCGACTGGACCGCGATCGCCGCCGGCCGGACCGACGACGACGGCCGGATCAAGGACCTGGGCCCGGACCGGCTGGAGGCCGGGGACTACCGGCTCACCTTCGAGACCGGCGAGTACTTCGACCGCCAGGGCGTCGCGACCTTCTACCCGCAGGTGCAGATCACCTTCCGGATCGCCGACCCCGCGCAGCACTACCACGTCCCGCTGCTGCTGAGCCCGTTCGCCTATTCCACCTACCGAGGGAGCTGATCACCGCATGGGCATCGTCATGGGCCCCAACCAGTACGGCAAGGCCGAGGTCCGCATCGTCTCGGTGAACCGGGACAACGCGCGGCACACCATCAAGGACCTCAACGTCAGCTCCTCGCTGCGCGGCGACCTCGATGACGTGCACCTCACCGGCGACAACAGCAACTGCCTGCCGACCGACACGCAGAAGAACACGGTCTACGCCTTCGCCAAGGAAGCGCCGATCGGCGAGATCGAGGACTTCGCGCTGCGGCTCGGCCGGCACTTCGTGGGCACGGCCGACGGCATCACCGGCGCGCGCATCCTCATCGACGAGTACAGCTGGGAGCGGATCCCGGTCGGCGGCACCGGCCACGACCACTCCTTCACCCGCGCAGGCGACGAGAAGCGCACCACGGCGGTCACCATCGACGGCGACCAGGCGCACGTGGTGTCCGGGCTGAAGGACCTGATCGTCCTCAAGTCCACCGGCTCGGAGTTCTGGGGCTACCCCAAGGACAAGTACACGACGCTGGCCGAGACCAACGACCGGATCCTGGCCACCGCGGTGACCGCCCGCTGGCGCTACCTCCACACCGACGTGGACTGGGGCAAGAGCTTCGAGTCGATCCGGGCGACGATGCTGGAGGCCTTCGCCACCACGCACAGCCTGGCGCTGCAGCAGAGCCTGTACGAGATGGGCAAGGCCGCGATGGAGAAGCACCCGGAGGTGGCCGAGGTCCGGCTGTCGCTGCCGAACAAGCACCACTTCCTGGTCGACCTGGATTACTGCGGGCTGGAGAACAACAACGAGGTGTTCTTCGCCGCGGACCGGCCGTACGGCCTGATCGAAGGCGTCGTCACCCGCGACGACGTCGAAGAAGCACCGCAGGCCTGGTACAGCCTGCCGCAGTTCTGATCGTTCACCGCAGTTCTCGCAGTTTTCGACCGCCGGGCCTCCCCCACGCGCGAGGAGAACCGGCAATCGAGGATCACCGTTGATCCTGCAGTTGGGGCCACCGGAGATTCCCTGGTGGCCCCTTCTGCTACCCGAGCTCCGGGCGCCCGGCAGTCGCCCGAGAACCATCGGTCCATTGTGGATCGAAGGTTGATTTCCCGGCAATGAAGAGAAACAGCGAACAAACCCGGCGCTGATAGTGACTTGATCTGACCAGCCCCTGCGGCCCAGGAGTCCCCTATGGCCCTCTTCAAGACCCGTCGCAACCGCGGCACCAGGAACGGAAAACCCACCGATGTCCACCCGGTGGACGAGGTAATGCCGCCGGCGCGTCTGCTGGCGTTCGGCATCCAGCACATCGCCGCGATGTACGCCGGCGTGGTGGCGCCGCCGCTGATCATCGGCGAGGCCATGGGCCTGGCGCCGCTGGAGATGACCCTGCTGATCGGCGCGAGCCTGTTCACCGCGGGCCTGGCCACCATGTTGCAGTCGCTGGGCGTGTGGAAGATCGGTGCCCGGCTGCCGTTCGTCAACGGCGTCACGTTCGGCTCCGTCGCGCCGATGCTGGCCATCGTCGCGCAGCAGGGCCAGGGAAATCCGCTGTCGGTGATCTACGGCTCGGTGCTGATCGCCGGCGTGCTGGCCTTCGTGATCGCCCCCTACTTCTCCCGGCTGGTGCGGTTCTTCCCGCCGGTGGTCAACGGCACCGTGATCACGCTCATCGGCCTGTCCCTGATGCCGGTGGGAATCAAGTGGATCGCGGGCAACAACGCCGAGGCGCCCGACTACGCGGCGCCGGAGAAGATCGCGCTCGGCGCGGTGACGTTCGCGCTGGTGCTGCTGTTCAACCGCTTCCTCAAGGGCTTCTGGAACCGGATCGCGCTGCTGCTCGGCCTGGTGGCCGGCACCCTGATCGCCTGGCCGGTCGGGCTGATCGACACCGAGACCTTCGAGTCGGCGCCGCTGTTCAACTTCCCGACCCCGTTCGCGCTGGGCACCCCGACCTTCAACATCACCGCGACCATCTCGATCTGCATCGTGATGCTGGTGGCGATGATGGAGACCACCGCGGACATGATCGCGCTCGGCGAGATCGTGGACCGGCCCGCGGACGAGAAGACCATCGCCGCCGGCCTGCGCGCCGACGGCGCCGGCAGCGCGATCAGCGCCATCTTCGGCGGCTTCACCTGCAGCGCCTTCGCGCAGAACATCGGCCTGGTGGCGCTGACCCGGGTCCGCAGCCGGTACGTGGTCGCCACCGCCGGTGGTGTGCTGGTGCTGCTGGGCCTGTTCCCGGTGGTCGGCGCGGTCGTCTCGCTGGTCCCGCAGCCGGTGCTGGGCGGCGCCGCGCTGGTGCTGTTCGGTTCGGTGACCACCAGCGGCATCCGGACGCTCGGCAAGTCCGACCTGGGCGACCCGTTCAACTCGCTGATCGTGGCGGGATCGCTGGGCATCGGCATGGTCCCGGTCGTCGCGCCGCACTTCTACGAGCACTTCCCGGCCGCGCTGCGCACCGTGCTCGACTCCGGCATCAGCACCGGCTGCATCGCGGCCCTGCTGCTGAACCTGCTGTTCAACGCCTGGCGGAAGCGGCCCGCGGAGGCGGAGCCGACGGTGGGCGGTGACACGGTCGCGGTGGTCGGCACGGCCCCCGGGGAGTACCACCGCGACGAGGCCGACGCCGGTCGCCTGGACGCCGTTCCGGAACCGCGGGCGTCCGCGCAGGAATCCGAATCCACCAGGTAACAACCCCACCCGAGGGCGTCCTTCACCGGCTGCACCGGCGAAGGACGCCCTTCCCGTTCGCAGGACTCCTCCTCCGCAGGTCTCCCCAGGTCGTCCGCATTTTCCATTGAAATCGAAGGTTCGATTTCAATGAGGTCTTTCCAACCTCGTTTTGCGTGGCGGTGCGGGTAGCGGAACCTCAGAGGCTCCCTGGACTGTGGGTGCCCCTCCTGATGTATGCCCAATACACGGCGGAGGGGCCGTCCTCGCCAGGAAACCTCTGAGAACCCGCGGCGGTGCCGGCGTCGTAGGTGGGCTATGCGCCTGCGGCGCATGCGACACCCCATCGACGTGCAGCTTTACGACCCGCGGCTGCGGAACGACCAAGATGAAAAACGCTCAATGGAAATTGCGGAACCCCGGACCCCGGTACGGCCCGCAGCCGGGCAACCCACCCGTCCGGGCCGAACCGGAAATCCAGCGCGGGGAACGCATTTCCGGCGTCGGCGTTGGGCCGGGCGTCCGAACTTGGCGCGGCGAACGGCCGCTTCTGCCCCGACCCGCGCACCGGCTCCCGACGAGGCTCGTTGATCCGGCGAAATTCCTGCCGAAGTTGGGAGATCTCGATGCGGATGCGGGCCCTGATCACCGCCGGATTGGTCGGTTTATCGGTCCTCGCGACCCAGGCGGCCGCGAGCGGGCAGTCCGCGGTGGACCCGCTCGGCGAGAAGCAGTGGGGACTCGCCCAGCTGCGGGCCCCCGAGGCGTGGGCCACCAGCACCGGCGCGGGCCAGGTCATCGCCGTGGTGGACACCGGCGTCGACCTCGGCCACCCCGACCTGGCGCCGAGGCTGGTGCCGGGCGCGACCTTCGCCGGCTGCGGCGACCGGCCGGCGCCGTGCGGCAACGGTGACTGGCTGGGCGTGGACGGCGTGGGCCAGCCGACCGACGTGCACGGCACCCACGTCGCGGGCATCGCCGCGGCGGTCGCCGGGAACGGCATCGGGATCGCCGGCGTCGCCCCGGACGCGCGGATCATGCCGATCAAGGCGCTGGAGAACGGTTCCGGCACGTTCGCCGACATCGGCGCGGGCGTCCGCTACGCCGCCGACCACGGCGCGAACGTCGTGAACCTCAGCCTCGGCGCGCAGCCCGGCACGCAGCTGCTGACGCTGCTCGGGCTGGCCAACGAGACGAAGGACGCCATCGCCTACGCTCGCGAGAAGGGTGTGGTCGTGGTCGCCTCGGCGGGCAACGAAACCGCTCCGCTGTGCGACACCCCGGCCTGGGAGTCCGGCGCGCTGTGCGTCGCCGCGACGGACGCCGACGAACTCCACTCCACGTACTCCAACCTCGCCCTCAAGCTGGACACCAGGGCCGTGTCCGCGCCGGGCGGCAAGTCCAAGCAGGGCTGCGACGCGGACATCTGGTCGACGGTGCCGCGCGGTGCCGGTTCGGCGAAGTGCGGGCAGGCCGACTACGACTCCTTCGCCGGAACCTCCATGGCGGCCCCGCAGGTCGCGGGTGTCGCGGCGCTGCTCGGCGCGCAGGGCCGCGACGCCGACGGCATCGAGAAGGCGCTGATGACCACCGCCCGCACGCCGCTGGTGGGGCTGCGCGGTGTCTTCAACCCGGTTTACGGCTACGGCGTCGTCGATGCCGCCGCGGCGGTCCAGCAGCCGCTGTGACCAGGCGATGACCGCTCGTCGGCGGCGATGGTCATACCACTGGCCATCGCCGCCGACGAGCCCGCCATTGGGCCGAATTCGCGAAAGGTACAAAACTCCTCGACCGCGCCCCGAAATCCAGGAACAATGATCAAAGGGCCGCGCGACCGCGCGGGCACCGATCGATGCGGGAGCTGGGCCGATGGACCTTTCGAAGCTGTTCAAGATGGTGTCGCCGGCGAAGCACCATTCGCACGGCCACTCCAGCAGCGGCGGGCACCGCCGCAGGCATTCGAGCAGCGGTGGGCACCGCCGCCGGTACGACAGCAGCAGCGGGCACCGCCGCCGCCACCACTCGAGCAGCAGCAGCCACGGCCACTACCGCCGTCGCAGCCACAGCTGACGCCGCGCAATCGGCTCGGTTCGGTGCTGATCGATTCGTTGAGCTCCTACTACTACGGCGAACCCGACCAGGACTGGGGACCGCCGGGACCGCCGCTCGCGCCGGGTGACGTGCTCGCCCCCGGCTACCGGGTGGTCGGGCACCTGCGCCGCGGCAGCCGGCTGGACGTCTACGACGTGTGGAGCGAGGAGCGGTCCTGCCGCTGCATCGCCAAGACCGTCCGGCCGGAGCGCGCCGCGGACGAGCGCGCGATCGGCTGGCTGCGCAACGAAGGCGTGCTGCTGACCCAGTTCACGCATCCGCACCTGGTGCGCGGCTACGAGATCGCGCAGGCCGACGAGCCGGCGCGGCCGGTGGTGATCACCGAGACGCTGCCGGGGCACACGCTGGGCTTCCTGATCGAGGAGCTCGGGCGGCTGCGGCCGATCGACACCGCGGTGCTGGGCATCCAGCTGTGCTCGGTGCTCGGCTACCTGCACCGCCGCGGCTGGGTGCACATCGACGTGAAGCCGTCGAACGTGGTCGAGGTCGGCGGCCGGGCGGTGCTGCTCGACCTCAGCCTCGCCTGCCGGATCGGCGAGCACAGCTCGGCCGGGACGTTCGACTACCTCTCCCCGGAGCAGGCGGCCGGCGGCGAGATGACGCCGGCGGCGGACACCTGGGGCCTCGGCATCACGTTGTACGAGGCCCTTTCCGGCACCACGCCGTGGGCGGAGGTTTCCTCCGGCGAGCGCAACGACGACGGCACCCGCTACTACCCGCAGCGGCACAACACTGCCGCGCCGCTGCGCACCCACCGCCGCCTGCCCGCGGCGCTGTCCCGCACCGTCGACGCCTGCCTCGACCCGGACCCGAAGTCCCGTCCGACGGTGGGAGAGGTCGCGGACCGCCTGATCGCCTGGTCCGGCATGAACCCGGAGACCATCGACACCTGAGCTACCGGATCTCCTTGCGCGGCAAGGCGAACGCGAGCAGCACCCCGAGCACCATCCCCACCGCCGCGAGCAGCACCGCGAGCCGCCCGCCGTCGGCCAGCACAGCGGGCTCGGCGGCATGCCCGGCGTAGGCGACGGCGGTCAGCCCGGCGATGCCGATGGCGTTGCCCAGGTTCAGCGTCGTCGAAGCCATGCCGGACGCGACGCCCTGTTCCCCTGCGGCGACGCCGGATCCGGCCGCGATCCACATCGCGGTCCAGGTGATCCCCTGCCCGATGCCGGAGACCAGCAGCCCGGGAACCGCGACGAGGTAGCCCGCGCCGTCCTGGAAGCCGACGGCCAGGACCACCGTCCCGACCACTCCGATGACTCCGCCCGCCACGAGCGTGGCACGGGTGCCGAACCGGGTGGCGGCGCGCTCGCCGAGCTGCGTTCCGGCGGCGATCGCCAGTGCCGGCAGCAGGAATCCGAGCCCGGTCTGCAGCGCGCTGAATCCGTGCACCTGCTGGAAGAGGATCGTGAGGAAGTACGGCAGCGCACCGAACGTGCCCATGTAGACGAACGTGGCGGTGACACCGACGACGAGGCTCCGGTTGCGCAGCAGGCGCGGCGGCATCAGCGGATCCGCGCTGCGCACCTCGATGAACGCGAACGCGATGAGCAGTACCACCGCGAGCGCCGCAGCCACGACTACATCCGTTGCACCCCAACCCACTTCGGCTCCTTGCACGAGCGCGTACACGAGCAGCGTGGCGCCGCCGGTGACCGTCAGCGCACCTGGCACGTCGAAGCGCCGTCCGCGCTGCGCGGCCGCATCGCGCGGAATGACGGCCAGCGCGGCGGCCGCGACCAGCCCGGCCAACGGCACGTTCACGTAGAAAACCGCCGGCCAGCCGAAGAACTCGGTCAGGACGCCGCCCAGCAGGGCGCCCACGGTGAGCCCGCTGGCGCCCGCCCCACCCCACACCGCGAGTGCCCGGTTCCGCCGCGGTCCTTCCTCGAACAGCGTGTTGATCAGCGAGAGCGTCGACGGCAGTAGCATCGCGCCGCCGATGCCCTGCACCATGCGCGCGGCGATGATCAGCCCGGGGCCGGTCGCCAGCCCGCCGGCCAGCGACGAGGCCGCGTAGACGGCGAGGGCCGCGACGAACATCCGGCGGCGGCCGAACAGGTCGGCCGCCCGGCCGCCGAGCAGCAGGAAGCCGCCGGCGAACACCGCGTAGGCGCCGACCACCCATTGCTGGGTCTGGTTCGGGAAGCCCAGTTCGGCGCCGATCTCCGGGAGCGCGACGAACACGATGTTCAGGTCCAGCGAGAAGATCAGCTGCGCCAAGGCCAGCAGCGCCAGGCTCCACCCCAGGCTGCGACCGGTGTCGGGTGGCGATGTCGAGAGCGCGGACATGTCGGGCCTTCCATTCGATTGATCTTGATCGACTGTACGCACATTAGTGAACAGTTCACGTATGCGTCAACAATCGAGCGGAAGTCTGTTCACGTACACGCGTACTTTTGCGTAGACTCGACGAGGTGATCGACACGCATCCGGACCGCGACCAGATCCAGCTGCAGGACGTCCTCTCCGCGCTGGCCAACCCGCTGCGGATGACCATCGTCCGCGCGCTCGCCACCGGCGGCGAGCAGAGCTGCGGAAGCATCGTCGAAGGCGTGTCGAAGTCGACCCTGACCAGGCATTGGCGGGTGCTGCGGGACAGCGGCGTGATCTGGCAGCAGCCGTCCGGCCGGGAGAACCTGCTGTCGCTGCGCCACGACGACCTCGAAGCCAGGTTCCCCGGCCTGCTCGACACGATCCTGGCTGCGGCCGACCGCGAAGACGGCCGCTGAATCAGCCCTCGATCCGGCCGAGCTCCCGGCACAGCGCCCAGATCGCATCCCGGTTGCGCCGGTCGCGGACGCTCGCCGGCCACGGGGTCCGCCGGGCCTTGCTGTCGAAGTAGACGCCGTGCACGTCGGCGAGCCCCGGATCGGACGCCAGGCGAATGCTGGAGGTGGCCGCTTTCCCGACCGCCGCACCGCCGTAGACGACCGGCATGAGGATCCTCAGCAGCGGCACCAACGGCCGCGCCACCAACGGATACGCGCTCGTCGTCAGGTTCTTGTTCATGGACGTGTAGGCGTGTCCGGGATACGCGACGTTGATCGTGATCCCGGGCTCCCGCAGGTGTTCGGCGAAGGCGCGGCTCATCGCCATCAGCGCGAGCTTGGTCTGGTTGTAGAACGCGAGCCCCACGTAGGACTTCTCGCCTTGCAGGTTGTCCAGGTCGATCCGGCCGCGCGGCACCCCGCCGGCGATGTTGATGACCCGCCCGCGACCGGCGCGCCGGAGCTCGGGCAGCAGGAGATGGGTGAGCACGAACGGGGCCAGGACGTTGGCCGCGAACGCCACCTCGACGCCGTCCGCGGTCAGCTCCCGGCCCTCCTTGGCGACCCCGGCGTTGTTGATCAGCACGTGCAGGCCGCCGTCGCGAGCCCGCACCTGCTCCGCCAGGCGACGCAGGTCGTCCTGCCTGGTCACATCGGCTATCAGCGCCTCGACGCCGGGATTGCCGGTGTCGCGCCGGAGCTCCGCGACCGCCGCTTCGGCTCGATCCGCGTCGCGCCCCACCAGGATCACGTCAGCCCCCAGCCGCGCGAGGCCGCGCGCCGTCTCCTTGCCGATCCCACCGGTGCTACCGGTCACGAGCACCGTCTTGCCGCTCATCGTCGCCACTTCTCGCCTCCCATGTCACTCGATGTCGTGTTTGACACCTGGTGACACAAAGTAGACTAGGGTGCGTGAACAGCGCGAGTGGCACCGATGGGCTGCGGGCGCGGGCGCGGCGTGCGGTCCGCACGGAACTCGCCGAGCTGGCCCTGGAGATGTTCGTCGAGCACGGCTTCGACGAGACGACCGTGGACGAGATAGCCCGGGCCGCCGGGCTGACGAAGCGCAGCTTCTTCCGGTACTTCCCGTCAAAGGAGGACGCCGTCTTCGGCGGGATCGACGCGCTCGGCGAACAGGTCGTCGAAGACCTGCGCGCCCGGCCCGCCGACCAGCCGCCGTGGGCATGCCTGCACCACGTGCTGCGCCGCTGGGCGGAGAAGATCCACTCCTCGCAGCGCGACGCGACCAGCCTCCGGCTGATCGAAACGACGCAGTCGCTGCGCGCCCGGCTGCACCAGAAGCGGGAACAGTGGCGCCAGGACGTCGCCGATGTCCTGCGCGAACGATCCGGGCTCGACGCGTTCACCGCGGATCTGCTGACCAACGCGGCGACAGCGGCGCTCGACACCGCTTCCCGGGAGTGGGTGCGCGGCGACGCGAACCGGATGAAGTCGATCGACCGGGCCTTCGAGCAGCTGGCACCGGCTTTCGCCGCCGGAGCCTCGAAGTCCTGACCGCGGGTCAGCGCTTGCGGCGGAAGGCGATCGCGAAGGAGACGATGACGGCGGCGAGCGCCAGCTGGCCACCCCAGACGATCTTGTTGACGTTGACGGCCGGGTGCCAGGCGACCTTGCCGTCGGCGGAGACCGAGAACGCGCCGACCGGCCGGGCATCCACGCCGATGCCGACGCCGTCGTCGCGACCGTGGCGACCGCCGCCGGTGCGGACGCGGGCGACCGGCAGCAAGGTGGTGTCGCCCTGCCGCACGGGTTCTCCGAAGACCTGGCGCTTGCCCAGCCGCTCGGCCAACGTCTCCAGGATGTCCCCCCGGGCGGACTGCTCTTCCATGATCTGCTCCTCGCGACGCTGTCGGACCGGACCGACGCTAGCCGGTGCCGCGGCGCCGTGCCGCGCAGTTCTCCCATTACCCGCGGGGTAATCGACGCGATGCGGGATCGCCGCGAGACTCGTGGCAGTTCCGATCCGAGGAGAAACGCGATGACCTTCAGGAAAACCGTCGACGACTTCCTGCAGACCCTGGCCGGCGGCGACCCCGACGCCATCGCCGCGATGTTCGCCGAGACCGTTGACTGGAAGATCGTCGGATCGCCTGCGGTGCCGTGGATCCGGCACTGCACGACACGCGCCGACGTCGCCGAGTTCTTCCGCGCGATGCTGGGCGGTTTCGTCCCCAGGGAAACCGCGGTGCGCATCGGGCACATCCTCGTCGACGGGCCGCACGCGGTGGTGCTCGGCGAGGTGTCGCAGGTCATCAGGGCCAACGGCCGGGCCTTCACCACGCCGTTCGCCCTGCACCTGACCGGCGAGGACGGACTGATCACCCGCTACCACATCTACGAGGACAGCCTCACCGTCGCCGAAGCCGCGGCGTAGCGGCCTATTCGTACGGGAGCGTGCCGCGGGATTCGCCCCGCACCACCACGAGCCCGAACGCGATCAGGCCCGCCGAGAAGGGGACGCCGAACGGCGGGCCCTGTGTGCGAGTTCGGCGCGAACGGCCAGCCGGAACGGATCAGAAGCGGATGACCTGGCGCATGGCCCGCCCGGCGGCGAGCTCGTCCATCGCGTGGTTGATGTCGTCCAGGTCGATGGTGCCCGACACCAGCTGGTCGACCGGCAGCTTCCCGGCCCGCCACAGGTCCGCGTACTCCGGGATGTCCTGCGCGGGCAGGCCGGAACCGAGGAACGAGCCGATGATCGTGCGGGTCTCGCTCACCAGCGCCAACGGCGAGATGCTGCTGCGCGCCTCCGGCGAGGCCAAGCCGACCGAGACCGTCCGCCCGGCGGGCGCGGTCACCGAAACCGCCGTCTCGAACGCCTTCGCGTTGCCGCTCGCCTCCACGACCACCGAGGTCTTGTGCCCGGATTCGACGGCCTCCTCCGGCGTCAACGCCTTCGTCGCGCCGAGTTCGAGGCCGCGAGACCGCTTGCCCGCCAAGGGATCCACGACGGTCACGCTGCCCGCGCCGCAGGCCAGCGCCACCAGCACCGCCGCCATGCCGACACCGCCGACGCCCACCACCGTGACGTCTTCGCCGGGCTCGATGCGGGCGGCGTTCTTCACCGCGCCACCGCCGGTGAGCACCGCGCAGCCGAGCAGCGCGCCGATCTCCGGCGGCACGTCGTCGGCGACCGGCACGACGGAGTGGCGGTCGACCACGGCGTGCGTGGCGAACCCGGAAACGCCGCAGTGGTGGTGCACCTCGCGGCCGTCCCACTTCAGGCGGCGAGCGCCGGAGAGCAGCGTGCCAGCACCGTTGGCGGCCCAGCCCGGCGAGCACAGCGCCCGCCCACCCGCGCGGCACGCGTCGCATTCCTCGCACCGCGGCACGAAGTACAGGACGACGCGCTGCCCGACGGCGAGATCGGTGACGCCGGCGCCGACCTCGGTGACCCGGCCGCAGGCCTCGTGCCCGAGCAGCATCGGCACCGGGCGCACCCGGTTTCCGTCCACAACGGACAGATCGGAGTGGCAGACTCCGGCGGCCTCCAGCTGCACGAGCAGCTCGCCCGGCCCGGGCGAGTCGAGGTCGAGTTCGGTGACGGCGAGCGGCCGCGACCGCTCCCACGGCCCAGGCCGACCGCATTCCTGCAGCACCGCACCCCTGATCTCCATCACCACGCTCCTCCAGGCCGCCCGATCCGCCCCCATCCGCTCACACCGAACACCGACTTTCAACCCCCACCTCGCCCCCTCCCCACCCCCGGCGCCGACGCCGACGCCGACGCCGGCCCCGCGCCGACCGCATCCGGTGTCCCGCAATTTCCATTGAAATCGAAGGTCCGATTTCCATTGAAATTGCGGAAGTTCTCCACAGCGTCCGGCGTGTCGGGACCCGACACGCCGGAGGACCCGCGTGCCGGCGTCGGACAACGGTGAAGGGCACCACCGCGTCGCAGTGATGCCCTTCACCAGGCATGTCAGAGGCGGCCGAGCTTGCGGATCTCCGGTTCCGCCAGTCCCGTCATCTCCTTGACCTCGTCCGCGTCGGTGGCGCCGTTGTCCAGCGCTCGCACGAAGGACGCCGCCAGCGCTCGCGCGGTCGCCGGCTCGTCCAGCACCGCGCTGCCGCTGGCCGACACGTACGCCGACAGCCGCGCCGCCTCCGCCGGAGCCGAGTCGCGGAACGCCGCGAACACCGCCGCGTACCGCGTCACCAGCTGCGCCGGGTGCAGGTCCCAGCCCTGGTAGAAGCCGTGCTCCAGGGACCGGCGGGTGAGTTCGTAGTGGGTGCGCCAGCCGTGGTGCACCTGGTCTCCGACCGGCAGCACGTTCGTCGAGCCATCGGACAGGAACACCCCGGTGCCCGCAGCCGACACCTGCATCGCGTGCCGCGCGAAGTCGCAGGCGCGGTGCGCGAGGTGCTGGTGCGCAGCGGTCAGCCCGCAGCTCGCCGTGTAGTCGTAGGTGCCGAAGTGCAGCCCGGTGACCCGGCCAGCGCCCGCCCGCAGGAACAGCGGCAGCGCGAAGCGACCGTGCGAGTCCACGATGGACTGCGTGGTCTCCACCTGGATCTCGAAGCGCAGCGACTTCTCCGGCATGCCCAGCTGCTGCTCGAAGAGCTCCAGCAGCTCGACGAAGACCTCGACCTGCGCGACGTCGACGACCTTCGGGAAGGTGAGCACGAATCCGGCGGGCAGGCTGCCCCACTGCTGCAGCAGCGCGGTGAGGAAGACGTCCAGCGTGCGCACCGAGCGGGCGCGCAGCTCCGGGGTGTCGAAGGACTTCACCCGCAGGCCGAAGTTCGCCGGCTCCACGCCGTCGCGCAGCCACCCGGCGACCACCCCGGCGGTCCGCTCGGCGTCGGCGTCCTCGACGTCGTCACCGGGCCGCCCGTAGCCGTCCTCGAAGTCGATGCGCAGGTCCTCGACCGGCGAGTTCTGCAGCTTCGCCCGCACCCGCGGGTGCACGGCCCGGGCGATCTGCTCGTCCAGGCCGAGGATCTCGACGAGGTCCTCGGGCCGGGCGGCGTCCCGGTCGAGCGCGGCCAGCGCCTCCCGTCCCCACTGCCGCACCGTGTCGGCGTCGACCTTGCTCGCCGGCACGTAGCAGGTGTGCACCGGCTGGCGGGCCGCGCTCGCGCCCGGGTAGGTGCGGGCGATGTGCTCGTCCACCTCGGACAGGCGGGCGAGCCGCTTCGCGATCTCGGTGGATTCCAGCGAGGTTCTGGCCACTTGCGCTCCCTTCGTCCGGCAGCCGGGAGGCGTCCCCGGCTGCCCAGTTCGGCTACGGCGAGGGGGTCGTGAGTGCTTTTGGTCGCTGCAGCGACCAAAAGCA
>NZ_JBSGJZ010000072.1:0-24231 GCF_053605825.1 Saccharopolyspora sp. NPDC003752 | reverse complement strand
CTGGCTCAGTTCCAGCAAGGCCAGCTTCGGTCCACGACCATCACCCATACCACACCCTAACAACCTGACAACGAATCAACGACTCAGGACACTAGGTCGGGTTTGCCATCGGGCAGCTGGGCATCCACGGGCCGCGACGCGCTGACCACATCCGCCGCGCTGTGGCGCAGCGGCACCGGACTGCTCGACACTCAGGGCATGCACCTGCTGCTGATCGCCGACACCCACCTCCCGAAACGCGCCAAGGCCCTGCCATCGGAGATCTGGGACGCGGTGGCAACAGCCGACACCGTCATCCACGCCGGCGACTGGGTCGATGTCGCGCTGCTCGACGAACTCGAGGCGCGAAGCGCACGGACGATCGGGGTGTACGGCAACAACGATGGCCCACAACTGCGAAGCCGGCTCCCCGAAATCGCCCGCGCCGAGCTGGGCGGAGTCCGGCTCGCCGTGATCCACGAGACCGGCCCCGCACGGGGCCGGGAAGCCAGATGCGATCGGTTGTTCCCGGACACCGACGTGCTCGTGTTCGGGCACAGCCACATCCCGTGGGACACCACCACGCCCGGCGGTCTTCGACTGCTCAACCCCGGCTCTCCCACCGATCGTCGCAGCCAACCGCACTGCACATACTTGACCGCAGACATCTCCGGCGAGCAGATCCGCAACGTCGTGCTCCACCGCCTACCACCGCGTTGCACCGGCTGACCCCCGGGTTGGCAGCCGAGCACCTCCCGTCGCAGACGACCGGAGGTGCGCTGTCGCCCGGCGTGCAGGAAATTCGATCCCGCGGTGCACCAGGACGATGGCTACCGCTGCCTGTGCGTCGACGGGGCTCTTCGCGTTATGACGCCGGGGCGGGCCCCGTGCCGCATCGGAACGAGCAGAGCCATCGTCCCGTTCCTATTTCGACGAGGACGGATTTTGAAGCCATCATCTCCTCAATAGTCCGCCGAATCGTCGTCGGACATGTCCGGCTCGGCGGAGTAGCCGCCATCGAGCGAGCTCGGATCGACCGAGTAGCCACCGTCGAGCATGTCCGGGTCGGCGGAATAGCCGCCGTCGGACATGTCCGGGTCGGCGGAGTAGCCGCCGTCCGTCATGCCCGGGTCGACGGAATAGCCGCTATCGGACATGCCCGGGTCGACCGAGTAGCCGCCATCGAGCGAGTCCGGGTCGACCGAGTAGCCACCGTCGAGCGAGCCCGGGTCGACCGACATGTTCGGTTCGGCGGAGTAACCGCCGCCCGACATGTTCGCATCCGCCGACATTCCGCCCATGTCGTCCGTGCCGGGGAGGCACATGCCGGCGCCCTGCTCGGACGCGGCGGTCGCGGCTCCCGCGTCGGCGGGGTCCACTTCGTGCGGGAGGTCCTCTTCGGGCACCATCTCCATGCCGCGGACCGCGTCGACGCCTTCCCCGACGATGCCGCCCATTCCTTCGCCGACGCTGCCAAAGGCCCAGCCTGTTCCGGCCGGGCCGAGCTCCGCACCGGCAGCGCTCCCGATCACGCCGCCGATAGCTTTTCCGGCCTGCTCGCCCGCGTGCTCGTCGCTGAAGTCGCCTTCCTGGACGGGCCCGGGGAACGGGACGCCGCTGTCGTTCGGATATCCAGGATTCGCTTTCGGTCCCACGTCTTGCACAGAACCCTCCTTCCCGGCCCGCCGAACCGAACGTGCACTCCAGCACGGGGTCCGACCCGGCGGGCACCGATGTCCGGCTCAAGTGACCCGCTGCCGAACGGCAGCGGGTCGCGACCACCCCGCGGTCACCCGGTCGGCCCGACGAGGTCGCCCAGCATCCCTTCGCAGGTGCGGATCAGGACCTGGGCGGCGGCGACCGACTGCCGCAGGCTCGCCGGGCTTTCCGCCCGGCCCTGCCAACGGGCCAGCGCCTCCTGCGCGGCATTTCGGATCGCCCCCTGGTCGGCCTCCGGTGCCAGCCCGAGGCGGCGGGCCGGGGCGATTCCGGAACTCCCCAGCAGGCGCTCGGCTTCCGCGACCTCCTCCTCGGTGAGTCCGGCGGGGTCTTGTCGCAGGGAGTTGAGCAACCGGAGCTCGGCGATCTCATGGGCGCCGGCCCACACCCGCTCCACCTCCGCGACCAGTTGTTTGTTCCCCTCCAACGGCATTTGCCGCAGCACCGTGCCCAGCGCCTGCAGCGCCGACCGGGCCTTGAGCACTTCGGCCCGGGCCGCGAACTGGGTGCCCAGCGCCGCGACGAGCTGCCGCAGCCCGGAGTTCTCGATGAGCATCGCGGCCAGCTGCGCGGAATTGCCGCACTTGCCCGACCTGATCAGCTCGATGCCCAGCCTCAGTCCGTACATGCCCAGGCGGTCCAGCAGGCGGCGCCGCCCTTCGGCGTCGACCTCGGCGGGGCAGTCCAGCTTGATGAAGCGGTCCACCGAAACCAGTGTCGGCGCCAGTTCCTCGGCCGGTGCCCTGGCCAGCAGTTCCAGCCCGTGGAATTCCTCCTCGCGCAGGGTCCGCCCGGTGTAGGCGAGCAGCCCGGTCACCGGCAGCACCGTCTGGCACAGCCGACGCACCTGCTCGCTCTTCCGGTAGGAATCGGCCACGCGCGCCGCGCTCGCCATCGAATCCATCTTGCCCGCACCGATCTCGTCGGCCCGCGACAGCACGCCCACCGCGTTGACCGGTGTCGGTTGCACGATGTCGTCGTCGTGGAACGCCTCCAGCAACCGGATGTCCTCGCGGTGCGCGTAGCGCATCAGGTACAGCACCGCATCGGCCGGCGTGACCCGGCCGTTCGCCGGGGTCAGGAAGTCCTGGGCCCGCTCGGAGATGTCCGTCGACACCGAACCGATCCCCGGCGTGTCGATGAGCATGAAGTTGCGCAGCGCGGTGGACGGCCACTCCACGACCAGCCGCTCCACGTCCGCGGCCCGGGCGCCGCCGAGGTCGATTCGGATGGCGCGGCTGTCCGGGCGGGCGTACCGCACCTCGCGCGCCTCCCCCTGCCTGGGCTGCAGCACCACGCGACAACTGTCGCCGTGCTGGAACCAGGTGACGATACGGGTGCACTCGCCCGCGTCGGTGGCCGCCAGCTCCTCGCCGATCAGCGCATTGAGCAGGGTGGACTTGCCGGCCTTGACCTTGCCCGCGATGGCCACCCGCAGCGGTTGCCGAACCCGCACCGCGAGGGTCTGCAGCGATGCCTCGGCCGGGGTGCCGGCGTAGGCGGTGGCCGCCGACCGGATCACCCCGTCAACCTGCTGGATGAGCGATGAGTTGTTCATCCCGCACCCCGCCTTCACTTGCCCGGAAGAGCGTTTCGGCTTTCCTGCGCAGCATTGCCACGGACTTGCGGGCCTGCTCCATCTCGGGCAGGCGGCGCTCCCGCTGGTCCTTGTCGGCCCGCAACGACTTCTTCGCCGCCGCCACCGATTGCGCCGCCGCGTTCTGCAGCTCCGCCGCGCGTTCGGCATAGCCCTGCCGCATCTCGCGCTGCATCCGGCGGATGGTGTCCTTGGAGTCCTTGGCGACGTGGAACTTCAGGTCCTCGGTGTACTGGTTGACCGCCGCCTTGGCCTTCTGGCGGCGTTCCTGCACGTCGCGCTTGGCCCCGGAGCGCAGTCCGCCGACACCGCTGAGGACGCCGAAGGCCATCGACACCGGGTTCATCCCGGACATCAGCGCCACCCGGCCCACGGTCTTGAACAGCAGCATGCCGGTGCGCATCCCCTTGGTCTTCAGGCTGGCCTTGACGATCTCGACGTTCTCGGCCGCCTCCTCCAGCTCCTTGATCAGCTCCGTGGGGGCCTCGGCGTGCACTTCGACCTCGGCGCCCTGCTGCTCCTCGGCGAACTGCTCGGCCACCGACTTGCCGAGCTCGGCGACGCGTTGTTGGAGCAACGTGTAGTTCTCCACCACCTCCGCGGTCAGCCGGCGCCGCATCCACGCCTGGATCTCCTCCCAGGTCTTCGCCGGATCCCCTTCGTTGATCGCCTTGTTGGCCTCCCGGGTGAGGTCCCGGAACCGCCGCCGCATGTCGAAGTCCACATCGGACGAGATGTTGCCGAAACCGTCACCGAGCGTCTGCTGCCAACGTGCCCCGGCGGCGCGCAACGCCTCGGCCTTCTTGCCCGCCTCCTGCAGCTTCGCGACGAGCTCCTTGCCCTGCTCGGGATCGGCCAACGTCTTCTGCCGGGCCGCCAGCACCTGGTCGACCTGGCCCAGCACGTCGCGGAAGTTCGCGGTGACCGCGGCCAGGGTGAGCCGTTCGATGTTGGCGACCACCTTCTGCCCGAGGTAGGCCAGCAGCGGCACGCAACCGGACTCCGCGAACAACCGCTTGTCGCGTTTCAGCGCGGCCTGCGCCTGCAACGCGGTGGCCACCGGGAACACCGGGATCTCCAGCCCCGCGGCGCGCAGGTGCGCCTTGTCCTGCTCGACGATCTGCCGCCACTGCGGGTAGAGGTCGATCTTCGTCACCGCGCAGACGACGCTCGGGCAGAGGTTCTTCGCGGATTTGAGCAGTTCGATCTCCGTCGCGGTGAGTTCCTGCGCGGCGTCGGTGGCGAACACCAGCGCGTCGGCGGCCGACAGCACGCCGTAGGTGGGCGCCTCCGCCGTCTCGCTCAGACCGCCGACCGGCGTGTCCACGAAGGTCACGCCCTGCGACAGCAGCTGGTTCGGAATGCCCACGTCCACCCACATCAACTTGCCGCCCTTGTCGTTCGGCGGAGCCTCGGTGACCTGCCTGGGGATCTCCCGCAGCGGCGCGGCCACCCGGCTGGCCTCCTTCTTGCCGTTGCCGGTCGGCTGGTAGGTCAACGTGACGGCGGGCTTCTCGGCGTAGGTGATCGACATCGGTACGGCGGTGGACGCGGTGTCCACCACCGGGCAGATCGGCACGTTGACCAACGCGTTGACCAGCGAGCTCTTGCCCTTCTTGAATTCGCCGACCACGACGATGCGGATCAACCGCTTCTTCCGGTCGGCCAGGTGCTTCCGGTCCGCGTTCAACCGCCGGACCAGGTCCTTGCGCCCGCTCTTCTCGGCGAGCCTGCTGGCCGCGGCCAGGACGGCTTCGACGCCGTCCACCCAGTGCGCGGAGCCCCCCTCGGGGGGCTTGGGTTGCTGCGATGGCCCTGTCATTGCCGCCCACCCGACCCCGTTACCGTCAAAGTCCACTGTGGATGTACATCGGTCAGATCCCGAAGAAGTCGCTGATGGCGTCGCCGGCGTCCTCCAGGGCACCACCGACCTCATCGACCACGTCGGTCACCGTCTCCGCGGCGTCGTCGAACACCTCGCCCGCCGCCTCGCCGACGTCGGTGAAGGTGTCACCGATGTCGCTGACCGCCTCCGTGCCGAAATCCCAGACGTCCGTGAGCTCGTCGTCGAATCCGATGTCGGTCACCAAGTCCCAGGTGAAGTCACCGACCGCGTCGGCCGCGTCGTCGATGGCATCGTCGACACCGGCGTCGCCGAGCCATTCGCCGAACTCGCTGCCGAGCCAGCCACCGGCTGCGGCTCCCAGCGGCCCGAGGAACATCCCGCCGACTGTCGCGCCCGCGACACCGCCGACCGCCGCGCTGTAGTCGCCTTCGAGGAGGTCATCGACGCCCGAGGCGAGACCCCCGACGCCGAGCGCGCCGCCGCCCAGGTCCACCGCGGTGTCCAGCATGCCGCCCCAGTCACCGCTCAAGACCTCGGTGGCCACGTCCGCGTATTCCCCGACACCGAGCGCGTCGGCCGCGACACCAACCGCTTCGTCGGCCAACCCGCCCCAGTCGCCGCTCAAGACGCCGGTAGCCACGTCGTCGATCGGACCGAGATCGCCGACACCGAGTTCCTCGGCCGCGGTACCGAGCAGACCGCCCCAGTCACCGTTGTAGAGGTCGGTGGCCGCCTGGCCGAAATCGCCGATACCGAGCCCGCTGGCCACGTTGTCGGCCAGCCCGCCGATGTCGCCGCTGAGCAGACCACCGATGTCTCCGCCGAGCTCGCCGAGCCCGACGTCGCCGATCGTGGTCGTCACCGAACCGGCCAGGTCGCCCCACTCCCCGCCGAGCATGTCGTCGGCGACCGTGGTGAAATCGCCGAACCCCGTCCCGGACAGGGTGTCCCCGGCGTACGAGCCCCAGTCGGTGCCGGTCAGCGTCTCACCGGCCCAACCGCCCAACTCGGCGCCGGCGGCGGAGGTCGCGGCGCTGACCGGGGCGCCCAGCCAGCCCGGGTCGTGCAGGGACGGCTCGAAGATTTGGAGCAAGGCCGGATTCGAGAACGGATCACCCTGCGCCCACGGCAGCGTGGTCGTGGTCGTAGTGGTGGTCGTAGTCGTGGTCGTGGTCCAGCCGCCGGTGTCCCAGCCTCCAGGACCGCCCCAGCCGCCGGTGTCCCAGCCTCCAGCACCGCCCCAGCCCCCGGTGTCCCACTCCCCGGGGAGGATCCCGGTGTCCCAGCCTCCGCCGTCCCAGAGCCCGGACGTATCCAAGCCCGTCGTGTCGTCCCCCGTGTCCCACAGGTCCTGCCCGGACTCGCCGAGCAAGCCGCCCGAAGTCTCGTCCATCGCCGGTTCGGTGGTGCCCGGTTCGGTGGTTCCCGGCTCGGTGGTGCCCGGCTCGGTGGTGCCCGGCTCGGTGTAGCCGGAGAGGTCGTCCTGGACGCCCGTCTCGGCCGCGGTGCCGGCTCCCAGCGGCTCCCTCATGTCCTCGCCGCCGAAGTACCCGGTCGGACCCGCTACGCCGTGGGCGTCCAGGTCGCGCAGCCTGTCCAGGTCCTCCTGGCTGAGATCCTGCTGTTCCGCGGCCAGGCCCTCGTCTTGCGTCGTCGAGTAGTCCGGGTGCTCGTACTCGGTGTGCGGCGCCAGGCTCTCGTAACCGGGCTCAGCCGGCTGTACGTCATCCCACGCCCCGCGCTCCGGCTGCTCATAATCCGTATGCGGCGCCAAACTCTCATACCCAGGCTCAGCCGGCTGCACGTCATCCCACGCCCCGCGCTCCGGCTGCTCATAATCCGTATGCGGCGCCAAACTCTCATACCCAGGCTCGGCCGGCTGCACGTCATCCCACGCCCCGCGCTCCGGCTGCTCATAATCCGTATGCGGCGCCAAACTCTCGTAACCAGGCTCAGCCGGTTCCACCTCCGGCTGATCCCCGGTCCCGGAGTGCTCGTATCCCGCCTCGGAAGCCCAGCTTTCACCCCCGGGGAACTGGTATTCCATGGTTGTGTACTCGCCGGTGTCGGAAGTCTCCCCGGCGGGTTGGTCCACGTCCTCCGTCAAGTATTCGGGAGCCTCGTCGACCACCTCCGTGGGCTCGGCCCCGTAGTCCGCCGGCTCATCGACCGCGTAGTCGGATGGATCGGTGTAGGCGACGTCGGTGGAATCCTCAGCGGTGCCGTAGTCGGATGGATCGGTGTAGGCGATGTCTGTGGAGTCCTCGGCGGCGTCGTAGTCGGACGTCTCGGCGGTGTAGTCCGTCTCGGCTGAGTAGTCGGTATCTGCCGAGTAGTCGGTATCTGCCGAGTAGTCCGTCTCGGCCGAGGAATCGGTTTCGGCGGAGTAGTCCGTCGTTTCCGCTGCCGTGTAGTCCGTCGTTTCCTCGGCAGAGAAGTCCGTGGTCTCGTCGCCGGCACCCGTGTCAGCGACCATCTCCTCGTCCATGTCTTCCCGCCTCGTGTCGTGGGTGGTCGTCCACCCGGACGCCATCACTGGTTGTGGGTGCCCTGGTTGGTGCCGTCAGTTCCTCCATCGCCGGTCTTCGGAGGGCTTTCGTCAGTGGGCCTCGGGTGATCGGTCCCGGAACCGCCGCCGGTACCGCCGCCCCCGGAGCCACCGCCGGATCCGTGGTCCGTGCCACCGCCGGAACCGCCCCCGGAGCCGCCGCCGGATCCGTGGTCCGTGCCACCGCCGGAACCGCCCCCAGAGCCGCCGCCGGATCCGTTGTCGGTGCCACCACCGGAACCTCCGGAACCGCTATCGGTGCCCCCTCCGGAACCACCGCCCGTACCGCTGTCCGTACCGCCGCTGCTACCGGAGTCGGTGCCGCCCGGCTGGTTCGGGACGTAATTCGGCGTCGGCGCAGGGGCCGACGGTGCTACCGCAGGTGGCGGAGGTGCCCCGGAGAGCCCCGACAACAACGTCCAGCCGCCCCAACCCGCGCCCCCGAGCAACAAGACCACAACGACCACGAGCGTGATCACTCGCGCGCGCCGCTCCTTCAGCGCTGCGGGGACCTTCAGCGACGGCATCGAGGGCTTCGAAGGCATCTTGAGCGGCGAGCTCGGTGGTGCGACCGGTGCGGCCTCGGGCACGTAGCCGACCGTTTCCCGGGGTGCGGCAGCGACCGGAGCGGGTTCCGGCTCGTCAGGTGCCGACGGCTCCGCCGCGGCACGCTGCTGCGGTACCGGCTCCGTCGGTGCCGGCTCCGGCTGCACCGGCGCCGGCTCGCTCGGCGCCTCCTGCGGGACGCCTACCGGTGGGCCCAACTCCGCAGCGGGCTCGCTCATCCCGGCTAGCGCCGGGCTCGCGGCTGCGGACGGCGAAGCCGGGGTGAGCCGGCTGGCGGCTCGTTCGCGTGCGGTGATGGCCGCGCCGGAGGCGATCGCGTACTTCGGGGAGGCGTCGACCGCCACCGGCCTGCGCAGCTCCCCGGAGATCATCTGGGAGATCAGCGGGATCCGCGAGGATCCGCCGACCAGCAGCACCTTCTGCAGGTCCCCCGGCTCGATCTCGGCCGAACGCAGTGCGCGCAGGAGGTCCCGGATGGTTTCGGAGACGCTCGGCCGGATCATCTGCTCGAACTCCTGCCGGGTCAGCCGCACCTGCGTCTGGACCTGGGGCAGCAGCACCGGCACGACCGTCTGGGTGTCCTCCGACAACGCCTCCTTGGCGGCCGTGCATTCGGCTCGCAGGCGCAGGATGATCTGCCGGGTGTGCACGTCGCGCGGATCAAGTCCGTGCAAGGACTTCCCGGTGCTGCGCACGACGTGGGTCAGCACGGCCTCGTCGAAGTCCATACCGCCGAGGTGTTCGATGCCCTGCGATGCTCCGACCAGGTCGAATCCGCGCTCGCGCTTGGCCAGCACCGCCGCGTCGAACGTGCCGCCGCCGAGGTCGTAGACGGCGACGGTGTCACCGGCGTCGACCCGTTCCGCCGAGGCGTAGGAGATGGCCGCGGCCTCCGGTTCGGTCACCGTGGTGGCCCCGGTCAGGTCGGCCAGCTGGAAGCACTGGGCGAGCAGGTCTTGCTTGTACGGCCCCCAGTTCGCCGGGTGGCAGACCGTCACGTGCTCGGGCTGCTCGCCCCGCTCGCGGGCGACGGTGTCGACGGTCCAGCGCAGCAGCCGGGCCATCAGCGCGTCGGCGGAGAACGGTTTGCCGCCCAGGATGATCGGGGCCGGGTCGCCGAACCGGCGCTTGAACTCCCGGACCACGCGACCGGGGTCGGTGGCCGCCCGGCGGTGCGCGGCCTCGCCGACGAGGAAGTCGTCGGCGGCGGTCAGGAACAGCACCGACGGCACCTTCGGCGCGTGCTCACCTAGCGTGGCGACCTCGACTCGGTCCTCCACGGCGACTGCCGCCGCGGTGAAGGTGGTGCCGAGGTCCACCCCGAGCTGGTATCCCATCGAGGTCTGTCTCCTGTGCCAGCCCTGGTTCCCGTCCCGGTGGTGGTCTGCGGTACGCCTGGCGCACCCGCGGCCCGCCACCGCCATGTTCCGGCCGACTGCGCCGGAGCGGTGGTGCACCCACGTGGCAACCGCTGCGTCGTGGCCGCGCCCCATCTGCGTCCACACTCGTCCTGGTCGCCCTGTAGCCATGCGAACACGCCGAGTTTGCCCGGCAATAGCGCCGAAAGTCCCGTCTCAGGCGGGGAAATGCGCGCCAATCAAGGAATCCGTCGACAGCGAGAAGCGAATCGTTCGCCAAATGCCCCGAATGACTCGGTGGCAGGCAGAATCACCTTCTGCCGCAACCGTGTCTGGTGTGGACAGTTTCAGGAGTGGCGTTCGGGACGCGATGTGGACGGGCCTGCCAACCTCCGGAAGCACACCTGCACGTCGCAACGCTCGAATGGTCTCGTGCCCGTCGAACACGGGTTCTCGCGCCGTCCAGGAACAGAGTCCGGGCCTGACCGCAGGCCGCCCCTACCGGTTCTGCTGCGCGGGCGGCGTGGGCCTGTAGGGATTCGGGTGCGCTCTGTGTGCGGGAGTGGCACCCGCTCATCCGGGTGCGTAGGTGCGCCGGCAGAGTCCGCGTCTGGGTGAAGTCGCGCGGATGCGTCGCGTGTTCCTTCGTTCGAGACTGGGTCGATGGGCGAATTGGTCCGGAAGCGTGTTTGGGTCGAGGGAATCGTGCAGGGCGTGGGTTTTCGGCCCTTCGTCTACTCGCTGGCGACCGGCCTGGGGCTGGCCGGGCACGTCGGCAACGACGTGCACGGCGTGTTCGTCGAGGTGGAAGGGCCGGCGTCGGGAATCCGGCGGTTCCTCGGCATGCTCCGGGAGCAGGCTCCGCCGTTGGCGGTGGTGGCCCGGATCTCCGTCGCCGATGTCGCGGCCGTGGCCGAAACCGGGTTCCGGGTCGTCGACAGCGACTCGACCGGTTCGCGGGCGGCCCTCGTCTCCAGCGATAGCGCCACCTGCGCCGACTGCCTGGGCGAAATCACCGATCCGGACGACCGGCGGTCCGCTTACCCCTTCACCAACTGCACCAACTGCGGGCCGCGGTTCACCATCGTCCGGGACGTTCCGTACGACCGCCCGAACACGACGATGGCGGGATTCGCCCTGTGCGCCCGGTGCGAGGCGGAGTACCGCGATCCGGCGAACCGCCGGTTCCACGCCCAGCCGGTGTGCTGCCCGGACTGCGGGCCGCGGCTGCTGCTGACCGACCGCGGCGGCGCGCCCCTTCAGGGCGACCCCCTCGCCGAAGCGGTGGCGGTCTTGGCCCGCGGCGAAGTGCTGGCCGTGAAGGGCTTGGGCGGGTACCACTTGGCCGTGGACGCGACCAACAGCGATGCGGCGGCCACCCTGCGCAAGCGCAAGCACCGGGAGGACAAGCCCTTCGCGGTCATGGTGGCCTCGGTGGAGCAGGCCCGGTCACTGTGCGCGATCGACGATGCGGAGCAAGCCGCGCTCACGTCCCGGCGACGCCCCATCGTGCTGCTGGACCGGCTGCCCGCCGCCCCGGTCGCGCCGAGCGTCGCGCCCGGGAATCACCAGCTGGGCCTCATGCTTCCCTACACCCCGCTGCACCACCTGCTCCTGCGCCGCTTTCCCCGGCCGATCGTGCTCACCAGCGGCAACGTCTCCGACGAACCGATCGCCTACCGCGATGACGACGCTCTCGCACGGCTGGGCGACATCGCCGACGCGTTCCTGGTCCACGACCGGCCCATCCACGTCCGCACCGATGACTCCGTCGTCCGCGTGGTCGGCGGCCGCACGATGCCGGTCCGGCGGTCCCGCGGCTACGTGCCGGAACCGGTGACGCTGCCGTGGCCGTTCCCGCAGCCGGTGCTGGCCTGCGGTGCCGAGCTGAAGAACACCTTCGGCGTCGCCAAGGGCGAGCACGTCTTCCTCTCCCACCACATCGGCGACCTGGAGAACTACGAGACGCTGCGGTCCTTCACCGCCGGGATCGAGCACTTCTGCCGGCTCTTCGACGCCGAACCGCGGGTCGTCGCCCACGACCTGCACCCCGAGTACCTGTCGACGAAGTACGCGGCGGAGCTGGACGGCATCGAGCTGGTCGGGGTGCAGCACCACCACGCGCACATCGCATCCTGCCTGGCCGACAACGGCGAATCCGGCCCCGTGCTCGGAGTGGCGTTCGACGGGACCGGGTACGGCGGCGACGGCTCGATCTGGGGCGGGGAGTTCCTGGTCGCCGACCTGACCGGCTTCCGCCGGCAGGGCCATCTGGAGCCGGTTCCGCTGCCCGGGGGAACGACCGCCATCAAGCAGCCGTGGCGGGCCGCGGTCGCCCACCTCGCCGAGTGCGGGAACCTGTCCCCGGATCTCGATGTGCTGCAGCGCAACGCGAACTGGGCCGAAGTCGCCGCGCTGTCTCGATGGGATCGCCACGCGCCGCCGACTTCCAGCGCCGGGCGGCTCTTCGACGCCGTGGCGGCGATCCTCGGCGTGCGGGACCTGATCAACTACGAGGGCCAGGCCGCCATCGAGCTCGAACAACTCGCCGACACCACGGAGGCGGGCGAATACCCGGTGTCGATCAGTGGCGGGCCGGTGTTGCGCGTTCGCGGCGCGGACCTGGTGCGCTCGGTCGTCGCCGATCTCCGTGCCGCAACGCCGCTGCCGGTGATCGCCGCGCGGTTCCACAACGGGTTGGCGGCGGCGGTCGTGGACGTTTGCGGCCGGCTGCGGGATTCCACCGGGATCGGCACCGTGGCCCTGTCCGGCGGTGTCTTCCAGAACGTCCTGCTGTTGCGGCGCGTCATGATGCTGTTGGACCGCAACGGGTTCCGCACGTTGCTGCATTCGCAGGTTCCGGCCAACGACGGCGGGATCAGCCTGGGGCAAGCCGCCGTCGCCGGTGCGCTGTGCCGCGCACGGCGCTAGGCAAGCACTTGCTTGTCCAGCCAGGCGTACCAGGCGTCGAGGCCTTCCCCCGTCGAGACCGACAGGGGCTGCACCCGGGCGCCGGGATTGGCGGTGGACGCGGCGTCGGTGAAGCGGGCCACGTCGAAATCGACGTGGGGCAGCAGGTCGATCTTGTTGAGCAGCACCAGGTCCGCCGAGCGGAACATGTGCGGGTACTTCAGGGGTTTGTCCTCCCCCTCGGTCACCGACGCGAGGACCACCCTGGCGCGCTCGCCGAGGTCGAACAGCGCCGGGCACACCAGGTTCCCGACGTTCTCGACGAACACCACCGAACGGTCCGGCGGTCGCAGGGCGCGCAGGGCGTCGGACAGCATGGCCGCGTCCAGGTGGCATCCCGTTCCGGTGTTGATCTGCACCACCGGGCATCCGCTCTCCCGCAATCGTGCCGCGTCGAGGCCCGTTTCCTGATCGCCTTCGACGACCGAGAGCGGGGCGCCGTCGAATTCCCGCACGGTGCGGGCCAGCAGGCTGGTCTTGCCGGAACCGGGCGAGCTCATCAGGTTGATCAAGGCGATCCCCCGGGACTGCGCGCGGTCCCGGTTCCCGGCGGCGAGCCCGTCGTTCTTGGCCAACACCTGCTGCTCCAGGACCACCGTCCGCGATGATTCCTCGTCACAGCCGCACGTGCCGCACATCTACCCCACCTCCACGGCCTTGATCCGAAGTTCTTGTCCGGCGAGGATCGCGATGTCGACGCCGCCGCACGGGCAGCGCGCGAGCAGCTCGTCCATCGCGATCTCCTGTCCGCACGAGCGGCATTCGCCGCGCCCGGCCGGTTCTGCGATGGCCAGGTCGGCCGTCGACAGCCGGGTGCCGTCCGCCACGAGCTCGAAGCAGAACCGGATCGCATCCGGCACCACGCCGGAAAGCCGCCCGATCTCCAGGTGCACGCGCTCGATGACCGGCTCGTCCACCGCCTCCAGGACGGCGTCCACGATGCTCTGGGTGATGCCGAGCTCGTGCAAGGCTCAGCAGATCCGCGGTAGTGGATCGCCGACCAGCAGATCGACGATCCGGGTGCCGCCGAAGGTCGTGTTCAGCAGCACCAGCCCGGGTGGATCGTCACCGATGCGCCCGATCAAGGCGGCCTGCTCCCCCAGCGGATTCGCGCGCATCGCCTCCAGCGCCGTCTCGGCCTGCCCGCCCGGGACGACCGCGACGATGCGTCCCTCGCAGGCCACGTAGAGCGGGTCGATGCCCAGCAGTTCCGAGGCGCCCCGGACCTCGGTGCGCACCGGTACCGCCGCTTCGTCGACGACGACGGCCACCTGAGCGGCCTGGGCGATCTCGTTGAGGATCGTCGCGACACCGCCGCGCGTGGCGTCGCGCAGCGCTCGGACCTCCGGCACCGCGGTGAGCAGGTCCGCGACGAGCCCGTGCACCGGCGCGGTGTCGGAGACCACGTCGGAGTCGATGTCCAGTTCTCCCCGGGCGAGCATCACCGTCACGCCGTGATCCCCGATCGGTCCCGAGACCAGCACGGCATCGCCCGGACGCGCCGTGCGGACACCGAGCCGGTGATCGGTGTGCAGAACGCCGACGCCCGAGGTGTTGATGTAGCAGCCGTCGGCCTTGCCCTTCTCCACGACCTTGGTGTCGCCGGTGACCACCTCGACGCCGGCCGCCCGCGCCGCGGTCGCCATCGACTCGACGATGCGGCGCAGGTCGGCGACCGGAAACCCCTCCTCGATCAGGAAACCCGCCGAGAGGTACCGCGGCGTCGCACCGGAGACCGCGAGGTCGTTGACCGTGCCGTTGACCGCCAGGTCGCCGATGTTCCCACCGGGGAAGAACAGCGGTGACACCACGAACGAGTCGGTGGTGAACGCCAGCCGCCCCCCGTCGACCGCGAGTTCCGCGCCGTCTTCCAGCTGCTCCAGCATTTCGTTGCGGAACGCCTCCAGGAACACGGCCTCGACGAGCGTCTGCGTCGCCTTCCCGCCGGATCCGTGCGCGAGCGTGATCCGCTCCTCCTTCACCTTCGGCTTGCGGCGACGGGCCTTCTCGATCCGGTCGAGCACCTGCTGCTCGGCGTCGAGTTCGGCCAGCTCGCCGCGGCGCTCGGTGCTCACGTCCGGCTCGCCTCCTTGACCCGGTCCCGGCTGAACCGCCCGAAGTTGTAGTACGCGGCGCACGCGCCCTCCGGCGAGACCATGCAGGTGCCGATCGGTGTTTCCGGCGTGCACGCGGTGCCGAACACCTTGCACTCCCACGGTTTGAGGACTCCCTTGAGCACCTCACCGCACTGGCATGCCTTGGGATCGGCCACCCGCACGCCCGGCAGCTCGAAGCGCCGCTCGGCGTCGAACCGCGCATAGGCGTCGCGGAGCCGCAGCGCCGAGTGCGAGATGAAGCCGAGGCCGCGCCACTCGAAGTACGGGCGCAGCTCCATCGTCTTGGCGATCGCTTCCAAGGCGGTCGTGTTGCCGTCCCACGGCACCACGCGCTTGTACTGGTTCTCCACCTCGCAACGGCCCTCGGCCAGTTGCTTGAGCAGCAGGTAGATCGACTGCATGATGTCCAGCGGCTCGAAGCCCGAGACCACCACCGGCTTGCCGTAGTCCCGGGCGATGAACTCGTACGGCCGGCAGCCGATCACCGTCGACACGTGCCCCGGGCCGAGGAACCCGTCCAGCCGCAGGTCCGGGGAGTCCAGGATCGCCTTGATCGCCGGGATGATCGTCACGTGGTTGCCGAAGACGGAGAAGTTCTCCAGCCCTTCCTGCTCCGCCCGCAGCAGCGTCATCGCCGTCGACGGGGCGGTGGTCTCGAACCCGATGGCCATGAACACCACGTGCCGGTCGGGGTCCTGCCGGGCGAGCTTCAACGAGTCCAGCGGCGAGTACACCATCCGGATGTTGGTGTCCTCGGCGTTGGAGTCGAAGAAGTTCCCGTTGCTGCCGGGCACGCGCATCATGTCGCCGAAGGAGGTCATGAGGACCCCGGGCCGGCGCGCGATGTGGATGGCGTCGTCGACCCGGCCCATCGGGATCACGCACACCGGACACCCGGGTCCGTGCACCAGGTGCACGTTCTCCGGCAGGTAGTCCTCGATGCCGTGCTTGTAGATGGTGTGGGTGTGCCCGCCGCAGACCTCCATGAACTTGTACTGCCGTCCCGGCTCGCACAGCGCGGCGATCTCGGCGGCCAGCGCTCTCGCCTTGTCCGCGTCCCGGTACTCGTCGACGAATCGCATCGGTCCCCCCACTCACTCGATGCGCGAATCCTGCAGCGCGTCGATCTCGTCGGTGTAGGTCTGCCCCAGGCCCTCCAAGAACTCCAGCACCGCGCGAGCCTCCGCTTCGTCTATTGTGGACAATGCGAAGCCGACGTGGATCAGGATCCACTGCCCCGGTTCCGGTGGTTCCCCGAGGAGCCCGATGTTGATGTTGCGGCGGACTCCGCTCACCTCGACCTTGGCGAGGTCCGGCCGGTCCGGGAGGATCGCCAGGACCTCACCGGGTATCGCCAGGCACATCGGCGGCTCCTCCCGCTTCGTCCAACGCCAGCAAGGTCATCTCCCAAAGCGCGTGGTAGAGCGTGGTCTGCGCCTCCTGGATGCGGTGCACCGAGGCGGACGGCACCACGAAGAGGTGGTCGATGTGCTCGGACTCGCCCATCCGGCCGCCCTTGTCGCCGGCGATGCCCACGGTGAGCAACCCGCGCTGCGCGGCTTCCTCGAAAGCCCGCAGCAGGTTCGCGGAGTTCCCGCTGGTGGACAGGCCCACCGCGATGTCCTGGCGGCGGCCGAAGGCACCGATCTGGCGGGCGAACACCACGTCGAACCCGATGTCGTTGGACAGCGCCGTGACCACCGCGATGTCGCTGGTCAAGCCGATCGCCGGGAGGGCGCGCTCCGCTCGGCCCGGGCTCAGGAACAGGCTGGCGAGGTCTTGGGCGTCGGTGGAGCTGCCACCGTTGCCGAAGGTGAGCAACCGGCCGCCGCGGGCGAAGCGGTCCGCCATCGCCGTTGCGCACGCGATGATCTCGCCGCGGTACCGGTCCAGGACCGCGCCGCGGAGATGCACGATCTCCCGCGCCTTGTCCTGTGTGGACGCCCGGACTTCGTCGAGCACCGCATCGACATCGCCCTCCGCCCTCGACAAGAACGGGTACAGCGAGCCCATGGCATCAGTACCGGCATCCACGAGCGGTCACCCCTTCACGATCCCGATCGACTCACCGGCGTGGACCAGCACCGTGTCCCCGGGACGAGCCGACACCAGCGCGACGCTGACGACTTCCTCACCCGCTTCGGTGGCCACGGCCGCGAGCCCGTCGTCCAGCAGCCGCAGCACCTCGACCGCCACGACCTCGTCCGAGCAGGTCACGCACGAATCCCCGCGGCAGGTCTCCGCGGGTTCCCCGGCCGTCACGCGATCGCCTCCCGCCGCAACGCGCCCGGGTGTTCGAAGAACACGTGAACCAGTTCCCAGAGGATGTGGTACGTCGTCACGTGCACTTCCTTGACCACTCGCGGGTCACGCGCGGCGGCGATCAGCACGTGGTCGAGCCCGGAACGGGCGATGCGCCCGCCGTCGCCGCCCAGCAGTCCGACGGTCAGCAGTCCCTGCCCGCGCGCTTCGGCCAGGCCGCGCAGCACGTTGCCGCAGCCGCCATCGGTGGAGATGCCCAGCGCGATGTCGCCGGGGTCGGCGAGGTGGCGGATCTGGTGGGCGAAGACCTCGTCCAGGCCCGCTCCGGTGGCGACGCCGGTCACCGTTGCCACGTCCGAGGTCAACGAGATCGCCGGCAGTGCCCGCTTGCCCACGATCACGGGATGCACGAACTCGACGGCCACGTGCTGGGCGTCCGTGCTCGGCCCGCCGTTGCCGAACACGATGAGCTTGCCGCCCTCGTGGAACCGGGTGGCCATCACATGGCACGCGCGTGCGACCTGCTCGGCGTCCCCCACCAACGCCTGCAGCGGTGCCACCCGTCGTTCGAAGATCTCGTCGACGGCTCGCCCGGCGGCCTCCTCGGACCACGGCATCAGGTCACATCCTCACTCGCGATCATGCGGTGCCCCCCGAAGCAGCTTGCGCGGCGGAGCGAGTTCAACTCCTGCGCCGCGCCTGAGACGCTAAAGGCGGTGCCCCGCCGGGACAACTCGATCTGCTTTGCCCTCAAGGACATTCGAGTCGCTTTCACATGTCGTGCAGGCCGCCTCCCGACCGGGCATCGATGGCGATTTCGCGCGAAATCGCCGCCCTGCGTCCCCGGCGGTCACGTCACGCGTGCCCGCGTACTCGATCTGAATCGGCCCCTTCGCCGGCGCTCGCCCCCCGGATCGGGCGACCGGCGAGCACATCGTCCACAACGGACAGGACGACACCGGCGATGCGCTTTCCACCGTCCGGTTCACCGCGTTCCGCGTCGCCGCAGCCGACCACGATGACCTGGCCGCACCGGTGAGCCGGGGTCAACGGCAGATCCGCGAGCCCGGTGGAGCCGACTTCCCCGATCGGCCCGGCGCGCAGCACGACCGCGGCGTCGAACTCCTCCAGCGCCCGCGCCAGGTCCTGCCCTCGAACACCGAAATCAGCGACGCGCACCCCGGGCGGGAGGTCGCATCCACGCAGGTGTTCGACGACCCTGCGCACCGCGCATTCGCCCGGCTTGACGGCGTCGCCGCCGAGGGCTGCGACGAGGACCCGGTGCTCACCCGCATCGGAAACCGGTTCGAGCTCGTCCGGGTCGAAGAAGAACCGGTGGCCCAGTTGGCTCATGCGACCGAGGTCCGCCGCGGTGTCGCCGACCAGCGACACGAGCACGTAAACCCGGCCGTCCGCCCCGCGCTCGACGCCGTCCACCTCGGCGAGCCTCCCCGCCAGCGCGATGTCGACGATGTCGGCGCGCCGGGAAGGCCGCAGCCGGACCCGCATCCCGACGGCCGGAAGCGGTTCGGCGCCGGCGGTCACGACGTCCCCCGCGCGGTGTCCAGATCGGCGACGAGCTCGCGAACGACGGCCGCGGCCGCATCGACCGACTCCGCCACCGGCTCGGTGAGTCCCCACCGGTAGGAGCAGTCCGCGGGCTCGCAGCCGACGACCAGGGCCCTGCTCAGAGGCACGCCGAAACCCGCGCAACAGCCGAGCACCGAGTCCGGGTTCATGCCGTGGCCGTCCACGCCGGCCGCAGGTTCGATCGCCGCCAGGTCGGGTTCGAGGACCGAGACGGTTCCCGGCACCTCGCCACGCGCCACCGCGTCGACCAGGACGAGCACGTCGTAGCCGTTCATCAGCTCGTAAGCCAGGTGCATGCCCCGGATGCCGAAGTCCGCGACCGTCGCGCTCGGCGGCGGGTCTTCCGCCAACCGGGCGGCGACCGCGACGCCGAACCCGTCGTCGCCCAGGAAGACATTTCCCACGCCCGCGACCAGGATCCGCCCCCGTCGGGGAGAACGTCCTTCGCGCAGCACGGCATCCGACACGACACGTGCCTTACCCATTCCATCGCCTTCCGCAGATCGATCGCCGCTAGGGCGTGCCTTCCCGGCGCGCGCCGCCGCGGAAGTTGATGGCCATCCGCCACATCCTGATTTCTCGCACCAACCCGGGCAGTTCTCTCAGCAACAGCGCCGCCAACCCCGCGCCGATCAAGGCTGCCTGCAATATAAGGACTTTCCTCGCCATTCGAGCCTCCCTCCCGATCAACCCGGCGAGACGTTCGGCATGATCTCGAGAATCGCGTTGTGGTGCTTCGACTGGATCCCGGTCGAACGGCGGGCGTCGGCCGTGCCGTCGGCGTGGTGCCCCGCCTGCCGCCGGGACGGGCCATGGTTCCCCTGGTGCAGGCCCGGGACGTGACTGGGCGTATCGACCTTCACGTCCTGCTTGCCGACCTTGATCTCACCCATCGCAACTCCTCCGGTCTTCGGCCAGCTCCGCGAAGAATCGCTCGATCGCCGGCCACACGGTTGAACCGCCGGACAGCCCGCTCCACTCCTGGCGCACCACGGCGACCAGCCGGAAGCAGTCCTCGATGGGAACGATCCAGTGCTCCCGCTGCCCGCGTGCGGTGTTCACCAGCAGCGCCTCGACGTCCCGGGCCATCGTCCCGAGCTCTGCGTGCCGGTCCACGACCTCCCCCCAAACGCACGGATCGACCTCCCACTCCGTGGCTCCCACGGGGCTGGGGTAATGGGCGACCACGGTGCCGTCCGACTTCACCGTGACGAAGACCAACCCGACCGGGACGCCCAGGCTTCCCGTGGGCACGGGGTCCAACCGCTGCCGCCGCTGCGGCACGAGCCGGAAGTGATCGCCGCCGGCGGCATCCCGGTCGAACAGCACCGAACATGCCCGGCAGGCGCACATGAGCTCGCCCCGCCCCAGGTCCAGCACGTGGCGGTGCTCGTCGGGAACCGGAGCGCCGCAGACGTCGCAGGGCTGCCCTTCCGCACGCCGGCGGGCTTGCCGAGCCAGGCGCTCCAGTGCCGCGGACCTCACGCCTGCCTCCGCGCGCTGCCCCGGGCGCGGCTCAGCACGGCATCCACCGGGATCGTCGATGGCGTGGCCGGCTGCGCCACGTCGACCTCCGCTACCTCGGGCACCAGGGCCAACACCGTTTCGGTGATCGCCCGTGCCACGTCGGCGGACGTCGACGAACAACTCCCGCGCACTCCGGTCAGCCGCACCCGCGCGACGTTCCCCGCCACCTCGGTCAGCTCCACCTGCCCGCCGCGCGACTCGACGTGCGGGCGGACGTCGTCGATGGCCTGCCGCACGCGCTCGGCGACCGGATCCGGATGGATCTCGTGCAGGACCATCAGGTGCTTCAGCAACTCGTCCTGGGTGAGCGTTCGGGCGAGCGGCCCGCCCAGGTCCACGACCCTGCCCAATGCCTCGCCGTAGACCTCGATCAGGATCTGCACCGATTCCATCGCCGCGTCGGCGGTCGGCCCCGGCGCCTGCTCGACGGTCGCGAGCAGGTCGTCGACTCGGGCGAGCCGCTCCTGGACCGCCGCGTCGTCGAGCCTGCTCCGGTCAGGCATGCGCTCCTCCGAAGGTGGGCGAATGCACTTTCCGGAGCTCCCGGCCGCCTCCCAGGTACATGTGCACGCCGCAGGGCAAGCACGGGTCGAAGCTGCGCACCGTGCGCATGATGTCGATGCCCTTGAAGTCGTCGGCGCCGTTCTCCTCGAAGATCGGCGTTCCGCCCACCGCGTCCTCGTACGGGCCGGGCACGCCGAAGCTGTCCCGCGGACTGGCGTTCCACGGGGTCGGCGGGTACGGGTGGTAGTTCGCGATCTTCTTGTCCTTGATCACCAGGTGGTGCGAGAGCACTCCGCGGACCGCCTCGTGGAACCCGCATCCGATGGCCTCGTCGGGCACCTCGAAATCCGTGAAGATCCGGCTGTCGCCGGCTCGCACCTGCTCCAATGCCTGCTCGGTGAAGTGCAGCGCCATGGCCGCGGCGTAGGCGACGAAGTACACCCGCGCCCGGTCCCGCTCGATCGCGTTCGACAGCGGCTTTCCCGCCTTGTCGTGCGGAATGCGCCATTCGAGCGTCGTCTCGGGAAGCTTGTCGCTGCGCGGCAGGGAGATCTGCACGCTCGACCCGGTCGCCCGGACGTAGGGCGTGTCGACGAGACCGTTCAGCGCGGTGGACCACAGCCGCGCCAGCGGCCCGCCGCCGGTGTCCAGCGCCAAGTGGTTCTGCCCGTCGAACCACCGCGGGCTCATCACCCAGCTGTAGTTCCCGTCGAAGTCGCGCTTCTGCGGGACGGGCACGGTCGTCTGGTTCCACGGGTGGCGCATGTCCACCGGGTTCCCCAGGGGATCACGGGTCACGAACGGTTCCTCGTTCACCCAGTCCTCGTAGAACGAGCTCCCGAGCAGGATCCGGATGCCCAGGTTGATGTCGACGAGGTCGTTCGTGACGAGTTCGCCGTCCACGATGACGCCGGGCGTCACGTGCATCGCCTTGCCCCACTCGCTCATCGTCTCGTAGCGGTAGTCGCAGACGTCGGGGTTCTGCCACGCGCCCCAGCACCCCAGCAGCACCCGGCGCCTGCCGACCTCCTCGTACCCCGGCAGCGCCTCGTAGAAGAAGTCGAAGACGTCGTCGTTGAGCGCGACGGACTTCTTCACGAAGTCCAGGACCCGCACCAGCCGGGACAGGTAGTCGGTGAAGGTCGTCGGCTCGGGCATCGTCCCCACCCCGCCCGGGTACATCGTGGACGGATGCACGTGCCTGCCTTCCATCAGGCAGAACATCTCCCGCGTCACCCGGCTGATCTGCAGGGCCTCCTTGTAGATCTCGCCCTCGAAGGGGTTGAACCCCCGCATGATGTCGGCGATCGTGCGGTAGCCGTGCACATCCCGGTTCTTGGCCTCGGCGGACTCCGCGCGCCGCAGCAGGGTCGGGTTGGTCTCCTTGACGATCGCCTCGCAGAAGTCCACGAAGACCATGTTGTCCTGGAAGATCGTGTGGTCGAACATGTACTCGGCCGCTTCGCCGAGGTTGACGATCGTTTCCGCCAGCGGAGGCGGTTTGATCCCGTAGGCCATCTGCTGCGCGTAGTTGGAGCACGCCGTGTGGTTGTCGCCGCAGATGCCGCAGATCCGGCTGGTGATGAACCCCGCGTCACGCGGGTCCTTGCCCTTCATGAACACCGAGTAGCCGCGGAACAACGATGACGTGCTGTGGCATTCGGCGACCTCGCCGTTGGCGAAGTCGATCTTGGTGTACACGCCGAGGTTGCCGATGATCCGGGTGATCGGATCCCAGTTCATCTCGACGAGCTTGCCCTGCTTCGGTCCAGCGCTGGTTCCGCGATCGGCCATGGTCCGGTTCTCCTGCTCTCCTCGTCAGCCGCTGCCTACGGACGCCAACGGGGGTCGTAACCACTCGTCAGCGCCGGCTGCTTGTGATGCCACTTCGGTTCCTTGTTCGCGACCCTGTTGGTGATCCCGCGCATCCGCCGGATGAACGATCCGTAGGGCTTGGCGAGGATGCTGGACAGGCTCGCCCCGGTCGGTTCGTCCATGAACGGCATGAACATGTCCGGGAATCCCGGCATGGTGCAGCCGATGCAGATGCCGCCCACGTTCGGGCAGCCGCCGACCCCGGATATCCAGCCGCGCTTGGGCACGTTGCAGTTGACCACCGGGCCCCAGCAGCCGACCTTCACCTGGCACTTCGGCGAGTTGTAGTCCTTGGCGAAGTCGGCCTGCTCGTAGTAGCCCGCCCGATCGCAGCCCTCGTGCACGGTCTTGCCGAACAGCCACTGCGGCCGCAACTTCTCGTCCAGCGGCGGCGCCGGCGCGGCTCCCGCGGCGTGGTACAGCAACCACGTCAAGGTCTCCATGAAGTTCTCCGGTTGCACCGGGCACCCCGGGATGTTGATGATCGGGAGCCCGCCGCGGGACTTGAACTCCCAGCCCAGGTAGTCGGCGAGCCCCATGCACCCGGTGGGATTGCCGGCCATCGCGTGGATCCCGCCGTAGGTCGCGCAGGTGCCGGCCGCGACCACGGCCCACGCCTTCGGCGCGAGGCGGTCGAGCCACCAGTTCAGCGGCAGCGGCTCACCGGTCTCCGGGTCGTTGCCGAACGACGTCCAGTACCCGTCGCCTTCGATGACGTTCTGGTTCGGGATGGAGCCCTCGATCACCAAGACGAACGGCTCCAGCTCCCCGCGCGCCGCGGCGCGGAACGGCTGGAGGAACTCCTCCCCGCCGGGCGTGGGTGAGAGGACCTTGTTGTGCAGGTTGACCTTCGGCAGCCCCGGGATGAGGCCGAGCACCACGTCCTCGATCGCGGGTTGTCTCGACGCCGTCACCGAAACGGTGTCGCCGTCGCAGCTCATCCCCTCGGAGATCCACAGGATGTCGATCTCCTCGAACCCACTTCGTCGCGCGGCGCGGCTCATCTCCTGCTTCCGCGTCTCCAGCTCGTCGTCGGCAGTCATGTCGCGGGCCTCCCCTGCAACCGATCCCGTATCCGGTCGTACCCGAGCAGTTCCTTCTGGCGCAGTTCGTGCGGCAACGTGCCGTCCCCTTCGCACAACCTGCCGAGCGAGTCGGGGTCGCCGCACGGCTGCTCGACCGTGCGGTGGTCGTGTGCGATCAGGTCCTCCTGCTGCATCAGGTGCCGTCCCCTCGTGCCCCGGTGGCGTCGCGCAGCGAGCGCATCGTGCCGTGCAGCCGCGCCAGGACCTCCGGCGGCATGCCGTCCACGCGGTCGAGGATCTCGGCGGCACGAGGATCAGTGGCCCGCGCTTCGCGCTTCTCCGCATCGGTGAGCGCGAGTGTCAGCAGGGACAACATCTCGTCGATCTCGGTCGCGTCGTGCAGATCACCCGGGCTTTCCGGGGCCACTTCGGGGTGATCGGGCAGGAGGATGGGCGAGGACAGCACCAGGTCGGTGTCATCGCCGATGAGGACTGGGAACGCGTGGACGTTGCGACTGGCGGCCACCGCGGCCGAGAGCTCACCGGGCGGGTCCATCATGGAGCAGAACTCCAGTCCGCGTCCGCTGATCAGCAAGTGGGTGGCCACCAGCGAACGCCGCAGGGCCGCCGGGCGAGACGCACCGGCAGGCACATCGCGATCGCGATTCTCGACTCGAACGCGCAGGCGGTAGGCCCCGCCTCCTACCCTTTCGGCGACGGCGGACAGCGACGCGGCGATGCCCTCCG
>NZ_JBSGJZ010000071.1:0-26330 GCF_053605825.1 Saccharopolyspora sp. NPDC003752 | reverse complement strand
CGCCCCCCGGGGCCCCGGCCCCTTCTGGTCCCACTCTCCTGCGGGGGGGGTGTGTTGTGTTCGGCCCCAACCGTTTTAAGAACCGGCTTTCGCGCTCACGACCCACAGATCAGGCATGATCGGACCATGCGCACCTTCGCACCTGACGCAGACCGGCGGAAGCCGCGCGTCAGCGATCGAGGTCGCCTTCCTCGAACCGGGCGTAGCGGATCGAGGCGTGGGCGTCGTTCGACTCCTGCGGGCCGGCCTCGTAGAGGACTCCCGCCTGGCCGCCGCCGAGGTTGACCAGGTCCGAGTAGGTGCTCACGCGGCGGAGGGGAGCTGGTCGTCGCGCCGGACCAGGGCCGCGTACCGGCCGCCGACGGCCAGCAGATCGTCATGCGTGCCGCGCTCCGCGATCCGCCCGCCGTCGAGCACCACGATCTGGTCCGCGTCGCGCACGGTCGACAACCGGTGCGCGATCGTGATCGTGGTCCGGCCGGAGGACAGCGCGTCGAGAGCCTGCTGCACCGCGCGCTCGGTCTGGGTGTCCAATGCGCTGGTGGCCTCGTCGAGGATCAGGATCGGCGGGTCGCGCAGGATCGTGCGGGCGATCGCGAGCCGCTGCTTCTCCCCGCCGGAGAACCGGTATCCGCGCTCGCCGACCAATGTGTCGTAGCCGTCCGGCAGTGCCGCCACGTGGTCGTGGATCTGCGCCGCCTTCGCCGCGGCGACCAGCTCGTCGTCGGTGGCGTCGGGCTTGGCGAAGCGCAGGTTCTCGGCCACCGAGGCGTGCAGCAGGTACGGCTCCTGGGAGACCACGCCGACCGCATCGGCGAGCGTGTCGAAGCCGAGCTCGCGCACGTCGACGCCGTCGATGCGCACCTGCCCGCCGGTGACGTCGTAGAGGCGCGGCACCAGGTAGCTGAGCGTCGTCTTGCCGGACCCGGTTTCGCCGACCACGGCGAGGCTGGTGCCGGCGGGCACGGTCACGTCGATCCCGGTGAGGGTTCCGTCGGCGGCCTCGGGCGAGTAGGCGAACGACACGTCCGCGAACCGCACCTCGCCCTCGATCCGCGCCGGCCGCACCGGTCGTTCCGGTTCGTCGATGTCGATCGACAGGTCGAGGTATTCGAAGATGCGGCCGAACAGCGCCAGCGAGCTCTGCACGTCCACACCGGTGGACAGCAGCGACAGCGTCGGCCGGAACAGGGCCTGCTGCAGGGTGACGAAGGCGACCAGGGTGCCCAGGGTGATCAGCGGGACGCCGAAGGTGCTGGTGACGCCGGCCGCCCAGTAGATCAGCGCGGGCAGCGCGGTCATCACGATCTGGATGCTCGACATCCGCCACCGGCCGGCCATGCTGGAACTGACCTCTAGCCGGGCCAACGCGGCCGACTCGGCGGCGAAGGAGTCGGTGAGCGACCTCGCCCGGCCCATCGTGCGACCCAGCAGGATCCCGCTGACGGAAAGGGATTCCTGCACGCCGGCGGACATGGATGCCAGCTGGCGCTGCCGCTTCGCGGTGATCTTCTTGCGCTCCCGGCCGATCCGGCGGCTGACCCACACGAACACCGGCAGCAGGGCCACCGACGCGATCGTCAGCCGCCAGTCCAGCGCGAGCATCGCGACGACGGTGGCGACCACGGTGGTGAGGTTGGAGATCAGCGAGGTGGCGGTGGACGTGACGGTGGCCTGCATGCCGCCGATGTCGTTGGCGATGCGGGACTGGATCTCGCCGGTCCGGGTGCGGGTGAAGAACGCCAGCGACATGCGCTGCAGCCGGGCGTACACCGCCGAGCGCAGTCCGTGCATCACGCTCTGCCCGACCTTGGTGGACAGATATGTCTGGGCGACGTTGAACACGCTGGTCGCGACGGCCACGCCGATCATGCCGAGCACGAGTGCGGTCAGCAGGCCGAGCCGTTGCTGCGGGATGGCGACGTCGAGGACCTCGCGCAGCAGGAACGGCGACGCGACGGAGACCAGGGACGACACGACTACCAGCAGCGCGACGACCAGCAGCGTGCCTCGGTGGGGGCGGAAGAGACGGCCGATGCGGCGGAGGCGGGCGGGCGGGGGAGTGGATTCCTCGGGCGATGACATAGGCGGCTCCAGTGCGATCGAATTCAGAGACACCTTCATATTTACCATGGTTCACTATTACTGTCACTCTGTTAAGCTGGCCGCGTGGATGCCGGTGGTGAGGAAGAACGTCTCGGCGCGCTGTTCCTGCGGCTCGCCAAGTCCGCGCACGTCCTGCAGCGGCGCGGCGCCGGGGATCTCGGGCTGACGCCCGCACAAGCGCGTGCGCTGTTCGTGCTGGGCAGGTGCGAGGCGCCGCCTCGCATGGCGGAGCTGGCCGAGCGGCTGCACGTGGTGCCGCGAGCGGTGACGCCGATCGTCGACGCCCTCGAAGAGGCGGGCCTGCTGCGGCGCGAGGTCGATCCCGGCAACCGCCGCTCCACCCTGCTGGAGCTGACCCCGGAAGGCCGCAAGACGTGCAAGCGGCTGGCCGAGCTCCGCGCCCGCGCGGCCGGTGAGCTGTTCGCCCCGCTCACCGCCGGACAGCGGCAAACCCTGTTGGAATTGCTGGAAAAGGTCGACCAGGCATCGACGGGCCGATAGCTCGCGGCCGGCGGCGAGGAAGAAGGCCCGCAGGTCCGGACGGGACCCGCGGGCCTGTAGTCGAGGCGGATCAGCCGCGGAACGGGCCGGTCACCTCGTAGGTGATGCCGCCGCTGCTGGAACCCGAAGCGCCGCGCTGCGAGGAGAAGTACAGGCGGTTGCCCGCCGGGTTGAACGCGACCCCGCACAGCTCGGAGGCGGACTGCCCGTTGACCCGGAGGAACGGGGCAACGACGTCGTCGGGGGTGATGATGCAGATCTCCATGTTGCCGCCGTCCTCGGCGACGTAGAGGTCGCCGGCCGGGGCGCCGGTGATGTTGTCGACGCCGGTCAGCGGCGGGTTGCCGGTCAGGTTGTCGTCGTAGGCGATGGCCAGGGCGTTGTTGACCGCGTCGTAGGCCCACACGCGGTTGTCGCCCTTGGTGGTGAAGAAGCACGTGCCGTTGCGGTAGTAGGCGCCTTCGCCGCCGTTGAACACCTTGGCCCCGGCGACCTGGCGTCGGGTCCGGGTGGGGCTGCCGTCCGGATCGGGAACGTCCACCCAGGACAGCGCGCCGCCGGCGTCGACCAGCACCTGCAGGGTGCCCGCGGACAGGTCGCCCCAGGTGGTGGGCACGAACCGGTAGAAGTTGCCGTCGGGTTCGTCCTCGGTCAGGTACACGACCCGGCGATCCGGGTCGGCCGCCGCGGCCTCGTGCTTGAACCGCCCCATCGCGTCCCGCCGGACGGCGGCGTTCGCGCCCCACGGGTCGGTCTCGAAGACGTACCCGAGGTCGGTTTCCTCGCACGACAACCACGTGTTCCACGGGGTGGCGCCGCCGGAGCAGTTCTGCCTGGTGCCGGCCAGGATGGGGTACGCGGCGGTGATGTTCGCGCTGCCGTCGAACCGCACGGCGCTCACCCCGCCCGCGCCGGAGCCGAGTTCGGCGTTCGAGACGTAGATCCATCCGGTCCCGTCTGCGAAGCAGGCGCCGCCGTCCGGGGCGTCGTGCCAGGTGTGGCCGGTTCCGGCGACCTTCTGGGTGGAGCGGGCGATCACGCGGCTGGTGAAGTTCGCCGGCAGCTGGATGCCGTTGGCATCCGCCGCCTGCAGGGGGCCGTAGGGGCTGGGACCGGTCTGCGCCGGGTAGGCGATCGCCTCGCGCGTCACGCTGAACCCGAATGCGATGGTGGTGCCACCGGCGACGGCGGCACGCAGAAAGGTGCGACGTTCCACGGCTGTGCTCCTCCGATGAGAAGTGGTTGCCCGCGCTGCTGGACCTGCCGGCGGGCACCGTGACCGTAGGCGCGGGCCCGGCATCGGATCAGTGCAGAACCGGTGAACACTTCACGACGAAACGGGACCGGCCCGCTCGTGTCCGAAGTGGATGGTCAGGCGGGTTCTGGCGGCCAGGCCGCGGGTTTCAGCACGCCCAGCACGTAGGCGCGGGCCACCAGCGCGGTCCGGTTCGGCACGCGCCAGCGGCGGGACATGCGCTGCAGGTGGTAGTTGACCCCGTCCGCGGTCAGGCCGACCGATTTGGCGATCTGCGCGGTGGTCACGCCACCTGCCGCGAGCGCGAGGATCCGCGCCTCCACCGGGCTGACCAGGGTGGCGGCGGGTTGCTCGGCCGGTTCGGTGACGTCGCCGAGGACGTTCAGCAGCAACAGCAACGCGGTCTCGGCACCCGGGGCCTCGCTGACCACGTCGACGGTCATCTCGCCGTGCCGCTCCGCCCCGCCCGGCGCGGACCAGCGCACCTCGACCGGGTAGCGGGACCGGCGGCGCCGCCGCAGCGCCTCGACGACCGGGTGCAGCTGATCGCTGGAGCGCGGGCGGAAGAAGTCGAGGACGTTGCGGCCGCGCAACTGGCTGGGCAGCGCGCCCCACTCCGCGGCCATCAGGGGATTGGCCAGCAGGACCGCGCCTCCGGTGTCGCACACCGCGACCGGCATCGGCAGGTGGTCCAGCAGGATCACCGCCCGGTTGCGCCACGCCACCGCATCATCCCGGTACGCGCGCCCCGGCGGTCCGCCCCGCCACTCCTGTCCCATGCCACTGCCATCTCGAAGATCAGGATGCAAGTCCGATGCCGCAGAGACTACTACGCATTCGTGTAGTGCCGATGCCCCGAGACGCCCGCGGCTGCCGCGAACGTGGAGGCAGCAACCACTCCCGAGCAGAGGACGCGCCCCGAATGACCGACGCCACCCTGATCCACCCGCGAGTCGACGACGGCGTTCCCGTCATCGACGTTTCGGACACCGGCCTCACGAACCGGCCGACCCAGCAGGCGATGGCGCTCGCCCGGCGGCACGGCCCGGTGTTCCGGCGCCGCTTCCACGACCGCGAGACCCTCCTGGTCGGCGACCTGGGCCTGGTCACCGAGCTGGCGGACGAGCAGCGGTTCGCCAAGGCGGTCGGCCCCGCGCTGCAGAACGTCCGCGAGTTCGCCGGGGACGGCCTGTTCACCGCCTACAACGAGGAACCCAACTGGGGCAAGGCGCACGACATCCTGATGCCCGCCTTCGCCCTCGGCTCGATGCGCACCTACCACCCGGTGATGCTGCGGGTGGCCCGCCGCCTCCTGGGGGCCTGGGACCGCCGGGCCGCGGCCGGCGTGCCGGTGGACGTGCCCGACGACATGACGCGGATGACGCTGGACACCATCGGGCTGGCCGGTTTCGGTTTCGACTTCGGCTCGTTCGACCGCGACGAGCCGCACCCGTTCGTCGGCTCCATGGTGCGCTGCCTCGACTGGAGCATGTCGCGGCTGACCATGCCTCCCGGCGCCGATCACGCCGAGCGGGACGCGGCGTTCCGGGCCGACGCGGCGTACCTGGCTTCCGTGGTCGACGACGTCATCGGCGCCCGCACGGCCGCGGGCGAAACGTCGGCCGATGACCTCCTGGGGCTCATGCTCGGCGCGCCGCACCCCGCCGACGGCACCACGCTGGACCTCGCCAACATCCGCAACCAGATCATCACCTTCCTCATCGCCGGGCACGAGACGACGTCCGGCACCCTGTCGTTCGCGCTGCACTTCCTCGCCAAGCACCCGACGGCGCTGCACGTGGTGCAGCGCGAGGTGGACGAGCTGTGGGGCGATGTCGAACCGGACCCGACGTTCGAGGACGTCGGCCGCCTGACCGCCACCCGACAGGTGCTCAACGAGGCGCTGCGACTGTGGCCGTCGGCCCCGTCCTTCGGGCGGGTGGCGCGTGAGGACACCTTGCTGGGCGGGCGGATTCCGCTGCGCGCCGGGGAATCCGTGGCGGTGCTGACGCCGGTGCTGCACCGCGACCCGGTGTGGGGTGACAACCCCGAGCTCTTCGACCCGGCGAGGTTCACCCCCGAGGCCGAGGCGGCCCGGTCGCCACACGCGTTCAAGCCGTTCGGCACCGGCGAGCGCGCGTGCATCGGCCGGCAGTTCGCCCTGCACGAGGCGACCATGCTGCTCGCGATGCTGGTGCACCGGTACCGGCTGGTCGATCACGCCGACTACCGGCTCGACGTGAAGGAAACACTGACGCTCAAACCGGAAGGGCTGACGCTGACCCTCCTGCCGCGCACCGCCGCGGACCGCGCGGCGAATCGCGCGGCGCTGCCCACCGGCACTCCCGGAGCGGCCGGCGAACCGGTCGCCGACGCCGGGCTGCCCAGCCGCGTGCTGCCGGGCACCGAGCTGCTCCTCCTGCACGGCTCGAACTACGGCACCTGCCGCGACTTCGCCGGCCGGCTCGCCGACGCCGGCGCCGACCTCGGCTGCGAGGTCGAAGTCGCGCCGCTGGACGCCTACGCGGGCGGCCTGCCGACCGACCGGGCGGTCGTCATCGTCGCCGCCTCCTACAACGGCCACCCGACCGACGACGCGGTGGCGTTCGCGCGCTGGCTGGACGGGGCCGAACCCGGCGCGGCGGAGGGCGTGGCCTTCGCGGTGCTGGGCGTCGGCGACCGCAACTGGGCGGCCACCTACCAGCACGTTCCGACCCGCCTCGACGCCCGGCTCGCGGAGCTCGGCGGCACCCGCATCGTCGAGCGCGCGGCGGCGGACGCCGCGGGCGATCTGACCGGCGCGGTGCGGGAGTTCACCGCATCGCTGCGAAGCGCGCTGCTGGAAAGGCACGGTGATCCCGCGACGGCCGGGGCGGCACCGGAGCGCGAAACCGGTTACGCGGTCTCGGAAATCACCGGCGGTCCGCTCGATGCGCTCGCCGCCCGGCACGACGTGACCGAGATGGTGGTGACCGAGGTCGCCACCCTCACCGATCCGGCGTACCCGCGGGTCAAGCGCCTCGTCCGGGTGGCGCTGCCCGAGGGGTGCGGGTACCGGACCGCAGACCACCTGACGGTTCTCCCGGCCAACGACTCGGCGCTGGTCGCCCGGGCCGCCGAGGTGCTGGGCGTCGATCCGGACGCGGTCCTCAACATCATCGCGGGCCGCCCGGGCCGCGACGCCCTCCCGATCGACCGGCCGATCGCCGTGCGCGATCTCCTGACCCGGCACGTGGAGCTGCAGGACCGCCCCACCGCCGAACAGCTCGCCGTCCTCGCCGGCCTCAACCCGTGCCCGCCGGAGCAGGCCGCCCTCCGGGCGCTCGCCGACGACGCCGCCGACCAGCGCACGCTCCTGGACGTGATCGAGGACCACCCGGCGCTGCGGGAAGTTCTCACCTGGCCGGTGCTCCTGGACCTGCTGCCGCCGATGCGGCCACGGCACTACTCGATCTCCTCCTCACCGACGGCCGACCCGCGCCACGCCGACCTGATGGTCTCCCTGCTGCAGGGGCCGGCGCGCTCCGGGCGAGGGGAGTTCCGGGGCACCGGCTCGGGATACCTGAACGTGGTGCAGCCGGGCGACACCGTCCTGGCGCGCGTCCAGCCGTGCCGCGAAGCGTTCCGCATCGGCACGGACGCCCCGGTGGTCATGGTCGCCGCGGGCACCGGCCTGGCGCCGTTCCGGGGCGCGATCGCGGACCGGCGCGGCCTCGTCGAGGGCGGCGCCCGGCTCGCCCCCGCGCTGTGCTACTTCGGCTGCGACGCGGCGGATGCCGACTACCTCCACGCGGCTGAGCTCGCCGCGGCCGAGTCGGCCGGTGCGGTCGCCGTCCGTCCGGTCTTCAGCGAAGCGCCGGTCGGCGGGCACCGGTTCGTGCAGCACCGCATCGCGGCGGAAGCCGACGAGGTCTGGAACCTGTTGCAGGACGGGGCGAAGGTCTACGTCTGCGGCGACGGCAACCGGATGGCGCCGGGGGTGCGCGACGCGTTCCGCGCGGTGTACCGCGAGCGAATTCCCGGCAGCGACGCGGAAACCGCCGATGCTTGGTTGCAGGGCCTCATCGCCGAGGGGCGCTACGTGGAGGACGTGTACGGCGGCTGACGCGCTCCGCGATCTGTGCCAAGGTCGGGTGCTGGGCCGTCGGTGGCGGCGGCCGTGGAGCTGTGGAAGGGACGACGAGGATGAGCGAATCCGGGATGGGCTGGGGGCGTCCGGAGCTGCTGTCGAACGTCAACTACCGGAAGCACCGCGAGAACCTCCGCCGGCAGGAGACCGACGCGGTGTTCCGCTACATCTACCAGCACAACCTGTGGGGGAGCGAGGAGTCGGTCTCCGGGCACGGTTCGGAGAGCACCGCGACCGAGCACATCAGGACCGAGATTCCCGCTCTGCTGCGCAGGCGTGGCGTGCGCACCGTCGCGGACGTCCCCTGCGGGGACTTCGGTTGGCTCAGCACCACCGACCTGGGCGTCGAAACCTACGTCGGCGCCGACATCGTGCCGGAGCTCGTTGCGCACAACCGGGATCGCTACGGCAGTGCGCAACGCCGGTTCGAGATCCTCGACCTCACCGCGGATCCGCTGCCCGCGGCGGATCTCGTGCTGTGCCGGGACTGCCTGGTGCACCTCACCTTCGACCAGATCCGGGCCGCGTTGCGCAACATCCGGCGCAGCGGGGCGCGGTACCTGCTGACCACGACGTTCCCGGAGCTGGCGGTGAACGTCGACGTGGAGACCGGGGACTGGCGCCCGCTGAACCTGCAGCTGGCGCCGTTCGGCTTCCCGGCGCCGCTGGAACTCATCGTCGAGGGCTGCGTCGAAGGCGACGGGCGGTACGCCGACAAGGCGCTGGGCCTGTGGGAGGTAGCCGACCTCGGCTGATCCGGGAAGTCCCGCCCCGCCGGGGCGGGACTTCCGCTGTTCACGAGCGGCCGAGCGCGGCGGCGATGCCGGCGAGCAGGCAGCCGAGGCCGAACTCGAAGCGGGCGTCGGGATCGGGGTCGCCGGACTCCAGGATTCCGCGGTTGAAGTGGGGGAACTCGCCGGACTCGACCACCTGCCGCACGTAGGCGCCGACCGCGTTCCGCCATTCGTCGACGGTCATGCCCGTTGTGCGCCGCGCCTCCAGCTCGGCCAGCTCCGCGGCCACCGAGCCGAGCACGAAGGTGTTGACGGCGTCGACGACCATGCGCGCCTGCGTCGCGTCGTCGGTCGCCCGGCCCACCACGCCGAGCGTGTGATCACCCAGCCTGATCACGTTAGGACCGAGCGCAGGGCGCCGGGCAGCCAGTTGCGCCAGCCAAGGGTGCTCCAGCAGCCCGGCGCGGCAGGTCCGGGCGCAGGCGGCCAGCTCGGCGAGCCAGTCATCGCCGTGCCCTTCCGGCAGCGGCATCTCGCCGTGCACCGCGTCGATCATCAGCTCGATCAGCTCGTCCTTGTTGGTGATGTGGCGGTACAGCGAGGTGGTGCCGGAGCCCATCTCGGCCGCGATCCGCCGCATGGACAGCGCGTCGATGCCTTCGGCGTCGGCGAGCCGGATCGCCGTGCGGACGATCTTCTCCTCGCTGAGCGCCGGACGGCTGCCGCGCTCCCGGTCGCGCATCCAGACCAGGGCCGCGGGCTGTGATCGAGCAGACATGGGCACAGTGTACGCATGGGGTACGGTGTTCCCCAAATGGGCACAGTGTTCCCAAATCGAGGAGGCTCTCATGTCCAGGGTTCCGGTCCTCATCGCCGGCGGCGGCACCGTCGGTCTGGCCACTGCGGTGTTCCTCGGCCACCACGGCGTTCCGTCGCTGGTCGTCGAGCGCCGCGCCGCGCCGTCAAACCATCCTCGCGCGCTCGGGATCAGCCCGCGCACGCTGGAGTTCTTCCGGGAGGCCGGGCTGCGCGAAGCGATCGACGAGGTCGCCGTCCGGTCGACGCAGATGTGGAAGGCTGACGCGCGCACGGCCGCCGAGATCGACCGCAGCCAGGCGCCGCACCCCTCGCAGTCGCCGTTGGCCTCCGATATCTCGCCGGAAATGCCGAGCGGGCACTACCCGCAGGACCGGATCGACGGCGCGCTCCTCCCGGCGGCCCGGGAACTCGGGGCGACCGTCGAATTCGGCGTGGCTGTGACCGGAGTCGAGCAGGATGCCGACGGGGTGTCGGCGACGCTTTCGGATGGGCGCGTGATCCAGGCCGACTACCTGGTGGGTGCGGACGGCGTGCACAGCTCGGTGCGCGACGCGCTGGGGATCACCGCCACGGGCCCGGGCGAAATCGGTGACACCACCGTGAACATCCTGTTCAACGCCGACCTGGTGGGCCACTTCGGTTCGATGCCGGTCATGGTCCAGATCGGCCATCCGGACGCCCCGGGAATGCTGCTGTCCGTCGGCGAGAAGCGCTGGGTGCTGCACGTCGGCCTGGACTCGGTCGGCGACCTCTCCGCGCAACGGTGCGCCGCGGCGGTGCGCACCGCGCTCGGCGCGGACGTGCCGGTGGAGATCGTCAACGCGTTGCCGTGGCGGGCGACGGTGCGGATGGCCGATGAATTCCGGTCCGGCCGCGCTTTCCTGGTCGGCGACGCGGCGCGGGCGATCTCGCCGCTCGGCGCCATGGGGCTGAACACCGGGCTGGCCGACGCGCACAACCTCGCGTGGAAGCTGGGCATGGTGCTGGCCGGGCAGGCGGGTGACCGGTTGCTGGACAGCTACCACGAGGAACGCCACGCAGTCGCCGAGCTGGTGACCCGGCAGGCGCTGCTGCGCTGGGAACAGCCGCGCCTGCACTGGGATCCGGCGGCCGTCGCGGAGCGCGCCGCGGTCGGGATGTGGAACTCACCGGTGGTGACAATGGCCTACCGGTACGACTCCTCGGCGGTGATCGACCCGGTGGTCGACGTGCCGTCCACAGAGGACGTCGCCGCGAGCCTCGACGGCGCGCCCGGCTCGCGGCTGCCGCACCGCTGGGTGGACGGGACGAGCGTGTCCACCTTGGACCTGATCGAGTCCCGCTTCGCGGTGCTGACCGGCCCCGGCGGCGGCCACTGGGTGGAGGCGGCGCGCGAGGTCGGGCTGAAGGCCGTTCGGCTCGACGAGGACTGGGCGTCCTCGGTGAACGTCGACCACGATGGCGCCTTGCTGGTGCGGCCAGACGGTTTCATCGCCTGGCGCGCACCAGGAAGCGCGGATCCCGCGACGCTGCGGAAGGCGTTCGCCGCGGTCACCGGTCGTTAGCCGGCCAGGCGCTGCTCGTACCCGGCGAGGCGGACGCAGGTGGTGAGGCCGCGGATCGCCTGCTCCAGCTCCTGCCGCCCGGGGTAGCTGGGGGCGATCCGGATGACCGCGTCGTCCGGGTCGACGCCGTGCGGGTGGGTGGCACCGGCCGGGGTCAGCGCGATCCCGGCCTCGCCCGCCAGGCGCACGACCTCCTTGGCGCAGCCGTCGGGCACCCGCAGCGTGATGAAGTACCCGCCCTTCGGGGACGTCCACTCGGCCAGGCCCGTGCCGCCGAGCTCCTCGTCGAAGATTCGCAGCACCGCCTCGAACTTGGGCTGCAGCAGCGCGCGGTGGCGGTCCATGTGGGCGCGCACCCCGTCGGCATCCTCGAGGAACAGCACGTGCCGGAGCTGGTTGACCTTGTCCGGGCCGATCGAGCGCTTCGAGTTGTTGGCCAGCAGCCAGTCGCGGTTGGCCGGCGAGGAGCCGAAGAACGCGACACCGGCCCCGGCCCAGGTGATCTTGGAGGTCGAGCCGAAGACGAAGGCCCGGTCCGGGTTCCCGGCCTCGGCGCAGGACGCCAGCAGGTCGGCGATCTCCACCCGCTCGTCGGTGAGGTGGTGCACCGCGTAGGCGTTGTCCCAGAAGATCCGGAAGTCCGGGGCGGCGGTGCGCATCCCGGCCAGCCGCCGCACCGTCTCGTCCGAGTAGCAGGTGCCGTCCGGGTTGCTGTACTTCGGCACGCACCAGATGCCCTTGATCGCCGGGTCCTCGGCGACCAGCCGCTCCACTTCGGACATGTCGGGCCCGTCGGCGGTCATCGCGACCGGGATCATCTCGATGCCGAAGCGCGCGCAGAGGGAGAAATGCCGGTCGTAGCCGGGAACCGGGCACAGGAAGGCGATGCGCTCCTGGTCGGCCCAGCGCGACTCGACGCCCGGCAGGACGCTCAGCAGCGCGTGCACCAGGCAGTCGTGCATCAGCTCCAGGCTGGAATTGCCCGCGGCCAGCAGCTGCTCCACCGGCACCTGGAGGAAGTCCGCGAACAGCGCCCGCATCTCCGGCAGGCCCTGCAGGCCACCGTAGTTCCGGCAGTCGGTGCCGTCCGCGGCGGTGTGCCGGCCGGCGCCGGGCAGCTCCTGCAGGCCGGCCGCCAGGTCGAGCTGTTCGGGCGAGGGCTTGCCGCGGGTCAGGTCGAACGACAGGCCGGCGTCCACCAGCTCGCGGTAATCGCGGCGGGCGGTTTCGACCAGTGTGGAGGTTGTCTCGGCGTTCGTACCAACGGGCATCGTGCGTTCCCTTCGCGTGCGGCGACCTGCGGGAAGCCTACAGGTCGCCGCATCGGCGACCCCGCCCGCGCCGTCCGGGAACGGCTGGTGTCCACTGTGGTCAGCCGTGGTACGGGAACTCCGGCGGGCGGCGCTGGAGGAAGGCGCTGATCCCTTCGGCGCTCTCGCCGCTTTCAGTGGACAGGTCCTGCCAGTGCTGGCGGCGTTCGTCGAGCGACTCGCCTCGGCTGGCCATGTCGATGAGCTGCTTGGATGCCCGGACCGTCAATTGGGAGCGCCGGGCGATGGTCGTCGCCAGGGCGATCGCGCGGCCGCGGGCGTCGTCGGTGATCTCGTCGACCAGCCGCATCTGGAGCGCGCGTGCGGCGTCGAAGAAGTCCGCGGAGAACAGCAGCAGTTTCGCGTTCGCCGGCCCGACGAGCTCGGTGAGCCGGGCGATGCTGGAGGCGGGGTAGACGATGCCGAGCTTGGCCGGGGTGATGCCGAAGGTGGCGCCGGTGTCGGCGATGCGGATGTCGCAGGCGGCGGCGAGCTGGCAGCCGCCGCCGATGCAGAGCCCGTTGATCAGTGCGATCGTCGGTAACGGGCAGGTGAGCAGCGCCCGCTCGGCCGTCACCGTCACGCTCTCCTCTCGGCCACCCTCGATCTCGTCCAGTTCATTGATGTTCGCGCCGGCGCAGAACGCGTCGCCCGCGCCGGTGAGCACGACGACCCGGACGGCGGGATCGTCGGCGACCTTGGTCAGCAGGTCGGGGACCTGCCGCCACATGCTCGCGCTCATGGCGTTGCGCCTGCCCGGGTTGTCGATGGTGATCCAGGCGATGTGCTCGGCGATGTGCAGGTCAAGCCGGCCCGGCGTGAGGTCGTTCATCGCTTGGTCGCTCCCGTGGTCGTCGGCAGGTGGGTGATGCCGCGGCGGTCCAGATCCTCGATCTCGTCTTCGTTGAACAGCTGGGCCAGGACCGCCGCGGAGTGCTCGCCGAACTCCGGTGGTGGCGAGTGCACCGCGGCGGGCTGGTCGTCGATCCAGATCGGCGCGCGCAGCAACGGCATCGAGGCTCCGCCCGCCGACATGACCTGCTGCACCATACCGAGTGCCTGCACCTGCGGGTCGGCGAAAACCTGATCCATCCGGTGCACGGGTCCGCAGGGGATACCGGCTTCGCGCAGCGCCGCCACCCAGTGCGCCGAACCCTCGGCGCGGAGCAGTCGTTCGAGGTCGGCCCGCAGCGCGGCGCGATGCTCGACGCGGCTCGCGCCATCGGCGTACTCCGGGCGCTGGGTCAGGGATAGGTCGCCGAGCGCGGCGCAGAGCGCCTCCCACTGGCGTGGCGAACCGGCGGCGATGTTGATGGGGGAGTCGGCGGTGGCGAACATCCCGTACGGGCTGATCACCGGGTGGTCGTTGCCCTGCGGTTGCGGGACCTCGCCGGTGCTGAGGTAACCCTGCGCGTGGAAGGTCAGCGCCGCCAGCGCCGATTCCAGCAGCGAGGTCTGCACGTGGGCGCCGTCCCCGGTGCGTTCCCGCCCGGCGACCGCTGCCGCGACCGAGAGGGCCGCCACGATCCCGGTGATCGTGTCGATGATCGGCACCCCGACGCGCATCGGGGTCTCCGCGCCGGCGCCGGTGACCGACATCAGGCCCGACATGCCCTGCGCGATCTGGTCGAGCCCGGGAGTTTCCCGTTCCGGTCCGGTCGGTCCGTAGCCGCTGATGCTGGCGATCACCAGTCGCGGGTGCTCCGCGCGCAGCCGCGCGGGATCCAGGCCGAGCTTCGCGAGCACGCCCGGCCGGAAGTTCTCCACCAGCACGTCCGCATCGGCGACCAGCCGGGCCAGGACGTCCTGGCCCTCCGGGCTGCGCAGGTCCAGCGCGAGGGAGCGCTTGTTCCGGTTGACCGCGGCGAAGTACTGGCTCCGGTCCCCGTCGAACGGGCCGAACGCGCGGGCGCCGTCGCCGTGCGGCACCGGCTCCACCTTGATCACCTCGGCGCCGAGGTCGGCCAGCAGGGCGGTGCACATCGGACCGGCGAGCACGCGCGTCAGGTCGATCACCCGGATCCCGGTCAGCGGCGCGTGCGTCATGGGGCGACCTCCCGTTCCGTGGTCCACAATGTGGTCCATCGATCCGCAAAGTGGACCGAACGGATCTGGACGCTACGATGCGCCGCACATCGCGTCAAGAGGTGGATCATGTCCATGCAGAGCGTCAAGAACGCCCTCCGCGTCCTGGAAGCGGTGGCCGAGGACCAGCCCGCCGGGCTCAGCGATCTGACCCAGCGGTTGGGGTTGCCGAAGACCACCGTCCAGCGCTGCCTGACCACGTTGCACGAGGCCGGGTGGATCAAACCCGCCGGGCACGAGCTGCGCCGCTGGACGATCACGGGCCGGGCGTTCTCGGTGGGCAGCCAGGCCGCCAACGACAGGGATCTGCGGTCGGTGGCGTTGCCGCTGCTCAGCGAGCTCCAGGCGGCCACCGGCGAAACGGTGCACCTGATGGTGCCGGACGGCAACGAGGTGGTGCTCATCGAGCGCCTCGACAGCGCCCACCAGCTGCGCACGTTCTACTCGCTGGGCCTCCGCTCGCCATTGCACGCCACGTCCAACGGCAAGGCCGTGCTGGCCGCGATGCCCGACGACGACGTCGCCGACTACCTGGCGAAGTACCTGTCCAGGGTCACCGATCGCACGATCGTCGACCCCGATGCGCTGCTGGCCCAGCTGGCGACCATCCGCGGGCAGGGCTACGCCGTGAACGAGGAGGAGCACCAGCCCGGCATCGTGGCCATCGGCGCCGCCATCTGCCCGCCCGGCGCGGGTGCGGTCGGCTCGCTGTCGGTGTCCGCGCCCAAGGTGCGGCTCACGCGCAACCGCTACGCGACCGTCGGCCGGCAGGTCCGCGACACGGCTTTCCGCATCTCCCAAGGGCTCTCGTCGTCGGTCGCCCCGCTGCCGTAGCGGATCGCCGCCGCGCCAACGAATTCCGGCCTCGCACCTTGACGTGTCCGGGAGCACGACCCTACGGTGCCGTGGACCACAATGCAGTCAGGTGGACCACGATGCGGTCCGGGCTCGACGGGGAGCGAAATGGCGTCGCAGGTGCTGGCTTTGCTCGTGTTGGCGGTGGCGTTCCTGGTCGCGACCGTGCGACCGGTCCACATGGGAGTCCTCGCCCTGGCCGCGGCGCTCGGCGTCGGCACGACCCTGGGCGGCGCGTCGCTGGACGACGTGCTCAGCGGATTTCCCGTCGACATCATGCTCCTGCTGCTCGGCGTCACCTACCTGTTCGGCATCGCGCGCAGCAACGGCGCCCTCGACTGGATGATCGACAGGCTGGTCCGCGCGACCGGCAACCGGGTCGCGCTGCTGCCCGCGCTGTTCTTCGCGCTCTCCCTCGCGGTCGCCAGCTTCGGGTCGCCGCTGGCGGCGGTCGTGCTCATCCCGATCGGGCTGTCCTTCGCCGGCCGCAACGGGCTGAGTCCCGTGGTGATGGGCCTGGCGATGGCCACCGGCGGCTCGGCCGGGTCGTTCGCGCCGATCAGCCTGTTCGGCCTCATCACGACGAGCATCGCCGGGCGCAGCGGGATCGAGGTGAATCCGCTGCTGCTGTTCGGCGCGGCGATCGGGATCAACGTGGTGCTCTTCGCCGCGGGATCCGTCCTGTTCCGGCGCGCGCTCGTGGCCGAGGCGGCGCCCGATGAGCAGCCCGACGCCGCGCCGGGTTCCGGTGGCGGTGCGGGGGAAACGGCGCTGCTGACCAGGACCGGCACGACGACCCGGCTGTCGGTGTTCCAGCGCCTGACGATCGTGATGCTGGCGCTGCTGGTCGTGCTTGTGGTCGTGCTGACGGCCGCCGGCGTCGAGGTGAACGTCGGCGCGGTCGCGCTGGGTCTGGGCGTCGTCCTGTCGCTGTGCTTCACCAAGGAGACGGCGCAGGCGGTCAAGGAGATCGACTGGTCCACGATCCTGCTCGTCGGCGGCATCGCCACCTACGTCGGCGTGCTGGACGGCATGGGCGCCGTCCAGCTCGTCGCCGAGGTCGGCGCGGCGATCCCCAGCCCGCTGCTGGCGGCGTTCATCCTCTGCCTGTGCGGCGGGCTGATCTCGGCGTTCGGCTCCACGACCGCGCTGCTGGCGATCATCATCCCGCTCGCGCTGCCGCTGGTGGCCGCCGGCGGGGTGCCGGCGGCCGGGGTGATCTGCGCGCTGGCGCTGTCGTCGTCCCTGGTGGACATCAATCCGATGTCCACCATCGGCGCCACCGTGGTGGCCTCGGGCCCGGAGCGGATCCGCGCGGCCATGCGGAAGTTCTTCTTCCGCTGGGGATTCTCGATGGTCCTGATCGGTCCGGTCGTCACCTGCGCCTTCCTGGTCCTGCCCGGAATGCTCGCCTAGGCGAGGAGTTCCTGGAGCTCGCGGACCGCGCGGGTCAGGTGCTCGGCGAAGGAGTACATCTCGTCCGCCACCGGCTCGGGCGTGCTCAGGTAGAGGTTGAAGCGATCCGGGAGCAGCACGTACGCGACGCCGATGCACTGGCTGCTGGTCGAACCGAAACCGAAGTACTGGATGTTCGTCGACGGCGCCGAGCTCGTGCTCAGGTAGTCGTCGCGCATCTTCAGCCAGCCCGGCGTCTCGTACAGGTCCAGCGGCTCGGTGGCGCCCAGCTCCGCGCCCCGCCGCCGCTGGATGAGCTGCAGCTCCCACAGGTGCTGCTCGGGCGCCTGCCCCGCCTGGCACTCCTTCGCCCGCGCCACGTGCTTCTCCGCGGCGGCGCGGAACGCCTCGCGCCGCGTCTCCGCGTCAGCACCGGGATCGTCCATCGCCGCGACGAACCGCAGGACCTCGGGCGTGACGACGCGCATGGCCTCGGTGCGCCCGTTCTGGAACTGGCGGGTGGCGATGGATTCGTAGGTGGCGCCGGTCAGGCCCTTGGAACGCTTGTGGGCCAGCTGGTACGCCATCTGCACGAACGCGTCGGGCGACATGCCCAGCTGCTTGGCCCGGTTCGCCCCGAAGTCCTCGAACGACAGCGTGGTGGTCGCGGTGTTGTCCGCGTACTCCGCGAACGCGCCGGCCGCGGAGCGGACATCGGCGCGCAGGTCGGCGTCGAGCACGAACTCGATCGGATCCACGGCGGGAAGGCCCTGCGCCGCCCGACCCGCTTCCGGTTCGTGCTGGAGCAACGTGTCGACGAAGTTGAGGATCGTGGTGCCGTCCAGGCCGCAGTGCTCCACGTTGATGCCTGCGGTGCCGTCGGCGAAGACGATCAGCGACACGGCCTTGTCGAACCACCGGCTGCCGCTGTCGCCGTGCAGCAGGTGGTCGCAGGCGTCCAGCGCGTTCTCGGGCGTGAAGTCCTCGAGGCACAGGCAGAACAGCGCGGTCTCGATCTCATCCAGCGCCGCGGCGTTGCCCGGATCGGCGGCCCGCAGCGCTTCCCGGCTGGTAGCCCACTCCGCTCGCGCCTTGGTGGTGAGGTGCCCGACGGAGGTGTCCGTCGCGGCTCGCGTCGCGCCGGCCTTCATGATCGCCTGCAGACCCGCCGCGAGATCCTCCGGCGTGTGCGGCCGGCCCTCCGGGCTCAGCACCTGCATGCGAAACAGGTTGCCGCGGTAGAACACCGCGATGTGGCGGGCATCGGAGGGCCCGGGCCATTCCGCGGAGTACGGCGCGCGCACCGAGTCCTGCACCGCGCCAGGGATCCGGGTGGTGGAGAACAGGAACTTCTGCTGCTCCATCGAATGCGGCTGTCCACGTTGGACGACCGGCGGGATCGCCTCCGCGTCGAGCAGCTGCTTGTAGTCGACCGCCGCGGCGATGAGGCCGGCCGCCCGCTCGACCTGCTCCTGCGCCGATTCCCGGAACAGGAAGAAGAAGTTGGCGTTCAGCGCGATCCGGTCGCGGCGGCCCAGGTACCGGTACGGCCAGAAGGTGTCGAGCCAGCTGCGCACGCCGTCCTCGGCGTTGTAGCGTTCGAGCGCCGCCTGCAGGGCGTGGGCCGGGCTGCCGGGGCTCTGGAACGCCCGCACCGCCGCCTCGGTGGCCGCCAGCTCGTCCGCGCCGAGCAGCGGCGCGCACCACTCGACGAACCGCTCGCAGCTTTCCGCCAGGGTCGGCAGCGGCACCCGGGGCAGCCGGTCCTCGTTGCCGAAGGTGCTGGTCGACCACGTCTCACTGCTGTTCAATGTCATCCTCGACTTCGCTGGATCGCTCGGTGTTCTCGCGGTTGGGAGAGGTGGAGCTCGGCGTAGAACCAGCCGTCGGCCTCCATGCCCCGCGGCTCGACCCCGGCGGTCGAGAGCGTTTCCAGGACCAACGACTGCTCCTGCTCGGAGATGAACCGGCGCTGCTTGAAAACGCCGGGCATCGGCACGGTTTCGTAACCCGAGTCTGCCAGTCGGCGCGCGACCGGGTCGAAGGGGAACATGCGCAGCACGAAATGCGCCATCCACGGCCGCCTCCCCGCCTCGGCGATCCGGCCGAGGGTGCGTTCGCCGACGTATCCGATGCACCCCGTCGAGATGACCAGGTCCACCTCGGCCAGCAGCTCGCGTTGGGCGGCGGTGGGGTCGTGGTTCTCCAGGTCGGCGTGCACCGCGTGGTCGATGAACCCGGCCGCGAGCGCGTAGGAAAGCGCCGGTTCCGAGCTGTCCAGGCCGACGAACCGGGTGCGGGCGAGCTGACCGCGCGAGCGCACCCAGGCCCGGTCGCGGGCCAGCAGCCGGTCCCGGTCGGCTTCGCGGGCATCGGCGTCGCCGTAGTGCTCGTAGAGCTCGTCGATGGTCGCGCCGCACCGCAGCAGAGCGGCGTTGACGCCGTAGGAGCAGCCGAGGTCCAGGACGGTCGGCGCCTCGACGCCGGTCGCCTCGCGGTACTCCTGGATCAGCTTCAGGAAGTAGGGCTTGGCCAGCTGCGGGATGCAGTAGTCGAGTTCGCGCAGGGTCGTGAAGTAGGCGCGCGGATCGGGTCGGGTGTAGATCTGCTCGAGCGAAACCTTGCCGGTGGCATCGAACTGCACGGACGGTGCTCCTCCTGGTTCGACCGGTCGACTCGTCAGTCCAGCAGCCGATCGCCCCGCACCGCGCGGCCCTCGGCGGCCAGGTGCTCCGGCAGGACCCGGCCGAAGATCTGCTTGGTCCGGGCGACGCTGCCGATCACGCCGGGCCGCTCGCTGTAGGCGAAGATGGCGGAATGGCGCTGCTCGCGGCCCTGCACGGTGGTCACGCGGTGCAGCGAGAAGCGGCCCTTGAACAGCTGGAGATCGCCGGGGCGCAGCGCCAGCCGCCGGATCAGCCGCTCGCCGTCCCCGGCCAGCACCGACCGGACGTCGGCGAAGTTCTCCGAGCGGGCGGACCGGATGTTCGCGCAGTACTCGAAGATCCCGCCGGCCTCCGGCTCCTGCGTGAGCAGGCTGACCGCGAACTCGTTGGTGTCGAAGTGCCACGGGTGGTCCATGCCGGGCCGCACCACGTTGAGGCAGAGCCCGGCCAGCGGATCGGCCAGCTCGTGGACGGCGGGCAGCTCGACGCACTCGGCGATGAAGCGCTTGAACAGCGAGCTCGTGTAGAGCCGTTGGATGATCGAGTGCGGTGGGATCTGGTCGCGGGCCACGAACGCGTTGCCGCGCGTCATCGTGGTGCGGGCCGGGTGGTCCGCCGGCAACTCGGTGTTCGTGTCGATGTTGTAGGCGTTGACGACCTCGACGTCGTAGTGCGCCAGCGGCGCGATCTTCGCGCCTTCCCGCCGCAGCTCCTCCTGCCGCGACGGGCGGATGAAATCGGGCAGCACGCTGCAGCCGTCTTCCCGCAGGTCGTACCGGGCCCGGTGGACGGCTTCCCGCCAGGCGGCGCTCGCCGGGTCCGACAGCGGGTAGCGCGCCGTGTCCACCACCTGCTCCACAAGCTCGACTTCCGCTGCGCTCATGAAGTTCCCCTCCACGTGCAAAGCTCGCCAACGCCGGATTCGGGGCGATCGACGTTGATCGCGCCTGCACTACGTGATCAACGACGGATGATCATCGCGGTTACTGCCGAGTTCGCCGCCGGGACAGTGACGGTGGCCATAGTGCGCGGCCGATCCGGGCGCCGACCGCCACTCGATCGTGCAGAACTCGCCGGAAGCCGAGAGGATCAGGAGGACCCGACGAGGAAGGGCGGTACTGGTATGGACGACGAGACCAGCCGGCGGCTCGCCGAGGTGCGTTCACTGGCCGACGAACTGCATCCCGAGCAGATCGAGGCCGAGATCGGCCGCGCGCGGGTCGAGGCGTACCAGGAGGGCATGCGCTTCGCCGCCGACTTCGTCGAGAACGGCCCGCAGGGCCGCCAGTGCGCGCACATCCCGCTGCCGCGGAGCTGACCGGTGGCTCAGGAACCGCGCAGCGCGGTGGCGACCTCCCGGGCGGCCCGGAGGCCGGATTCCACCGCGCCGTCGATGAAGCCCGCCCAGCCGGTGGCGAGGTCGGAGCCCGCGAAGTGGACCGCGCCGTGCGGCCGTTGCAGGGCGGCCAGGTACTTCGTGAGCTGGCCCGGCCGCTGCATGGGCCAGGTTTCCCGGGAGAACTCGTCGGTCATCCAGTTGTGCCCGGCGACGTCGACGACCTCCAGGTCCGGCCGCCACGCGGCGAGCGCGCGGGCGACGCCCGCCTTGTCGGTGGGATCGAGGTCGTGGGCGCGGGTGCCGAAGGCGACGAGGACGGTGTCGCCGTCGACCGCGTACTCGGGGCGGACGAAGGTGAGGTCGTGGTCGTCCGGCGCGTAGCCGGTGAACGGCGCGACCTCGCCGCGCACCCGGATCCACGTCTTCAGCCCCTGCGACGCGGTGCGCTCGGCGCTCGCCGCCAGCTTGGCCGCCGGGAGCGCGGGCTGGAAGTCGATGGTGGCCAGCACGTTCAGCGGCAGCGTGCAGATCACCTGCCGGGCCGCGAGGCGGGTGCCGTCGGCCGTGGTGATCGTCGCGCCGCCGTCGTCCTGGGCGATGGCGGTGACGACAGTGCCGAGCCGGACGTCGGCCTCGCTGTCCGCCGTCATCGCCGCCGCCAGCGAGGCGGTGCCCTCGACGAGCCGGTACCCCGAGGTCGCCTCGTGCAGCAGCCGCCAGTCGCCCGACGCCGCCGCGCACCACCGCATGGCCTGGCTGAGCCCGGAAACCGCGGCGGGGCCGTTGAAGTGCTCCGCCCAGACGCCGGTGTTCACCTCGCGCTCGGCGGACGGGAGGTCGAGCCCGCCGAAGTAGTCGGCGACCGACCGGTGGTCGATGCGGTCCAGGTCCTCGCGCAGCAGCGGCTCGTAGGGGAGCGGGAACCAGGTGCGGCTGTCCGCGGCGAGCCGGTCCATGCCGCGCTCGATCAGCGCGTCGAACTCCGCGGGGCTGCCCCGGTGCACCGCGCCGCCGGCGATCCAGTACACCTCCTCCGAGCTCGGGCTCTGCTCGACGGCCTGGCCGTAGCGGGTGATCTCGCTCCACGTGTGCGGCTGCAGCCAGTGCACCCAGGTGCCACCCATCTCCAGGCGGCGGCCGAGCCGCTCATCGGTCCAGGTGCGACCGCCGATGCGATCGCGCGCTTCGAGCACCGCCACCGAGCGGCCGCGCCGCGACAGCTCGCGAGCGGCGGTCAGACCGGCGAACCCGGCACCGACGATGACCACGTCGTAGGACTCCATGCTGCGCATTCTGGTTCCGGCGACGTGGCGCCTCGATCCACCGAACGAGTTGATTACCGGTTCCCGCCGCTCACCCGGCGTGGGCGATCGCGGTGACGACCAGGCCGCCGGCGGCCAGCCAGCGCCCGTGGAACTCCCGCAGCGGCGGGCCCGGGCTCTCGGCGAGCAGCCGGGCGTGGAAGGTGCCGTCGGCCGGGCGCAGCTCGATGGACGCCTCCGCGAAGTCCAGCCAGGCCCGGGTCAGCGGGAACCACGTCTTGTAGACGGATTCCTTGGCGCTGAACAGCAATCTGTCCCAGTTCGGCCCCGGCGGCAAGCCCCGCAGGTGGTCCAGCTCCTCCGGGCGGGCGATGGCTTCGAGGACGCCGTCCGGCAGCGGCGCGTCGGGCTCCGCGTCGACGCCGACCGAGGCGAGGTCCGCGGCGCTCGCGACCACGGCCGCCCGGTATCCGGCGCAGTGGGTCATGCTGCCGACCACGCCGGCGGGCCAGCCCGGCGCGCCGCGCTCACCCGGGATGATCGGTCCCGGCGGATGCCCCAGCGCGGCGAGCGCCTCGCGCGCGCAGTGCCGGACCGTGGCGAACTCGGTGCGGCGCTTGGCGACCGCGCGGCTGATGACGGCCTCTTCCTCGGGGAACAGCTCGACCTCGACGCGATCGTCGAAGGCCTCGGCAAACCGGGCCGCGCCCGGGAGGATCTCGCCGATCAAGACCGGACCCCCGCCGGGAGCACCTGGCGGAGCAGGCCGTGCGGGTGGCCGTGGCGGCGCCATTCCCGGGGGTAGCCGATGGAGACCTCGTGGAACGGCACGTCGTCGTGCCGGGTGATCCGCGGGATGTGCAGGTGCCCGTAGACGACGCACGAGGCGCGGTGGCGGCGGTGCCAGTCCGCGGTGAGCTCGGTGCCGCACCACTGCGCGAACTCGGGGTAGTGCAGCACGTCCGTCGGCTCCCGCACCAGCGGGTAGTGGTTGACCAGGACGGTGGGCAGCCCGTCGTCCAGCTCGGCCAGCCGGCGCTCGGTCTCCGCGACCCTCGCCCGGCACCAGGCGTCCAGGCTCGGGTGCGGGTCCGGGTGCAGCAGGTACTCGTCGCTGCACACGACGCCCTTGGCGCGGGCCTGTTCGAGCCCCTCGGCCTTGTTCTTCGCCCCAGATGGCCGGAACGAGTAGTCGTAGAGCAGGAACATCGGCACGATCCGCACCGGGCCGCCGTCACCGGTCCACACCGGGTACGGGTCCTCCGGGGTCAGGACGCCCAGGCCGCGGCACAGCTCGACGAGGTGCCGGTACCGCTGCTCGCCGCGCAGCTGCAGCGGATCCTTCGGGTGGGTCCACAGGTCGTGGTTGCCCGGCACCCAGATCACGGTGGCGAAGCGTTCGCCGAGCAGCCGCAGCGCCCACTCGATGTCGGCGGCGAACTCGCCGACGTCACCGGCCACGATCAGCCAGTCGTCCGGGGATTCCGGCCGGAGTTCCGCCACGATCGCCCGGTTGTCCGGGAAGGCCACGTGCAAGTCGCTCACGGCGAGCAGCCGACCAGTGCTGTGCATGATCCGGATCCTACCGATCCGCGGCCGGGCCGCTAGGCGCATTCGGACGACCACAATGGACCGATCTCGCTATTGTTTCGCGCCGGTTTCGTTCGGACCGACCAGGATTTGAAACGCGGTTGAACGATCCGCATCGCCCGGTAGTGTCCGCGCCAGAGCGACCCGCACCGGCCATCGAGGGCCGTGCCGGCGGTCGCACCGGCGGCCCGGGTCACGGGCCCTGGCCGGCGGTTCTCCCTTCCCGTGAATCGAGGTTTCCATGGTCGACATCATCTCCGGCGACGCCGAAGCGCTGGCCGTCGCCGCCCTGCTGGGCGAGCGGTTCGCCGCCGGCGCTTCGCGGCGCGACGCGCAGCGGATCCTGCCCGCCGACGAGCTCGACGAGCTGTCCGAGAGCGGCCTGCTGGGGATCACGGTGCCGAAGGCGCACGGCGGCGCGGAGGTCTCGAACCGGACGCTGGGCGCGGTGTTCCGGCTGCTGGCGGCGGGAGATTCCAGCATCGGCCAGATCCCGCAGAACCACTTCTTCTTCCTCGGGGTGCTCGCGCACAACGGGACGCCGGAGCAGCTGGACTTTTTCTACCGGGAAGTGCTGGCGGGCAAGCGGTTCGGCAACGCGCTCGCCGAGGCCGGCGCCAAGGACGCGCACGCCTTCGAGACCAAGCTGATCAAGCAGCCGACCGGCGATTTCCGCATCAGCGGCACCAAGAACTACACCACCGGCGCGTTGTTCGCGCACTGGATCCCGGTTTTCGCCGTCGACGAGGACGGGCGGATCAACGCCGCGTTCGTGCCGGCCGGCGCCGAGGGGCTGACGGTGGTGGACGACTGGGACGGCATCGGGCAGCGCACGACGGCCAGCGGAACGGTGCTGCTGGAGGACGTCCTGGTGCCGGCGGACCGGGTCGTGCCGCACCACCGGACCTTCGAGAAGGCCGAGATCTTCGGGGCGTTCGGCCAGTACCTGCACGCCGCGATCGACGTCGGCATCGCCGATGCGGCCCTGCGCGACGGCGGGGCCGCGGTGCGCGAGCTGAGCCGCCCGTGGTGGGAGGCGGATGTCGAGCGCACCGCGGAGGAACCGCTGGTGGTGCAGCGCTTCGGCGAGCTCGCGCTGCGGGTCCGGGCGGCCGGCGCGTTGCTGGGCGAAGCCGGCGACGCGCTCGACGCCGCGCGGCATGCGCTGGACGCGGGCACGGCGGACGCCGACGAGCTGGCCGCCGAGGCTTCGGTGGCGGTGGCCGCCGTGCGCGCGCAGGCGGACGAGGCGGCCGTGTCGGTGTCCAGCGAGATCTTCTCGCTGATCGGCGCCCGGGCGGCGCGCACCGGTCGCAACCTGGACCGGCACTGGCGCAACGCCCGCACCCACACGCTGCACGACCCGCGGCGCTGGAAGGTCCAGCACCTCGGGAACCACGCGCTGAACGGGATCCGCCCGCCGCGCAACGGAATCGTCTGACGGGAACGAGAGGGTGACGGTGAACGACTACGAGGCGCTGGCGGCGCGGTTCCGGCCGGTCTTCGACCGGATCGCGGCGGGCGCGGCGGAGCGCGAACGGCGGCGCCGGCTGCCGTTCGAGGAGGTCGGTTGGCTGCGGGAGGCCGGGTTCGGCGCCGTGCGCGTCCCGGTGGAGTCCGGCGGATCCGGGGCGGGCCTGGACGACCTGTTCCGGCTGCTCGTCGAGCTGGGCGAGGCGGATTCCAACCTGCCGCAGCTGCTGCGACCGCACTTCCTGTTCGTCGAGGAGCAACTGCGGCAGCCGCCCGCGGCGGTGCGGGACGAGTGGCTGCGAGCGGTGGCCGGGGGAGTCCTGTTCGGCAACGCGATCAGCGAACGGGAGTCGCACCAAGTGGGGCGGTCGAACACGACGCTGTCCGAGCGGGATGGCCGCCTGCTGCTCAACGGCACCAAGTTCTACTCCACCGGGAGCCTGCTGGCGGACTGGATCACCGTCCGCGCCGAGCGGGCGCCGGGCGAGCTCGTCGTGGCGCGGGTGCCAGCCGGGGCGGCGGGCCTGGTCCAGCGCGACGACTGGGACGGCTTCGGGCAGCGGACCACGGCGTCGGGCACGGTGGAGTTCACCGATGTCGAGGTCGACCCGGCGCACGTGACGGTCTGGGACCGCGATCCAGGCGTGCACACCGCGCTGGCGCAACTGGTGCTGCTCGCCGCGCTGGTGGGAGTCGCGCGGAGCGCCGCTCGCGACGCGGCCGAGTTCGTGCGCGACCGCCGTCGTTCCTACAGCCACGCGAGCGCGCCGCTGCCCAAGGACGATCCGCTGGTCCAGCAGGTCGTCGGGAAGATCCACAGCGCCGCGTTCGCCGCGCAGGCGACGTTGGAGGCCGCGGTCGGCTCGGTGCGCCGCGCGCTGCAGGGCTCGCGGGCGGAGGTCGTCGCTGCGGAGGTCGACGTCTCCAAGGCCCAGGTCGTCATCGCGGATCTGGTGCTGCGCGCGGTGACCGAGGTCTTCGACGTGGGCGGATCGTCGGTGGTGAGCCAGGAGAAGCTGCTCGACCGCCACTGGCGCAACGCGCGGACGCTCACCGTGCACAACCCGCTGGTCTACAAGGCCCGCGCGGTGGGCGACCACGCCATCAACGACAGCCTCCCGGTGTTCGCCTGGACGACCGGATCGCCCGGCCCGGCGTGACCGGTGGTCGTGAGCGCGAAAGCCGGTTCCGGTCGGTCCACCTGGAGCAGATGCTGCGGGACGGTTTCGACGTCAGCCGGCTGGTCAACCGGGATGCGCCGCGCAGC
>NZ_JBSGJZ010000070.1:0-27268 GCF_053605825.1 Saccharopolyspora sp. NPDC003752 | reverse complement strand
GTCCCACTTCCTCCAGGCATGCCCCAGCCGTCGCCACACACCAAACCAAGCGACCCTGTTCGTCCAATCCTTACTGAGATCACCTCAATGGAAATCGAACCTCTGATTTCCATTGAAATTGCGTCAGACCGAGTCGGTGGCGTGGGCGGCGATGCCTCGGATGAGGATGTCGAGGCCGAACTCGAAGCGCTCGCCCTCGTCGCCGGACATCAGTGCCGGGAGGAGGGCGACGATCGTCGGGAATCGGTCCGCCGGGAGCTCCGCGAAGTAGCGCCCGATCATCTCCATCCGCTCGCCCCGCTCCGCGTCGCTGAGGCCGAAGTCCGCGCTGCGCTCCATGGCGACCGCCGTGGCGAACAGGGCGAGGGTGTCGACGGAGAACGCCACCACGCGGTCGGAGAATCCGGCCGAGCGGAGGACGGCCATCATCGCCTCGGAGACGATCAGCGCGTTCGGCCCGGCCGGCGCCGGGGTGCGCATCACGACCTGCGCGATGCCCGGGTGCGCCGTGAGCACCTCGACCTGCTGGCGGATCAGGTCCTTGAGCGTCTCCTGCCACTTCTCCGGGTCGAGCTCCGGCACCCGGATCTCGCCGATCACGAGGTCGAGCATGAGTTCGTGCAGCTCGTCCTTGTTGCGGACGTAGGCGTAGAGCGAGGCCGCGCCGGTGCCGAGCCGCTGCGCGACCTTCCGCATGCTCACGGCGTCCAGGCCTTCGCTGTCGAGCAGTTCGAGCGCGGTGCGCACGATCAGCTCCAGGCTCAGCGGCCGTTTCGCCGCCCGGTCGCGCACGGCGCGCTGCTGCCAGGGCGGAACCGGCAGGGACATCGTTCACCACTTTCTCGATCGGTGCTTCGAACACCGTACTTGACTCGAACACTGTTCGCGAGTAGAACATCGTTCGTAAGTCACGAACACTGTTCGCAAGAGGGGTCACCGATGTCCGAACGAACTCCAGTCCTGATCGTGGGCGCCGGGCTGTCCGGCCTGTCGACCGCCGTTTTCCTGGGCCTGCACGGCACGCCGTCGCTGGTGGTGGAGCGCCACCCGGGCACCTCCACCCACCCGAAGGCGCGAGGCCAGCAGAACCACGTGATGGAGGCGCTCCGCCTCGTCGGCCTCGAATCCGCCATGCTCGACGCGTCGCCCAAGAGCCAGGGATTCCTGCTGCGCATAGCGCAAAGCGCGAGCGGCCCGGTGTTCCGCGAGATCCTGCACGACACCTTCCTGTCTCTGGACCACCTGACGCCGGCGGGGTCGGCCGACGCCAGCCAGGCGAGCGCGGAGCGCATCCTGGCCGAGCGCGCCCGCGAACTGGGCGCCGAGATCCGCTTCTCCACCCGACTGGATTCCTTCGAGCAGGACGAGAACGGCGTCCGCGCGGTGCTCACCGACGCCACCGGAACCCGCGAGGTGCACGCCGACTACCTGGTCGCCGCCGACGGCCACCGCAGCCCGATCCGCGAGCGGCTCGGCATCGGCACCCATGGCCGGGGCACCCTCGGGCACTCGATCCACTGGCTGGTCCGCGCCGACCTGTCGGCCGTCGTCGGCGACCGCCAGGTCATGTACTACCTGCAGAACCCGGAGCTCTCCAGCGGCAACGGCGTGGTGGTCAGCACCGATCACCCGGACCAGTTCGTGGTCGGCGTCGGCTACGACCCGGCGCACGAGGAGCCGGCGGACTTCACCGAGGAGCGCAGCCTGGCGCAGATCCGGCTGGCCACCGGCGTGCCCGGGCTCGACGCCGAGATCCTGGCGACGGACAGCACGGTGACGACCATGCAGGTGGCCGACCGGTTCAGCGCCGGCCGGGTGCACCTGGTCGGCGACGCCGCGCACACCATGCCGCCGCACGGCGGGATGGGCGGCAACACCGCCGTGATGGACGGCTTCTACCTGGCGTGGAAGCTCGCGGCGGTGCTCCGCGGCGAGGCCGGGCCGGGGCTGCTCGACAGCCACGACGCGGAGCGGCGGCCGGTGGGCGAGCTGATCGCGGAGAACCAGTTCCGGAACGCCATCGTGCGCAACCGGCCCGACCTGGCCCGGGAAGGCGACGCGCCGCCGATCGAGGACCCGGCCGTGCTGCTGTTCGGGTATCGGCACAACGGCGCGGTCGTCCGGGAACCCGGCGACGAGGGCGAGCTCCTGGAGAACGCGACCAGCCCGACGGGCCGCCCGGGTTCGCGCGCCCCGCACGTTCGACTGTCCACTCCGGACGGAGAGGTGTCCACGATCGACCTGTTCGGCCGGGGTTTCGTGCTGCTGACCGGATCGGAAGCGTGGGCCGGGGCCGCCGAGGAGGTCGCCACCGCGCTGGGGGTCCGGCTGGAACCGCAGCTGATCGGCGGCGAGGTGACCGGCGACTGGACCGGGCCGTACGGGGTCGGCGCGGACGGGGCGGTGCTGGTCCGCCCGGACCGCTTCATCGCCTGGCGCAGCCGGGGTCCCGGCACAGCTGCCGACCTGGAGAAGGCGCTCCGCACCATCCTCGACCGCTGAACTCCGCACGGGTGTGCAGTTTCAATGAGGTTTTCCAACCTCGATTTGCGTGGCGGTGCGGGTAGCGGAACCTCAGAGGCTCCCTGGACTGTGGGTGCCCTGACTTATGTATGTCCAATACACGGCGTCAGGGCCGTCCTCGCCAGGAAGCCTCTGAGAACCCGCGGCGGTGCCGGTTGCAAGGGTGGGCTATGCGCCTGCGGCGCATGCGACACCCCATCGACGTGCAGCTTTACGACCCGCAGCTGCGGGCCGGCCAGGATGAAAAACGCTCAATTGAAACTGCACACTCGTCGTCGGCTCGGAGCGTGGTTCGCGGCCAGCTCGCCGAGGAGTTTCCAGGTCCGGCGCTCGTCGGCCGCGGAACCGATCGCGGTCTGGGTGTAGATGAGCTCGGTCGCGCCCGCCTCGAAGTACGCGGCCACCTGCTTCGCGATCGACTCCTCGTCCCCGATCGCGACCAGGTCGGCGGGGTTGTCGATCCCCTCGCGGTCCAGCGCCGCGCGGTAGGACGGAATGGTCCCGTAGTAGGCCATGTTCGCCTCGGCGCGAGCCCGGGCGCCCGCCACGTCGGAGGTCACCACGCCGGAGACGATCACGGCGATCCTGGGCTCCGGCCGCCCGGCGGCTTCGGCGTAGCGGCGGATGGTGGGGACGGTGTACTCGGCCAGCGTCCGCGGCCCGGACAGGATCGGCAGCGCGCCATCGGCGAGTTCGGCCGCCGCGCGCAGGGTCAGATCACCGGCCGCCGCCACCAGCACCGGCACTCGCGGCCGGGCTCCGGGCACGCTCGCGGGGAGCGTCGTCCTGGCGACCAGCGTTTCCCCGCTCAGGTCCACCGAGCCCGATTCGAGCAGCTCGCGCAACGCCGCGAGGTATTCGCGCAGGTGGCGAACCCTGGGATGCGGGGCGATCCCGTAGGTCTGCTCGACGAACGACTTGATCGACAACCCGACTCCGAGCGTGAAGCGTCCGCGGCCGGCGGCCTGCGCCGTCTGGGCCTGCATCGAGAGGGCGATCGGGTGCCGCGGGTAGATCGGCACGACCGCGGTGCCGACGTCGATGCCCGGGACTTCGCGGGCGGCGAGCGCGGCCACCGTGATCGCGTCGTGGTCGAACCGCTGGGTGAACCAGGCCGACGTCAGCCCGGCGGCGGCGAGCTCTTTCACCTGGCCGATGAGGGCGTCCACGGAGTTCGCCTCGCCGGAGAGCGAGGTGTGGTCGGTGGGCAGGGCTACACCGATGCGCATTCGCGTGCTCCAATCAGTTCCGGAGCACAAAGCTTAACTCGGTTAGAAAATTAACCGAGTTAGAGACCGTGCTAGCCTCGATGACGTGGCAGAACGAGCCGGACTCCGGGAGCGGAAGAAGCAGCGGACTCGCACGGCGATCGCGGACGCGGCGATCGCGATGTTCCTCGAATCCGGTTTCGACGCGGTGTCCTGCGCCGACGTCGCCGCGCGGGCCGAGGTGTCGAAACCGACCCTGTTCAAGTACTTCCCGGCCAAGGAAGACCTGGTGCTGCACCGCATCGCCGACCACGAGGGCGAAGCGGCAGCCGTGGTCCGTGACCGGGCGACGGGCGAAGACCCGCTCGCCGCGCTGCGGCGCCACTACCTGGCGGCGCTCGCCGCGCGCGATCCGATCACCGGTCTGAACGACAGCCCGGAAGTCCGGGGCCTCCACCGGTTGATCGACGGCACGCCCAGCCTTTCGGCCCGCATGCTCGGTTTCGCCGAGAGGAGGGCCGAGGCACTGGCGGACGCGCTCGTCGAAGCCGGCGCGCCCGCGGGCATCGCGACCCGCATCGCGGCGCACCAAGTGGTCACGGCGCTCCGAGTGCTCGCCGAGGAGAACGTCCGCCAGGTCGCCGGCGGCCGCTCCCCCGACGAGCTCCACCCGGAGGCCGTCGCAGCCGCCGAGTGCGCCTTCGACATGCTGCGCACCGGCATCTGCGGCCCCGTGTCGTGAGCGGCTGTGGTCGTCATGGCGACCACAGCCGCTCACGACCTCTGAAGCTCACGGGTGCAGGACGACCTTGGTGTATCCCTCGATCCGCTGGTCGAACTTGCGGTAGGCGTCCGGGGCCTCCGTGAGGGACAGCTCGTGCGAGACGACGAAGCTGGGCTTGGCCCGGCCCGCGATGATCATGTCGCGCAGCTGCCGGTTGTAGCGCTTCACGTTGCACTGCCCGGTGCCGATGACCTGGCCCTTCTCGAACATCCGGCCGACCGAGACGAGCAGCATCCCCTTCTTCGCCTCCTCGTTGGGCCCACCGGGATCGGCCGGCACGTACAGGCCGGGCACGCCGAGCCGTCCGGTCGGGCGCACCGTCTCGATCAGCGAGTTCAGCACGATGGCCGGCTCCTCCTTCGAGCCGTCGCCCACCTGCGCCTGGTAGCCGACCGCGTCGACGCCCTTGTCGGTGCCCTCGCCGTCGGTCTGCTCCTTGATCATCTCGACCGGGTCACCCGCGGAGAAGTCGATCGGGATGGCCCCGATCTCCTCCGCCTTGGCCAGCCGCTCCGGCACCCGGTCGACGCAGAACACCCGCGCCGCACCGCGCAGCAGCGCCGAGTAGGCGGCCATCAGCCCGACCGGTCCCGCCCCGTACACGACGACGCTCTCGCCCGGCGAGACCTGCGCGAGCTCGCAGCCGTGGTAGCCGGTCGGGAAGATGTCGGCCAGCAGCACGAAGTCGGCCTCGTGGCTGCCGTCGGCCGGCAGCTTCAGGCAGTTGAAGTCGGCGAACGGCACCCTCAGGTACTCGGCCTGCCCGCCGGTGTACGGCCCCATCGCGACGTAGCCGTAGGCGCCGCCGGCGAAGCCGGGGTTGACGGTCAGGCAGAAGCCGGTGTTGGCCGCCATGCAGTTCTTGCAGAAACCGCAGGCGACGTTGAACGGCATCACGACCCGGTCGCCGCGGTTCAGGCTGGCCACGCCGGAGCCGGTCTCCTCGATGATGCCCATGTTCTCGTGACCGAACACGATGCCCGGTTCGGCGGCCGTCCGGCCCTCGTACATGTGCAGGTCGGAGCCGCAGATCGCGGTCGAGGTGATCCGCACGATCACGTCGTTGGGGTGCTGGATCGTCGGCCGGTCCACCTCGTTGATCGCGACCGAGAAGGGCTCCTGGTACACGACTGCCTTCATCGTTGACCACCTCCGAGTGGAAGACGCGCGAATTCCTTCTGGCTGCCGACCAGGGATTACCCCGTTCGGGAAGCCCCAAGACACTGCCGGGCGTCACCCGAACGAGGGCCGTGCGGGGAGTTGCCGGACCAGGTCCGGTGGGACCGAACGGCGGTAGTTGGCATCCGCCCGGTTCCGACAGGATGGGGATCCGCCGCCGACGGACTGAAGGGAGTCGTTGTGCGGCGTCGTTCTTTTCTCCGCGCTGCCGTGATCGGTGGCGGCGTTGCCGCCTTCTCCGGCGGGTTGTGGACCGGGGCCGCCGTGGGCGGGCCGATCCGCCGGGTGGCTGAGAGCCCGTACGGGCCGCTACTTCCGGCCGATGACAACGGGATCGAACTGCCCGAGGGGTTCACCAGCCGCATCATCGCGCGGTCCGGTGAGAGCGTCGAAGGCACGTCCTACACCTGGCACGACGCGCCCGACGGCGGGGCCTGCTTCGTCGACGGCGACGGCTGGATCTACGTGTCCAACTCCGAGATCGAGCCGGGCGGCGGCGTCGGCGCGGTCCGGTTCGACTCCGGCGGCGGCATCGCCGACGCCTACCGCATCCTGGACGACACGCGGCGCAACTGCGCCGGTGGGGCGACACCATGGAACACCTGGCTCTCCTGCGAGGAAGTCGGCTACGGGTACGTGTTCGAGACCGACCCGTGGGGCGCGAAGGACGCGGTGCGGCGGGACGCGATGGGCAAGTTCAACCACGAGGCCGCGGCCTGCGACCCGGTGCGCAAGGTCATCTACCTGACCGAGGACGAACCGGACGGCTGCTTCTACCGGTTCCGGCCGGACAACTGGGGCGACCTCGGCGCCGGTGGGCTGCTGGAGGTGCTGGTCGCCGGGCCGGAGACCGCGGGCAAGGCCACCTGGGCGGAGGTCCCCACGCCGACGCCCGACGACGGCGACACCCCGACCCGCGAGCAGGTCTCCGACGCGAAGCACTTCGACGGCGGCGAAGGCTGCTACTACGCCTCCGACAAGTGCTGGTTCACGGCCAAGGGCGAGAACCAGGTCTGGCAGTTCAACGCCGCCGACGACACCTTCGAACTCGTCTACGACGGCGGCGGCGAACTCGGCGGCGTCGACAACGTGACCGGCACTTCGTCCGGCGATCTCTACGTGGCCGAGGACGGCGACAACATGGAGATCTGCATCATCACGCCCGACGACGTGGTGGCCCCGGTGGTCCGGGTGAACGGCCAGGACGAATCCGAGCTGTGCGGGCCCGCGTTCAACCCGGCCGGCGACCGGCTGTACTTCTCCTCGCAGCGCGGCACATCAGGCTCCTCCTCCAGCGGCATCACCTACGAGATCACCGGCCCGTTCCGCCACTGACCCGGGCCTGCGCCGGTGAGCCATGAGGTCGCGGATTCGCCCCCGAACGGCGGTAGTTGGCGCCCGATCGGTTCCGACACGATGGGGGTCCGCCGCCGACGGGTCGTTGAAGGGAGTCGTTGTGCGGCGTCGTTCTTTTCTCCGTGCTGCCGTGATCGGTGGCGGTGTTGCGGCCTTCACCGGCGGGTTGTGGACCGGGGCCGCCGTGGGCGGGCCGATCCGGCGGATCGCCGAAAGCCCTTACGGGCCACTGCTTCCGGCCGATGACAACGGGCTCGAACTGCCCGAGGGATTCACCAGCCGCGTCGTCGCGCACTCCAGCGACAAGGTGAAGGGCACCTCCTACACCTGGCACGACGCGCCCGACGGCGGCGCCTGCTTCGTCGACGGCGACGGCTGGATCTACGTGTCCAACTCCGAAGTCGAGCCGGGCGGCGGCGTCGGCGCGATCAAGTTCGACTCCGGCGGCGGCATCACCGACGCCTACCGCATCCTCGACGACACGCGACGCAACTGCTCGGGCGGCGCAACCCCTTGGAACACCTGGCTTTCCTGCGAAGAGGTCAGCTACGGGTACGTGTTCGAGACCGACCCCTGGGGCGTCAAGGAGGCGGTGCGGCGGGACGCGATGGGCAGCTTCAACCACGAGGCCGCGGCCTGCGACCCGGTCCGGAAGGTGATCTACCTGACCGAGGACGAGCCGGACGGCTGCTTCTACCGGTTCCGCCCGAACAACTGGGGCGATCTGGGCGCGGGCGGGCTTTTGGAGGTCCTGGTCGCCGGGGATGGAACATCGGGCAAGGCGTCGTGGGTGGAGGTTCCGGAGCCGACGCCTTCCGAAGGTGACACCCCGACGCGCGAACAGGTCTCCGAGGCGAAGCACTTCGACGGCGGCGAGGGCTGCTACTACGCCTCCGACAGGTGCTGGTTCACCACCACGGGCGACAGCCGGGTGTGGCAGTTCAACGTCGCCGACGACACCTTCGGTCTCGCCTACGACGGCGACGGCGAACTCGGCGCCGTCGACAACCTGACCGGCAGCTCCTTCGGTGACCTCTACGTCGCCGAAGACGGCGACAACCTGGAGATCTGCATCATCACCCCGGACGACGTAGTGGCCCCGATGCTGCGGATGACCGGCCAGGATTCCTCCAGCCTGACCGGCCCGGCCTTCAACCCGGCCGGCGACCGGATGTACTTCTCCTCGCAGTACGGCCCGTCCGGCGAGTTCTCCGACGGCTACACCTACGAGATCAGCGGCCCCTTCCGGCACTAGGTACCCGTGAGTGGTTTGGGGCGCTATAACACCCCAAACCACTCACGGACCCCGGCCAGCCGAAGCCTGCCGCCAGCCGGATGTCGATGGGCAGCCGCGGGTGCTCGTCGATGTCCCACCAGAGCCGGTGGCGGCCGACGTACTCCGTCATCGGCTCCTCCGGCCACCGGATCTCCTCCTCCGCCGGATCGTCCGCAGTTTCAATTGAAACTGCTGCGGAACGCTCGGCTTCTAGTGCCTCGGTGAGCTGCCAGACCATCACCGCTCCCGGTCCGGCACCGGCGTGCTGGCCGGTGCCGCCGCGTATCGGTATCACCGCGAGAACTCCTGCCACGGCGGCGAAAGCTCCGATGGCTGCGAGGGATCCGACCGGATTCTGGATCAGGTTCAGGAGAATCACGACGCATCCTCCTCGCGGGCTTGCGCATCGCGACGGGATCTCGCTTCGTCCCAACAGGATTCGCAGGTGGGGGCGAGCCATTCGACCTCGGTGGGCGTGCCGACGGTCAAGGTCATCCCGCACAGGGTTTCCCGGCATTGACCGGGCTGCGGCGGCTGGTCCGGATGCAGGCCGTGCCGGATGCCGCCGAAGGGCCGCCAGTAGGCGACCAAGCCCCGCTTCTGGAACAGCTCGAACACGTTGCCTCCCAACCGTTGTCGGAGAGACGGTGACCCCGGCCCGGGGGTCGGGGGAGGGGGCGAGACCGGAGCCACCGTCGAGCAGTAACAGTCCGTATTGCTATCGTTACCGCCTGTCTCGACCGTATGGCACGCCTTGTTAATTACATAGCTGCGTCAACCAGACGAGTTTGATCTCGTGCGTAGGAATCGCACGGAAGGAGCAACATGGCACCGGTCTCCCCAACCGTTGCAGCGTGGTCGCTCGGCCTGCGAGTGCGCGAGAAACGAGAAGAAACCGGGCTCAGCGGTGCTGCCGCCGCCAAGCAGATCGGAATCGCAGCCGCGTACCTCTCCGATGTCGAACGCGGGAAGAAGAACCTCTCGGCGGACCGGCTTGAGATCTTGTTCGGCGTCTACGAGTTCCCCGAGGACGAGACCGAAGAGATCCGTAGCCTGCGCGAACAAGCGACACGTCGCGGCTGGTGGACCAAGTATTCGGCTCTGTTCAACGAAGACCTGCTGCGCTACTTCGGCTTCGAGCACGGCGCGGAAAGCCTGCGGACATACGGAAGCGACCTGATCACCGGACTGTTGCAGACCGAGGACTATGCGCGCGCCATCATCGAATCGGGCGCACCAAACCTGCGCCTCGCCGAGGTCGACCGCCGAGTCCAGTGCAGGATCACTCGGCAGCAGCGGATCGTTGGAGACGAGCCGATCCAGATCATGGCTGTCATGAGCGAGGCGGCGATCCGGCAACAGGTCGGCGGCGAGGAAGTTCACCGAGCACAACTCAAACACCTTGCGGCGCTGATCGATCAGTACCCGGGCTCGATCGAAATCAGGATCGTGCCGTTCCAAGCCACGGGGCATCCGGCGATGGGCGGCTCGGGCTTCTCGCTGATGACCTTCCCCAGCGGGCAACTTCCAACTCTGCTCTGGCAAGAGACCGTCACGTCGACACAGCTCATCATGGATGCGTTGACCACCCGCGAATACGGGCTGGCTCATGCAGAAGCGACGAAGAACGCGCTGAGCAGCGAAGATTCATATCGCCTGATCAAGCAAGGGTTCAGCCGGAGGTAACTTCCAACTACAGTCGAAAACATGAATCCTGTCGTCCTGGCTGCTCTTCGCGAAGCAAGGTGGCGCAAGTCCAGCCAAAGCGAATCCAACTCGTACTGCGTCGAGGTCGCCGTGACGCCGGGTGCGGTCGGGGTCCGCGACACCAAGGACCGCGCCGGCGGCAGCCTCACCTTCACCCGGGGCCAGTGGGCCGATTTCCTCGCAGCGCTGCGGCAAAGCGCCTGATCAGGTGCCTACCCCGGCTCACCGGAGGAAGTCCGTGATCGCCGTCGCCCACTCCGCCGGGCTCTCCGCCGCCATCGCGTGGCCGCACGGCAGCTCGACGGCTTGGGATCCGGCGATGCCCGCCAGGAGCTCTCGGGCGTTCGCCGCCGAGATCAGCTTGTCCTCCGCCGCCGAGATCACCAGCGCCGGGGCGCTGATCTCCGCCAGGTCCGCGCGGACGTCGACTCGTTCCAGCAGGTCCAGGTGGTCGTCCATGCCCGGCGGCAGGTTCTCGGCGAACTCCGCCACCAGCTCCGCGATCTCGTCCTCGGTGCGCTCGTCCAGCCAGCTCCGGCCGAACACCACCATCGCCAGGTACGACGCCAACGTCCGCTGGTCGGCGGTCCTCCCGAGCTCGCGCCAGATCCGCACCGCGAGCCGCAGCTGGGGATTCGGGTAGGCGAAGCCCGCCGAGAGCACGAGGGCGCGCACGCGGTCCGGGTACCGGGAGGCGATGCGCACGGCCACTGGCGAGCCAGTCGAGAAGCCGAGGACCGCGAAGGTGCTGAGCCCGGCGCGGTCCGCGCTGCGCATCAGCGCATCGGCCAGGCCGTCGATGGTCAGCGGCGTTCGCGCGCGGGGCGTGTTGCCCGAGCCCGGGAAGTCCGGTGCGACAACCGTGTGCTCCTCGGCGAGCCGTTCGATCAGCGGGCCGAAGCTGTCCTGGATGTCGCTGCCCGCGCCGTGCGCGAGCAGCAGGCCCGGGCCTCGGCCGCGGACGAAGTGGTCCAGCTCGGGGTTCGATGCGTCCGACATGAACCGAACATAGAATTTCCCATCGATGTGAAGGTTCTGCGATTGTGGTGGGGGTCACGTGCGGATCGGCGAGCTCGCCCGGCTGACCGGGGTGAAACCGAGGCTCCTGCGCTACTACGAGGAGCGCGGTCTGCTGCACGCCGCGCGCGGAGCCAACGGCTATCGCGAGTACCCGCACGACGCCGAGGAACGGGTCGCGCAGATCCGCACGCTGCTGTCGACCGGCATGTCGACGGAGGTGATCCGCGAGCTGCTGCCGCACGCCTGCGGCGCGGAACCCGAGTTCGCGCCCGATCCGGCGCTGCTCGCCACGCTGGCCGACGAGCTGGAGTGCGTCGACGACAAGCTCGCCTGCCTGAACCGGACTCGCGAGGTCATCGCCGGATACCTGGACACCGCCCGCGCCCGTCAACGGCAGTCGTGAGCGCTAAATCCGGTAAGAACCGGCTTTGACACTCACGACCCTCACCGGGGCTTGCGCCACAGCAGGGAATGACGCCAGAAGAGGCGGCGGCGCACTTGGGCTCCGGGGAGGATTTCCCGTGCTGCGTCGCCGATTTCGGTCAAGGTCGCACTCGCGTCCCGGACCGGCATTCCTTCGTCGTGCGGTTTGCCCGCTCGTCCGCGCGCGGCCAGGTACGCGCCGACGGCGGCGTTCGCTGGGAAGCTCGCTGCCGCCATGGCGAAGTCGGCCGCGGACTCCTCCCGGTAGAGGCCGATGACGGCGAGCACTCCGCCGGGACGAAGCAGCGAGGCAAGCCGGGTCAGGCCGGGGCGCAGCGGCATGTGGTGCAGGCTCGACAGGGCCGTCACCGCGTCGTAGCCCTCGGGATGCAGGTCGGCATCCAGCACGTCGCCGCGCAGCCACCGCACGTTCGTCGCGGACGTCCTGGCCGAGGCCTGATCGATCATCTCGGCCGAAACGTCCAGGCCGTCGACGAAATCCGCGCGCTCGACGAGCTGGCGGACCAATGCGCCGGTCCCGCACCCGACGTCGAGCACCCGCGAACACCGCTGCGGGACCTGCCGCAACAGCCACGGGTGGTAGTGCGCGTTGTGATCCCACAACAGCGCCCGAGGCAACTGAAACAACGAAACCTCCCCAGCTGGTTGCCCCGCCATGAGTGCGACGCCCTCGACCACGCTACTCGGCTGAGGGCGCCCCGAAACTGTGGCCGGAAAGCTCGTGAGTGGTGATGGCCGCTGGAGCGACCACCACCGCTCACGAGTGGAATGCATCAGGCCGCGTGGACCGGACGGACGGCAGGGCCGCCCGCAGAGGTCGCGGCCGCCGGCGGTTCCGTCGGGTAGACGGCCTCGCAATGCGTGCCCGGGGCCGGGGTTTCCAGCGTCGTCAGGTACTTCTCGACGTGGCCCGCGATGCAGGCGTTGCGGTAGTACTGGCCGTGGCCGATGCCGTCGTGCTCCAGCAGGACCGAGTTGTCGATCTGGTCCGCCACCGCGAGGTTCCAGGCCGTCGGCGTCGCCACGTCGTACTTGCCCTTCACGATCAGGATCGGCGGCGCGCCGTTGATCGACAGCTCGTGCTGCGGGTTGCTGACCTCGCCCGGCCAGCCCAGGCAGGTCGTCACGTCGCTCCAGAACGGCGAGATCTTCGTGTGCGGCGCGACCTTCTCCGCCTGCTCCCGGTAGCTCTGCAGTTCCGCGAAGTCGCGGACCTTCCAGCTCCAGTCATCGCACCAAATGGCCTGGTACGAGTTCTCCGCCAGCTCCGCCGGGGCCGCCATCGCGGTGACCGACGGGTTGCCTTCGGACAGCGCCTTCAGGCGGTCCGCCAGCCCGTACCACCGCTCCTCCGGCCGGTACATCGCGCGCATCAGCTCGCTGCGCAGCGACCCCGCGCTGAGCGCCGTGCCGGTCGCCGGGTCCGTGAGGGTGCCGGCTTCGGCCTTGGCGTGCACGCCGTCCCACACCGCGCGGACGTCCTGGCCGTACAGCGAGCAGTTCGCGGTCCGCTCGCACCAGTCGGCGAAGGTGTTGAACGAGCCTTCCAGGTCCTCGCTTGCCGTTTCGATGTAGCGGCCGCCGGAGGTGTTGCTGTGGTCCATGTTCGAGTCGATCGTCATCGCCCGGACGCGGTTCGGGAACAGCTCCGCGTACTGCTGCCCGACCTGGGTGCCGTACGACGCGCCGTAGAAGCTCAGCTGCTCCTCGCCGAGCGCCGCGCGGATGGCATCGAGGTCCCGGACCGCGCTGATGGTGTCGACGAAGTCGAACACCGGGCCGGTGTTCTTGCGGCAGTCCTCGCCCAGCTTCGCGTTGTAGGCCAGCAGGTCCTGGTACTCCTGCTCGTTCGCCGGGAAGTTGCCGGGGGCCTGCTCCAGCAGCTCGGCGCTGCACCGGACCTCGCTGCTGCGCTTCACGCCGCGCTGGTCCCAGCTGACGATGTCGAACCGCTTGCGCAGCTCACCGTCTTGCAGCTTGTCCGCACCTTCGATGTAGGTGTCGATGCCGGAGACACCCGGGCCGCCGGGTGCCACGAACAGCACGCCGATCCGGTTCTGCGGATCGGTCGCCGCCAACCGGCCGATGGTGATGTTCGTCTTCGCGCCGTCCGGGTTGTTCCAGTCGATCGGCACCTCGACGGTGGTGCACTCCCCCTGCCGGTCGCCACATGGTTCCCAGGTGGGACCGGTCGGCCCCGCGAACGCGGTTTGCGCGCCGGCGAGGGACGAGAGCATGAGCGCGGCCGATGCCGCGACGAGTAACGGGCGTTTGAGCACAGGTTCTCCTCGTGATGAACCGTTGAACGATCACGAGCCTAGGCGCACTTGATCACCCGAACGGACGCATTCGGAGCAAAAAGAGGATTCCTGCGCGATTTTTCGGCTAATCCGCGACGTAGAGGTCGGGGTTGTCGGAGAGCGCGGCTACCATCGCGGCGCGCGAGCCGACGTCGAGCTTGGTGAAGATTCGTCTCATGTGGGCGGAAACCGTGTACAGGCTGATCTCCAGCACCGCCGCGATCGACCGGTTGGTGTAGCCGAGCCCCACCATCCGCGCGATCTCGCGCTCGCGCGGGCTGAGCACCTCGTCGACCTTCGGCGCGACCGGCACGAGCAGGCACCGCATCCCGAGTTCCGTCATGTCGAGCAAGGGTTTCCGGGCCACCCGGTGCGGTCCGGCGAGCTCGCCGACCCGGCGCACCAGGGCCTGCACCAGGTGCTGCACCAGCTCGTCCGAGCCGAGGTCGACGGCGCGGTCTCGCCACGGCGGTTCCGGCTCGGGAAGTCCTCTGCGGGCGTGCGGAACGGATGTGGCGATCGAGTCGTTCGGCATGTACCGGCCTCCCCAGTCCCGGGTGCGGATCGGCGGTTCGCGCCACCCCCGCCAACGGCCCGCTTCCCCCTTCGCGAGCCGGTCACGGCCTCCGCCGCGGCGCATACCAGCAAAACCAACATCGTCTGTTCGCACATCGTCGATTCGTGTGACACCCGGATCATCTAGGGCGGACAGCTGGCACATGAACGTGCGACTACCACCCGAATGCCGGTTGCCCTGGACTGTTCGCACGCGCTCACCGACGGCCGGCTTGACGAAAGAGCCGCCGGACGCGGTGCAGGACAGGAGGATCCGCCATGAGTCGCTACCGGGCCGTCGACGGCGAGCTGGAGGACGAGCTGGCCGGCGAGCTGGAGGAGGAGTTCGAGTTCGAGGACGAGCTCGAAGGCCTCGTCCGGGAGCTGGAGGACGAGGACGAGTTCGAGGACGAGGACTTCTACGAGTTCGAAGACGAAGACGAGTACGAGGACGAACTCGAGGCCGAGCTGGAGGACGAGTTCGACGCCGAGTTCGAGGACGAGCTCGAAGCCCTGGTCCAAGAGCTGGAGGACGAGCTCGAAGACGAGTACGAGGACGAAGACGAGTACGAGGAGGAGTTCGAGGCGCTCGTCCGCGAGCTGGAGGACGAGTTCGAGTTCGAGGCGGAATACGAGGACGAGGGCTTCTCCAACCCGGCGCGCCGGGTCTACCCCGACGCCGAGCTGATGGCCAACCTCGCCTTCCAGGCCGAGCAGGCGGAGACCGAGGACGAGGTCGAGGGTTTCCTCGCCCCGTTGATCGGGCTGGCCGCGCGCGGACTGCCCAAGCTGGCACCGGTGATCCGCAAGGCGGCGCCGGTACTGCGGCGTGGCATCGGCAAGATCGGCCGGAGGCTCTGGAAGGGCAAGGGCCGGCGCAAGATCCGCAAGATGCCGTTGCTGGTCAAGAAGGCCGCGCAGCGGCTCAAGCGCAAGTCCAGGCCCCAGGCCGGCCCCAAGAAGAAGTACACCGGGACGCACCGACGCACGAAGAACACCGCCGTCAACCGCCGCCGGAAGAACACCACCCGCCGCAGCGGCGTCCAGCGCAAGCGCCGTCGAGCTCAGAGCCACCGCATCAAGCCCCGGCGGATCCCCGGACGTCCCAAGCGGTACACCGGGAAGCGGCGGAAGCAGGGCCCGCTCTCGATCGTGCCCGGTGCCGTGTCCAGCGCGCTCCTCGGCAGCATCGGCAGCTTGGCGGCCAGGGGGATCGGCGACTTCGCGAGCAGCCTCTTCGAATACCCCGAAGACGAGCCCAGAACGGCTCCGCCCCGGCGGAACGGCTACCGGTCCGCGAGCGATCGGCGCAGGGCGCAGCTGATCGCAGCCGCACGCCGCGATGTGCAGGGCGGCAGAACCAATGGGTACCGCGGCTGAGCTGCGGCCGGTCGCGTCTCGCTCGCGGCCGGCGCCGCAGCGGACATCCGCGTCGAACCGGGAACTCCGCAACTGGGTGCGCACCCAGGCGACGAACGTGGAGCGGCATCTCGACGCGCTGCGCCCGTTCGGCTGGGCGGAGTTCGGCGATCCGGCGACCGGGCCGAGCCGCGCTCACCTGGTCGCGGTCAACGACACCATGAGCACGCTGCGCAGTTCGCTCAACTCGGCGACCCGGGACGCCCGCCGCGCCGCCGAGGCCGCGTTCGCGCACCCGAGCCAGCAACGGCTGCAGGAGGTGCTGCGCACGAAGACGCGGGCGCAGCGCTGGGTGAAGGAGACCGAGCGGATCTGGGACTTCTACCTGGAGCTGTTCAACCAGCGGCAGAGCCGGTTCGCGCCGTGGCTGGTAGCGGCCGACCGCATCGCCCTGGACTGCTACCAGTACGCCTACCTGGGGATCGGGCGCTGGCGCTCGATCCCGACACCGCCGCCGTTCTGCTACCTGGAACCCAGCCACGGCCCGGCGACGTCGCGGCGCGGCATCCCGCTGCGGCGGATCAGCAACCGGGTCAACCCGTTCCCGCTGATCCAGCTGCCGTTCCACCGGCTGGTCAACCCGTGGACGCTCGGCGCGGTGCTGCACGAGGTCAGCCACAACCTGCAGAACGACCTCGGGCTGGCGCGGGCGATCCCGCTGCAGGTCGCGGCGCGGCTCACCGAGGCCGGGGTGCCGAAGGCGGTGGTGTCGATCTGGGTGCGGTGGAACCGGGAGACCTTCGCCGACATGTCCGCGCTGCTGCTGGGCGGCCCGGAGATCGTGGGGTCGCTGTTCGACGTGATCGGCCGGACGCCGGCGAAGTCGATGCGGTTCGCCCGCCGGGCCGTGCACCCGGTGCCCTACCTGCGGGGAAAGCTGTCCATCGAGTTGCTGCGGCGGATGGGTTTCCCGCGCCGCGCCGAGGAGTACGAGCGCGCCTGGCACGCCCTGTACCCGCGGCCGAAGCTCATCGACGCGCCGCCGGCGCTGCTGGCGACCGCGGACCGGGCGATCCCGGCGGTGGTGGACGCGATGTGCTTCACGTCGTTCCCGTCGCTGGGCAACCGGAGCCTGGCGAAGGTGGAGCGGTTCGAGCCCAAGGAGCAGCGGATGATCGAGGAAGCCGCCGGGCGGCTGGCCGACGGCGTGTCGCCCGGCGTGGTGCCGGAGCGGTTTCTGATCGGCGCCGTCCGGTACGCGCTCGGACAGCGGATGGCACCGCCGCAACGGCTGGTGCGGTTCTTCATGGAAGAACTGGGGAGGCGAGCGCGGTGACCTTGCGCGACGAATTCCCGGTGCTGGCGCGGGAACTCCGGCAACTCGCGGCCGCGTGGCGGGCGCTGGAGTTCAGCGTGATCGAGGACCGTCCCAGCGGCGAGAGCCCAGCCATGTCGGACCGGCTCGCCGAGGTCGTCACCGACGGCAGCGCCGAGCTGCAACCGGCGCTGGTCGCGGTCCGCGGCCGGCCGGACGGCGAAGCCCTGTACGCCACGGCGTTGGCGCTGCGGCAGACGCAGCGGCGGCTCGACGACGAGTTCCGGTGCCACCACGCGGCCGCCGAGCTCATGCGCGCCGTGCGCGGGCGGGGCCCGCAGTGGCTCGGTTGGGCGCACAGCATCCGGTCCGGTGTGGACGGATGCGTGGATTCGTTGCGCAGCACGGAGGACACCATGTTGCGGTGCTGGCGCGAGGCAGCCGAACTCGCGGTGCGGTTCGGCATCGAGGGGAACTGCGAGGGCAGGCGATGACCATCTACGACGACCGCGTCAACGGGGGCGGTGTCAACGGAGACAGGGGCGCCCAGCTGCCGCCCGCCCACGATATCGACAGCGCGTATCCGCTGGTCACCCGGCACGAATCGCCGTGCTGCGAGCGTCCCGGCGACATCGCGAGCAAGGCGATCAGCGACGTGCTCGGGTGGAAGTGGCGCAACGGCGACACCAAGGGCTTCGCCGCCGCGCTGACCGGGAGCTTCGAACTCAAGCGCGTCGAGGGGCACACCGAGGCGAACTGGACGCCGCGCGGCTACGCCATCCAGGCCGACCTGGGCGCGGTCACCGGCGGGCAGGCGTCACTGGCCGCGCGGGCGCGCAGCGCGATCAAGGACGCGACCGCGCTGCTCGACTCGCTGAAGCCGCTGCGGCCGGGCGTGGATCCGGAGAACGGCGAGGGCTTCCGCAGCCTGGTGCGCCACGAGCTGGAGGAGATCCGCAAGGAGCTGGAGAGCCCGCTGCTGCGGGTGCCGCGCGTGGACCAGCTCTTCTTGCTGCTGCTGGGGAATCCGGCGTCCGCGGTGGACCCGGACCTGGTGCGCGGGCACCTCGGCGAGCTGCGCGACGAGTTCGGGTTGATCGGCGGGCTGGTCAACACCATCGAAGAGGAGCGGATCCAGACCTCGTTCATCACGCTGGTCGACTGGGTGCTGTCGCTGTACCGCGGCTGGCTGGACGCCCGCGGCCGGATCGATCCGTTCGCGCAGCCGGAAACCGGGCGTGCGCCGTTCTTCGGCCCGGCCGTCGTGGCGCTGTCGCAGCTGATGTCGGCCGCCGCGGTGCAGACCGAGGAACTGGTCGCGGCGCTGAGCTCGGTGAGCATCCACCGCGGCGACCGCGAGGTGCTGCGCATCCCCGATCCGGACGGCGGCTCGATGTCGCTCGGCGGGTTGTTGCGCTGGACGTACGAGTTCACCTGCTTCGAGGGCCGCAAGCTGATCGAGGTCGCGGGCAAGGACGGCGTGGACAGCGCGTTCCTGCAGGTCGCGGAGCGGCTGGAGCGGCTCGTCGGCAACCTGCCGCGGCGCGGCGACGGCGACGAGCAGGACGTGCCGGGCAACTACCGGGCGACGCTGCCGCCGGGATTCTTCAGCTCCCGGGTGCAGCGCGCGGTCGACGAGCTGCACGACCACCTGCAGGAGATCGTGCGCGTCGCGCGGCCGATCCGGCACGGCGCGAAACCGGCCGACCCGCCGGGACCACCGGCCGACTCCGGGCCAAAGCCGCCGGATCCGCCCGAGCCGCCGCCACCCGGGCCGTTCCCGCCCGGCACGGCACCCGCGACGGGAGCCCCGGAACCCGCTGCCCCGGTCGAGGCGTCGCCCGACCTCGCAGCCAAGCGGCGCAGCCCGCGCAAGCGTCCCGAGCCCAAGCCCGCCCCGCGGCCGGAATAGCGGCCCGCCCGCGCCCCGCACGGAGGAATGATGGCCACCGAAAAGCAATACCGGGAACTGTTCGACCGGGTCGCCGCGCTGCGCAGACAGGTCGCCGGCAACCTGTCGAACGAGCTGGGCAGCGACCCGCAGGTCGGCGAGGCGATCCTGAAGCAGATCGACGACATGCTCTTCGCCGTCGAGGTCGAGGCGAAGAACGAGCCGAAGCCGCCCGACGGCGGCCTCGCGCAGCTGGTCGGCATCGGCGGCGAGTCGGCCGACGACCTCGGCGCGACCCGCATGCCGCACGGCGTCGAGGCCTACGACGAGACGATCGCGTCCGAACGCATCCTCGCCGTCGCCGACCTGTACTACCTGTACCAGCACGAGCGGATCGGCGTGCCGCGCGTCGTGCAGAAGCTGCGGGAGCTGTTCGAGCGCGGTGCGATCCGGCTCTCCGACGGGCCGGGCGCGTTCGGGCTGTACCGGTTCGACCGGCGCGACGTGCTCCGCTACACCAAGCGCGACCGGATCAACGCCTACCGGCGGGTGCTCGGCTACGGGCGCGGGCTGGGCTCGGCGAACTCCCGGCCGAACACCGATTTCCACCGGCTGTTCACGCAGTTCAGCAACCAGGTCGCGCTGTTCTGGCGGGACAAGCGGATTTCCGACGTCATCCGGGAACGGGCCCACGACATGGCCTTCGGCAGCATGGCCGTGGTGCGGCGCAGCGGGCTGGACCTGCGCAACAACCTGAAGTTCACGTCCTACGGCCACCTGAACGTGCTGCGGGTCGAGGTCATGCAGCTGATGGACGAGTGCTTCCGCATCCTCAACTCCGAGGACGTCAAGGACCTCTTCGGCGCGGCCAACGCCTGGGACGTGGTGGACGAGGTGCTGATCCGCTACTTCGACGAGAAGCTGGTCACCTCGCCGCGGCAGCGGATGGCGGTGACCGGGCGGAACGTGCTGCGCTGGCTGGCGGCGCCGCACATCCTGGAGACGACCCGCTCCGAGTTCGAGGCGCTGCTGCTGGAGGTCGCGGAGCCGGCGGAGGAGTGGATCACCTCGGCGGAGTCGCTGCGGCTGGCCGACCGCACGGGATCCAAGCAACTGCTCCCGTGGGACCGCCAACAACCGGCGGGAGTAGCGGCACCGTCCCGTGGGGAGCGCCCGGTGTCCCCGGCGCGGAACCGCCAACCGGCCCTGGCCCGGCGAGCCCGCCTCAACGGCCACCACAGGTGACCGAGCCCGGACCAGGCCCCTGCCTCCCCACGCCGCCTCACCTCGGTGCCGGGGAGTGGCAGTTTCAATTGAAACTTGCGGATCACCGGCGTGTCGGACGTCAACACGCCGGTACCTGTGGACAACTCCCGCAATTTCAATGGAAATTGGACCTCCAATTTCCATTGAAATTGCGGTTCGGACCCGTGCTGTGATCCACCACACCTCGGGTTGACCTTCCAACCGATGTCAAGCCATAGCGTCGTTTCCAAGCCCGGACGGGGCGGCCGGCGAAACCGCCGCCACGTCCACCCGATCCCACGATCCTTGGAGCGACCCGTGAACTCTTTCGTCGTGCACCGCAACGGCCGGCCGACCAACGCAGAGGAGCTGACGCCGCTGGCGTTCGCGGGCTTCGCCCACATGACCGCCATGCAGGTCCGCGGCGGCGGGGTGCGGGGCCTCGACCTGCACCTGGAGCGGCTGCGGACGGCCTCGCTGACGATGTTCGGCCAGGCGCTGCCCGATGATCAGGTGCGGTCCTACCTGCACGCGGCCCTGGAGGGTGGTCCGGCCGACCTCTCGCTGCTCGCCACCGTCTACTCACCGGCGGGCGAGTTCACCGTGGCCGGTCCCGACGCGACGCCCGAGGTCCTGATCCGCACCTCCCCGGCCACCGACGGCCCCGCGGGCCCGCTGACGCTGGCGACGGTCGAGCACGAACGGGAACTCCCGGAGGTGAAGCACGTGGGCGAGGTGGCCAAGACCTACTACCTGCGGCAGGCCGTGGAACGGGGCTTCGACGACGCGGCCTTCGTCGACCGCCGGGGCCGGCTCAGCGAGGCGTCGATCTGGAACCTGGCCTTCTGGGACGGCGAGGCGGTGGTGTGGCCCGAGGCGAAGATGCTGGGCGGGACCACGATGGACATCGTCCGCAGGCAGCTGGAACACCTCGGCGTCCCCCAGCGCACCGCGGAGATCAGGCCCGCCGACCTGCCGGAACTGTCCGGGGCGGTGGTCATGAACTCCTGGACGCCGGGTGTCGCGGTGCACGGGATCGACTCCGTGCCGATGCCCGAAGCACCGGCCTTCCTGGAGCTGCTGCACCGCGCCTACCAGGCCGAACCGCTCGTCACGCCGTGAGCCGCCGGCTCAGGACTGCGCCAGGTAACCGGCGAGGTTGCTGCGGTTGCGCTGCAGTTCGGCGATCCGCTCCTCGGCGATCGCCAGCTCCCGGTCCATGATGGCCCGCACGTCCACGCACCACTCGAACTCAGGCAGTTCGCCGTGGACGCACGGCAGCACCGCGCGGATCACCTCGGTGGACAACCCCGCATCCAGCAGCGCACGGATCTGCCGCACGATGACCACCGATTCCTCGTCGTACTCGCGGTAGCCGTTCGAGCCACGGCGAGCCTCCAGCAGTCCCTGGGCCTCGTAGTACCGCAGCAACCGCGCACTGACGCCGCTGACCCGCGCCAGCTCCCCGATCAGCATGTTCCCCACCTCGCCCGGACTCGACCTGCCGACCCCAGTAAACCCGATGCGCCGCCCCGACCCGCTTCAACGGCCACCGCGGGTAACCGCCAGCCTCCTCGTTCCGCCGGTCAAAGCCCGTGAGTGCTTTTGGTCGCCACAGCAACCAAAAGTGCTCACGGCGAAGTCCACCTGCGAACCGTGAGTCGTGAGCGTTTGGAGCGCCGCGGTCGTCAGGCCGCCGCGTCGGCGTCGTCGAAGTCCGTGGATGCCGACAATTCCTCCCACGCTCGGGTTTCGCGGGCCGCGGCGTCCCGTCCGGCCTTGACCAGCTCCAACGCATCGCCGCCCAGCAGGAGCCGCGCCGGCGGCTGCTCCGCCGCCACGATCTCCAGGAGAGCGGCCGCCGCCTTGGCCGGCTCACCAGGCTGATGCCCGCTGCCGTCGATGCGCTGCTCGCGCATCGGGTCGAACAGCTCGTCGTAGTCGGAGATCGTCCGGGGTGCCCGAGCCATCGAACGCCCGGCCCAGTCGGTGCGGAACTTCCCCGGCTCGACGGCGGTCACCCGGATGCCGAACCCGGCGACCTCCTTGCCGAGCGATTCGAGAATGCCTTCCACCGCGAACTTGCTGCCGTGGTAGAAGCCGAGGCCCGGGAAGGCGATCAGCCCGCCCATCGAGGTGATCGCGATGATGTGCCCCGACCGCCGCTGCCGCAGGTGCGGCAACACGGCCTTGATCACGGCCACGGTGCCGAAGACGTTCACCTCGAACTGGTGGCGAAGTTCGTCCATCGTGGACTCCTCGACGAGACCCTCGTGGCCGTAACCGGCATTGGCCACGAGCACGTCGATCGGGCCGAGATCGCGTTCGACCTCGGCGACGACCGCATCGATCGCCTCGCCGTCGGTGACGTCCAGGATTCGAGCGTGCGCGTCGGCGGCGAGCGCCTCGAACGAGACCGCGTCTTCGATCTTGCGCACCGTGCCCACGACCCGGTGGCCCGCCTCCAGCGCGGCGACCGCGAACGCGCGGCCGAGGCCGGTGCTGACGCCGGTGATCAGGAAGGTCTTGTGCTCCGACACAGGTGTTCCCCTCTTGCGATTTCCTCCGGAGACCCGGCTGGTCTCGACAGATTCACCTCATCACGGGTTTTGCCTGTTCAGCGGGCCCGGAGGAGGCCGGTCCGACCGGGGGACCACCAGTCCCCCCCAGCACGGCCGCCGGCCCTGGAACGGCACTTATCGTGGACGTCATGGACCGCAACGCCGACCTCGGCGAATACCTGCGCACCCGCCGAGCGCGGATCACGCCTCGACAGGCGGGGTTGTCCGACGACGGCGGCGCACGCCGGGTGCCGGGACTGCGCCGCGAAGAGGTCGCAAGCCTGGCGGGCGTGAGCGTCGATTACTACGTGCGGCTGGAGCGCGGACGGCGATTGAACGTCTCCGAGGCCGTGCTGGATTCGCTGGCCCGCGCGCTGCGCCTGGACCCGGCCGAGCGCACGCACCTCTTCCAGCTCGCCAAGCCGGCCACGCGGTCGGGCCGGCGCGCTGCGGTCCGGCCGCAGCAGGTCCGCCCCGGTCTGCGCGACCTGCTCCGGATCGTCAGCCAGACCCCCGCGATGGTGCTGGGGCGGCGACTCGACGTGCTGGCCTCCAACCGGATGGCGCGCGCCCTGCTCACCGACTTCGAGGCCCTGCCCCACCGCGACCGGAACATGGTTCGGTTCATGTTCCGCGACGAAACCGCCCGCTCGCTGTACGCGCACTGGGACGTCGTCGCGCCCACGCTCGTCGCCTCGCTTCGGCTCGACGCCGGACGTCACCCGAACGATCCGCTGCTGGCCGAGCTCGTCGGCGAGCTCTCGGTCGCCGACGAGGACTTCCGCCGCTGGTGGGCCGACCACGACGTGCACCAGCGCACGCACGGCACCAAGCACTTCCACCACCCGGTGGTCGGCCGGCTCACCCTCAACTACGAATCCCTCACGCTGCCCGCCGACGCGGACCAGCGCCTGATCGTCTACACCGCCGCCGAGAACAGCCCGTCCGAAGAAGCCCTCCGGCTCCTGGCCTCCTGGACCGAGCAGGTCGAAACCGCCGGGTGAACGGGGCCCGGCCAGGCCGGATCCGCGTCGGTTGGCGTGATCATTCCAGTCGCGGCGGGGGCTCGGGCCCAGCGCTTAGACTCCGGGCATGGCACAGCCGCCGCCCTTGTCCAAGCTCACCGCGTCCGAGCTCGCCGACGCCGTCCGGGACGACCGGTCCTTGCGCCGGTTCCTGCACGGCCTGCCCGGCGTCGACCAGGTCGGGTTGGAGCAGCGGGCCGCCGGCCTCGCGACGCGGAGCATCAAGAAGGCCGCGAAGCGCTGGGCGATCGACACCGCGATCTCGATGATCGACCTGACGACGCTGGAAGGCGCCGACACCGACGGCAAGGTCCGCGCGTTGTGCGCCAAGGCCCGCCACCCCGACCCGGAACGACCGGACACGCCGCAGGTCGCGGCGGTCTGCGTCTACTCCGACATGGCCGCCACCGCGGTCCGGGCCCTCGACGGCACCGGCGTCCAGGTGGCCTCGGTGGCGACGGCGTTCCCGTCCGGCCGCTCCGCGCTCTCGGTGAAGCTCGCCGACGTGGAGTACGCGGTGGCTGCGGGCGCCGACGAGATCGACATGGTGATCGACCGCGGCGCCTTCCTCGCCGGCCGCTACGGGCAGGTCTTCGAGGAGATCCAGGCGGTCAAGGCGGCCTGCGGCGATGCGCACCTGAAGGTCATCCTGGAGACCGGCGAACTCGCCACCTACGACAACGTGCGCCGCGCGTCCTGGCTCGCGCTGCTCGCGGGCGGCGACTTCATCAAGACCTCCACGGGGAAGGTCCCCCAGGCCGCGACGCTGCCGTTGACGCACCTGATGCTCCAGGCGGTCCGCGACTGGCGGGATTCCACCGGCGAGCTGCGCGGCGTCAAACCAGCGGGCGGCATCCGCAACACCAAGGACGCGATCCGCTACCTGGTGGCCGTGCACGAGGTGGCGGGCCCGGAGTGGCTCACCCCGAAACTGTTCCGATTCGGTGCGTCCAGCCTGCTCAACGACCTGTTGATGCAGCGGCGCACCCAGCTCGACGGCCACTACAGCGGCCCCGATTACGTGGCGGTGGACTGATGATCGATAGCCCGTGGGAGTACGCACCGGCGCCGGAGTCGCGGGAGATCGCAAACCTCAAGCCCAGCTACCGGATGTTCGTCGACGGTGAGTTCGCCGACGGCGGCGGCGAGCCGCTGAAGAGCATCAACCCGGCCACCGAGGAACTGCTGGCCGAGGTATCCAGCGCCTCGGAGTCCGATGTGGACACCGCAGTCCGGGCGGCGCGGCGGGCCTTCGAGGACACCTGGTCGACGATGCCGGGCCGGGAGCGCGCGAAGTACCTGTTCCGCATCGCCCGGCTGATCCAGGAACGCGCCCGCGAGCTCGCGGTGCTGGAATCGCTGGACAACGGCAAGCCGATCAAGGAGTCGCGGGACGCCGACATCCCGACCGCTGCTGCGCACTTCTTCCACCACGCCGGCTGGGCCGACAAGCTCGGCTACGCCGGCTACGGCCCCGACCCGCGGCCGCTCGGCGTCGCCGGCCAGGTCATCCCGTGGAACTTCCCGCTGCTCATGCTGGCCTGGAAGATCGCACCGGCGCTGGCCTGCGGCAACACCGTGGTGCTCAAGCCCGCGGAGACCACGCCGCTGACGGCCCTGGTGTTCGCCGAGATCTGCCAGCAGGCCGGGCTCCCGCCGGGCGTGGTGAACATCCTGCCGGGTGCCGGTGACGTCGGCGCCGCGCTGGTCGCGCATCCCGGCGTCGACAAGGTCGCGTTCACCGGCTCCACCGAGGTCGGCAAGCAGATCCAGCGCAGCGTGGCCGGCTCCGGCAAGAAGCTGACGCTGGAGCTCGGAGGCAAGGCCGCGAACATCGTCTTCGACGACGCGCCGCTGGACCAGGCCGTCGAGGGAATCGTGAACGGGATCTTCTTCAACCAGGGCCACGTCTGCTGCGCGGGCTCCCGGCTGCTGGTGCAGGAGTCGATCGCCGACGAGCTGCTCGAAAAGCTGCGGATCCGGGTGCGGACGCTGCGGGTGGGCGATCCGCTGGACAAGAACACCGACGTCGGCGCGATCAACTCCGCCGAGCAGCTGGGCAAGATCACTGAGCTGGCTGCCAGCGGCGACGCCGAGGGCGCCGAGCGCTGGACCAGCCCGTGCCCGCTGCCGGAGAAGGGATTCTTCTTCTCCCCCACGGTCTTCTCCGGCGTCCACCAATCGATGCGGATCGCGCGCGAGGAGATCTTCGGGCCGGTGCTCTCGGTGCTCACCTTCCGCACTCCGGCGGAGGCCATCGCCAAGGCCAACAACACGCCGTACGGCCTGTCGGCCGGGATCTGGACCGAGAAGGGCTCGCGGATCCTGTGGGCGGCGCAGCAGCTGCGGGCCGGCGTGGTGTGGGCGAACACCTTCAACCGGTTCGACCCGACCGCCCCGTTCGGCGGCTACCAGGAATCCGGCTTCGGCCGCGAAGGCGGCCGCGCCGGTTTGGAGGCGTACCTCGATGTCTGACAACCGCACCCCGGAGCGGCTAGCCGTGGCCAAGACGTACAAGCTCTACATCGGTGGCTCGTTCCCGCGCTCGGAGTCGGGCCGGGTGTACCCGGTGCACGACGGGCAGGGCGCGTTCCTCGCCAACGCCGCGCATGCCTCCCGCAAGGACGTCCGCGACGCGGTCGCGGCGGCCCGCAAGGCCTTCGGCGGCTGGTCGGGCGCGACGGCCTACAACCGCGGCCAGGTGCTGTTCCGCATCGCCGAGGTGATGGAGGGCCGGCGCAAGCAGTTCGCCGCCGAGATCGCCGCGGCGGAGCGCCTGTCCCACGACCAAGCCCTGTCCACAGTGGATCGCGCGGTGGACCGGATGGTCTGGTACGCGGGCTGGACGGACAAGATCTCGATGGTGCTCGGCGCCGCGAACCCCGTTGCGGGGCCGTACTTCTCGTTCAGCGTCCCGGAGCCCACCGGCGTGGTCGGCGTGCTCGCGCCGCAGGACTCGGCACTGCTCGGCCTGGTCAGCGTGGTGGCCCCGGTGATCGCGGCGGGCAACACCTGCGTCGTGGTCGCCAGCGCGGACCGGCCGCTGCCCGCCGTGACCTTCGCCGAGGTGCTGGCGACCTCCGACGTGCCCGGCGGGGTGGTCAACGTCCTGACCGGCCAGGCGGCCGAACTCGCGCCCTGGCTCGCCGCCCACGCCGACGTCAACGCCCTGGACCCGACGGGCGCCCCGGCGGAGCTGCGCACCGAACTGGCGCAGGCCGCGGCGGACACGGTCAAGCGGGTGCTGCCGGTGCGCGGCGAGCCGGACTGGGCCCGCGAACCCGACCTCCAGCGCCTCCGGGCCTTCACGGAGGTCAAGACCGTCTGGCACCCGGTCGGCACCTGACGGACCGAAGAGGATCCGCAATTTCAATGGAAATCGAAGGTCCGATTTCCATTGAAATTGCGGAAGTCCCCCACATGCACCGGCGTGTCGCCATGCTGACGCGCGCGATCCGGCGCGGGCGTGTGGTCTACCCGAAGACCAGCTGAACCCACCGGCCCGCGTCGAGGTCCGCAA
>NZ_JBSGJZ010000069.1:0-29206 GCF_053605825.1 Saccharopolyspora sp. NPDC003752 | reverse complement strand
CCAGTGGTGAGGACGCGGGGTGGTATCGCCGTCCGGGGTTGTTGGCGGGGATCGCGCTGGTCCTGATCATCGCCCTCAACATCATCTTCGGCTGACTTCAAACGACGAGGAGGTCCCGCCATGGCGGGTCGGAGTTCCGGGCGCACCGCGGGTGCCTTCGACATCCGGACGGTGATCGCGCTGCTGTTCGCCATCTACGGAGTGGTGATCGCGATCGTGGGCGTGGTGCAGCCGCAGGCCGAGATCGACAAGTCCGCCGGGGTGAACATCAACCTCTGGGCCGGGATCGGCATGTTCGTGTTCGCGGTGGTGTTCGTGGCCTGGGCCCGGCTGCGGCCCATCGTGGTGCCCGACGAAGCCGAGCGGGGAGCGTCCCCGGAGTAGGCGAACACCTGGCGTGACGGCGTCCGCACCCTCCGGGGCGGGCGCCGTTCGCGTTGCGCCGGATCTGCAGGTTCCCGTCCGCGACGGCGGATCGGCTAGATAGTGTGATCGCCGTGCCCCGACCAGTGACCTTGATCGCCGCGCTGCTCACCGCGCTCACCGCGTTCGCAGCGGCGGGCTGCGCCGCGGACGGCAAGTCGGCCTCGGCCCGGCGGACCGTCGAAGTGGCCAAGTTCGACGTCGACAAGCCCGGGCTGCTGGACCCGGCCTTCGCGCCGGACCGGCTGCGCGGCGTGGACGTGTGCGCCACCCTGCAGGCGGTCGACCTCGGCAGGTTCGGCACACCCGCCCCGGCGTTGACCCCGGACGGCTTCGGGACCTGCTCGAACTTCATGAAGGACCACAACGGCAAGCCGTTCAACGTCACCCTCTACTTCGACGAGGGGGTGTCCGACCCCGGGGCGAACCGCATCGGCGGGCTGCCCGGCACCGTCTACGACAACGGTTCGGGTTCCTGCTTCGCGTCGGCCGCTTACACCGGCGCGGACACCAAGAACTTCGACGAGCCGCGCGGGCTGGAGATCCAGCTGAGCACCGAGCAGACGGACGCCTGCTCGCCGGCCGTGCAGATCCTGGCCGACGCCGTCGACGTCGTGCGGACGAAACCGCCGGTCAGCCCCCGCGCGTCGGGCGGGCTGGGCGGGTTCGACCCGTGCGAGATCCTCGACCAGGCCGCGATCCGCGACGCCGCGATGGCCGGTTCGGCGGACTCGGCCGGTGGCGAAGGGCTCTACGCCTGCAAGTGGATGGCGGACAACTCCGTGGCGGTGACCGTGAGCTTCGAGGTCGGCGCCCTGGCGAGCAGCTCGGTGCCGCCGGTCGACCTCGCCGGCGTGCCGGGCATCGTGGCGCAGGTCAGCGCCGACCCGCCGACCTGCGCGGTCGGGTGGGAGCACCGCAAGAACGCCAATGCCGACGGCGAGAGCGAGATCGTGCAGATCGAGATCATGAACATGGGCCGGGTCCCGATGGATCCCTGCGCGAATGCGACGAAGCTGGCACAACAGGCGCGGGCGAAGCTGCCGACCGCATGACGGTCCCGGTCGGCCACCGAATTCCGTAGGCTGCACGATGACAACGACCGACGTAAAGGTGGGAGGCCGGCCATGACCCAGACCGCCCGTGGCAGCGTCGAAATGCCCAGCGGCACGACTGAGCAGTCCCCGACGTTCGAGTCGATTGACCCCCGCACCGGGGAGATGGTGGGGCGCCACCCGATCCACGACGCGGCCGAGGTCGGCGCGCGGGTCACCGCGGCCCGCGAGGCCCAGGCGGAGTGGGCCGAACTCGGCTTCGCCGGCCGCAAGCAGCGCCTCGACGCCTGGCGGAAGCTGCTGGCCAAGCGCCTCGACGAGCTCGCGGGCGTCGTCTGCGCGGAGACCGGCAAGCCGCTCGACGACGCCAGGCTGGAACTGATGCTGGTCGTCGACCACCTGCATTGGGCGGCCAGCAACGCGGAGAAGGTGTTGCGCCGCCGAAAGGTCTCGGCGGGCATCGTGATGGCCAACCAGACCGCCACCGTCGAGTACCTGCCGTTCGGCGTGATCGGCGTGATCGGCCCGTGGAACTACCCGGCGTTCACGCCGATGGGCTCGATCGCCTACGCGCTGGCCGCGGGCAACGCCGTGGTGTTCAAGCCCAGCGAGCTCACCCCGGGCGTCGGGCAGTGGCTGGCGGAGAGCTTCGCCGAGGCCGTACCCGAGCACCCGGTCTTCCAGCTGGTGACGGGCTTCGGCGAGACCGGCGCGGCGTTGTGCGCCGCCGGGGTCGACAAGGTCGCCTTCACCGGTTCGACCGCCACCGGCAAGCGGGTCATGGCGTCCTGCGCGGAGAACCTGGTCCCGGTGCTGGTGGAGTGCGGCGGCAAGGACGCCCTGATCGTCGACGCCGATGCCGACCTGGCCGCCGCAGCGGACGCGGCGGTGTGGGGCGCGATGTCCAACGCCGGGCAGACCTGCATCGGCGTGGAGCGGGTCTACGTCGTGGACGCCGTCGCGGATCGGTTCCTGGAGATGGTCGCCGAGCGGGCGGGGAAGCTGCGCCCGGGCGGCGAACCCGGCGCCAACTTCGGCCCGATCACGATGCCGTCGCAGGTCGACATCATCCGCGGGCACATCGACGACGCGCTCAGCCGCGGCGGCCGGGCGGTCGTGGGCGGCGAGCACTCGGTGCGCCCGCCGTTCGTCGAGCCGGTGGTGCTCACCGACGTGCCGGAGGGTTCCACCGCCATCACCGAGGAGACCTTCGGGCCGACCATCGTGGTGCAGCGGGTTCGCGACGCCGACGAGGGCGTTGCCCGCGCCAACGATTCCCGCTACGGCTTGGGCGCCTCGGTGTTCTCGCGGGCGCGGGGCGTGGAGCTGGCGCGGCAGCTGCGCACCGGGATGGTCGCGGTGAACTCCGTGATCGCCTTCGCCGGTGTGCCGTCGCTGCCATTCGGCGGCGTCGGGGACTCCGGGTTCGGCCGGATCCACGGCGCGGACGGGCTGCGCGAGTTCACCCGGCCGCAGTCGGTGACGCGGCTGCGGTACCGGATGCCGCTGAACCCGATGAGCTTCGCCCGCGCCAAGGGCACCGTCCGGCGCCTGGTGCGGCTGGTCCGGCTGGTGCGCGGCCGCTGACCCCGCCCGGCTGATCGACTCGGCGTTTCAGCTGGGCTTGCGCGGTCGGTGACAGGAAGGTTCCCTTGCTCTCGCACCCTCCGGCCGGGCTCGCGGGGGTGCGGGAGCGGAGTTGTCGTCAGTCGGCCGGTGCCGCGGGCGCCGGTTCGGCAGCCAAGGAGGCCAGCGGGTGAAGAAGATCATCAATGATCCGGCGGACGTGGTCGCCGAGTCGCTGCGGGGCATGGCCGCCGCGCATCCCGAGCTGCTCCGCGTCCGCACCGATCCCGCGGTGATCGTGCGCACGGACGCGCCGGTGTCCGGCAAGGTCGCGGTGGTGTCCGGCGGCGGTTCCGGGCACGAGCCGCTGCACGGCGGCTTCGTCGGCCCCGGGATGCTGTCGGCCGCGGTACCGGGCGCGGTGTTCACCTCACCGACCCCGGACGCGGTGCAGGCCGCGATCGACGAGACCAACGGCGGCGCGGGCGTGCTGCTGGTCGTGAAGAACTACACCGGCGACGTGCTCAACTTCGAGACCGCTGCCGAACTGGCCGGCCTGGACGGCGTCGAGGTGCGCAGCGTGATCGTCGACGACGACGTGGCCGTGAAGGACTCCACGCACACCGCGGGCAGGCGCGGGGTCGGTGGCACGGTCCTGGTGGAGAAGATCGTCGGCGCGGCTGCCGAGCGCGGCGCGGGCCTGGACGCGTGCGAGGAGCTCGCCAAGCGGGTGGTGTCCCAGGTGCGCTCGATGGGCATGGCGGTGACCTCGCCGACCGTGCCGCACGTCGGTCAGCCGAGCTTCGACCTCGCCGCGGACGAGATGGAGATCGGCATCGGCATCCACGGCGAGCCCGGCCGGGCTCGGGTGCCGCTGGCCTCGGCGGACGACATCGTCCGGCGGCTGCTGGAACCGATCCTCGAGGACCTGCCGTTCGCCGGGGGCGACGACGTGCTGCTGTTCACCAACTCGATGGGCGGCACCCCGCTGCTGGAGCTCTACCTGGCGCACGGCATCGCCGAGCGGCTGCTCGCCGAGCGCGGCATCCACGTCCGGCGGCGACTGGTCGGCCCGTACATCACGAGCCTGGAAATGCAGGGCATGAGCCTGACGCTGCTGAAGCTGGACGACGAGCTGACCGAGCTCTGGGACGCGCCGGTGCGCACCGCCGCGCTGAACTGGTGAGGGAGAACGCCGGAATGGGTTGCACCGCACAGGACGTGATCGCCGCGCTGAAGGCGGGCGCGGCCGTCGTCGCCGAGCACCGCGACGAGCTGATCCAGCTCGACCGGGCGATCGGCGACGCCGACCACGGGGAGAACATGGACCGGGGCTTCCGCGCCGTGGTGTCCAAAGTGGATACCGCGGCGCCGGAGACGCCGGGCGCGGTGCTGAAGCTGACCGCCACCGTGCTGATCTCCACCGTCGGCGGCGCGTCCGGGCCGCTGTACGGCACCGCGTTCCTGCGCGCGGCGGCGGCGGTCGGCGACGCCGACGAGCTCGACGGCGCGGCGGTCGCCAAGGCGCTGCAGGCCGGGATGGAAGGCGTCATCGGTCGTGGCCGCGCGGCCGTCGGCGACAAGACGATGGTCGATGCGTTGTCGCCGGCGGTGGAAGCCGCCAAGAGCGCCGCGGAATCCGGCGAAGGCGCGGCGGCGGTGCTGACCGCCGCGGCCGATGCCGCACATGAGGGCGCGCAGGCGACCGAACCACTGGTGGCCCGCAAGGGCCGCGCGTCATACCTCGGCGAGCGCAGCGCCGGGCACATCGATCCCGGGGCGCGCTCGACCGCGCTGCTGTTGTCCGCATTCGCCGAAGCCACGAGGTCGCGATCATGAACGTCGGACTGGTCATCGTCTCGCACAGCACCCGGCTCGCCGAGGGAGTCGCCGAACTCGCCCGGCAGATGGCCCCCGAGGTGCGGGTCGTGCCCGCCGGGGGCCTGCCGGACGGCAACATCGGCACGGACTTCGAGAAGGTGTCCGCTGCCCTGTCGGACGCCAACACCGGGGCCGGGGCGGTGGTGCTCTACGACCTCGGCAGCGCGCAGATGATCGCCGAGCTCGCAGTTGAGTCGCTCGGCGACCCGAGCACGGCGCTCGTCGTCGACGCGCCGCTGGTGGAGGGCGCGGTCGCCGCCGCCGTTGCGGCCCAGGGCGGCGGTGACATGCGGGGTGTCGCCGGGGCCGCCGAGGCGGCGGCTGCGGGCGGCGAGCTCGCCGAGCCCGGCGAACCCACGACGGCGGACGAAGTCCGCGAGGAGCTGGAGCTGGCCAACGAAGTCGGCCTGCACGCGCGACCGGCGGCGCTGCTGGCCCGCAGCCTGAACGGGCTGCAGGCGAACGTCACGATCTCGCTGGGCGACAAGGAAGCCGACGCTGCCAGCGTGCTGGGCGTCATGGGCCTCGGCGCGCGCAAGGGCGACCGGATCGTCTTGCGCGCCAACGGCCCGGACGCGCGCCAAGCGGTGGAGCGCATCCTCGACCTGGCCAAGCGCAACTTCGACGAGTAGCCGGTGCTTGGGAACCTTCCTGCCGCCAACGGCGGGGAGGTTCCCTTTTTCGTGCCTCGGGTGACAGGAAGGTTCCCATGCTTGCGGCCCGGCAGCGGCGGTTCCCGGGCGGATGACAGGAAAGTTCCCGTGCTGTCATCGGCCGGTGCGGCTGCTCGCCGCGTTAGGCTGAGTCGATGTCGCTGCGTCTCCGTCACCGAGGCACGCCGCTGTTGCTCCTACTGGTGCTGCTGGTGGCGGGGTGCACGCCGGAGGCCGCGCCGGCCGGTCAGTCCGGCGGCCGGCCGAGCGACGCCGGCACCGCCGCGGCGGTGCTCGGCGATCTGCGCACAGTGGACCCTTGCACGTTGGCCGATCCGGCCGCGCTGCGAGGTTTCGGTCAGGTGGAGAACGCGGGCACGGTGTCGCTGGACTACTGCCTGCTGCAGCTGAAGCTCAACGACGGCTCGCTGGCGCAGCTCGCGTTGGGAGAACTGGTCGACGCCGGTCCGATCGGGCAGGACCGGCCGGTCGTCCAGCGCGGGCCGCTGCGGATCGTGCAGGACGCGCCGCTGCCCGGGCACTGCACCCGGCAGATCCTGTTCGCCGACGACATCGCCATGCGGGTCAGCGCCGATCTGCTGACCGGCGATCCGGCCGCCGGGTTGTGCGCGGTGGCCCAGGCCGGGGCCGACGCGGCAGTCGCCGCGCTCGAACAGCACCGGGCGGGGCACCGGTCGTTCGGGACGAACTCGCTGGCGCTGCAGGATCCGTGCGAGCTGCTGGATTCCGCTGCCGTGCAGCAGATTCCCGGCCTGGAAGCGGCGGAACCCCAGCCGAGCCCGGCCGGGCACCAGTGCATGTGGGGTGCGCAGGCCGCCGATGCGCCGCGCGTCCAGTTCCTGCACACCGCCGGTGATCCGCCGAAGGTGCTGCACGGCGCGGCCGTCGAGGAGCAGATCGCCGACCGGCGCACCGTGGTCAGCGTCGTCGGCGGCGACCCGCAGGTTCCGCTGTGCTCCGCGGAAACCGGGCACATCCCGTTCGGCGATCCGGCCACCGGTCAGGTCGAGGTGGCGATGCTGGTCGTGGCCGTGCCGGAGATGACCGGGATCGACGCGTGCGAGTACGCCCGTGGCCTCGCCGGGCAGGCCTGGCCGCACCTGCCGGCGTCCGGCCCGTAGCCGGGCCGTTACCGTTGCAGGCGTGCCTCGACGCAACCGACCGCAACGCCCGAAGGGCCTGTCCCAGGACACCAGCCACCGCGCGATGGGCACTGCGTTCGGCATGTCCCGGGTCGAGCACGGGCCCGACGGCGACTGGATGGTGCGCACCGTGCCCGCCGCGCAGGCCACCAAGGCCTACCGGTGCCCGGGCTGCGACCACGAGATCAGGCCCGGCATCGCGCACGTGGTGGCCTGGCCCGAGGCGGAGCAGGGCGGCGTCGCCGACCGGCGCCACTGGCACAACGGCTGCTGGAGCGCGCGCGGCCGGCGCGGGCCCACGCGGCGCTGGTCGTAGCACGTCACAGCGTGTCGGCTACTCGTTCGTGGCAGGATCGAGGCGATGAGCACCGAGATCCGCGCCAACACGATGCTGCCGGCCCGCCGCGAAGAGATCACCCTGCACACGGCCGACGGCCTCAAGCTGATCGGTGAGCTGGCGCTGCCGGAGTCCCGGCCGCCGCGCGCGACGCTGATCTGCCTGCACCCGCTGCCCACCCACGGCGGCATGATGGACTCGCACATCTACCGCAAGGCCGCGTTCCGGTTGCCCGCGCTCGCCGACCTCGCGGTGCTGCGGTTCAACACGCGCGGCACGGTCAGCGAGGCGGGCCGCAGCGAGGGCAGCTTCGACGGCGGCAACAGCGAGCGGTTCGACGTGGCCGCGGCGCTGGAGTTCGCCGAGTTCCACGACCTGCCGAACGTGTGGCTGGTCGGCTGGTCGTTCGGCACCGACCTGACGCTGGTGCACGGCCTGGACCCGCTCGTCGAGGGCGCGGTGCTGATCTCCCCGCCGCTGCGCTGGAGCACCGAGGAACACCTGGCGGCCTGGGCCGGGTCGGGCAAGCCGGTGCACGCGCTGATCCCGGAGTTCGACGACTACCTGCGCCCGGACGAAGCTCGCCGGCGGTTCGCGGCGATCCCGCAGGCCGAGGTGATCGGCTTCCCGGACACCAAGCACCTCTGGGTCGGCAAGGCGGAGGCCGCGCTGGACGCGATCGTGCGGGTCGTGGCGCCGGACGTGCCGACGCCGCTGCCGCGCACCTGGGACGGCCCGTCGGAGACCCGCAAGGTCACCATCGTCGACTCCTGACCTGGGGGTTCCGGCGGCGGGTGACAGGAAGGTTCCCGTGCTCGCGTCAGCCCGTGGCCGGTAGCCGGAACACCAGCTCGGGCAGGCCGTCGCGGTGGCGCGCCAGGTGCAGCTTGAACCCGAGCTTCTCGGCGACCCGCACCGACGGTGTGTTCTCCGCATCCGTCACGATCATGACCGGCCGGTCCGGGCGGTGTCGCCGCGCCCACTGCACGGCGGTCTCGGCCATCTCCGTCGCGTAGCCGTTGCCCCACGCGCTCGGCCAGAGGCGGTAGAAGAGGTTCAGCACCGGCTCGCCCTCCTCCACCCAGTGCCGCAGGCCGCCGAAGCCGATCACCTCCTCGGAGCCCGGCAGCCGGATCGCCCAGTAGCTGATTCCGTCGGAAACCCAGCTCCGGTGGAACTTGTCGAGCAGCTCGAGGAGCTGTTCCCGGGATCGTCGGAGGTGAGCGTCGAACGGGTGGGTTTCCGCGGCGTCGGAGATCGCGATGAACGCATCGGCGTCGGCAGGCTGGATGCGGCGGAGGACCAAGCGGCGAGTGTGGATCTCATCCGGTTCGGGCACCCGGCACACGGTAGTCGCCCGGTCGATGGCCGAGCATTCGATTTTCGGCCGGGCGAGGGCGGGGTGACAGGAAGGTTCCCTTGCTTTGCGCTCGGCGGGGCAGAGCTATTCCAACCGGTAGGTCGTTTCGTCACCGATCAGGCCGTTCCAGATCCGGTCGCCGTAGTCACCATCGATGGCGGAGGGGGCGATCGACCGGAAGATGCCGTGGATCGTCCGCCGGAATTGGCCGTACTCCTCGTCGTCTCGGGTGGTGGCGAAACCAAGGCCCCAGGTGGCAACGGCGAGACAGCGCAAGAACTCCGCGAGGGACGCGTTCGCCGGCCGATGCGAGGCCGGGCTCGCCACGGTCACCGCACCGCTGGATTCAACGCACACAACGTCGTTCCAGCCGTCGCGGAAGCGCCCCAGCACGATAGGTGCGCGGAGGTGCCCGCCATGTTCGGGGCCGAAATGCTCCTCGGCCGTCTGGAGCATCGGAAGAAGCTCTTCCATGTCGGTGAACCAGAAGGTGTTGGCCGGCAAGCCGACCTCGGTGAGCAGCCGTGCCGTCTCGTGATCAGCCGCCAACGGCCCGAGCCGCTGTGCGCCGACGGTGACGGGGCCACCGCCAACGCGGTACAGGATCTCGAGATCGGCTCGCTGCAAGGGAACATCGCCGCGCCAGGCCGGGAGGAACCGCCAGCGGGACAGCTGAACGGGCGCGCGATCGGCGGCCAGCCTGCGGGATCGCCGCTGCGATGCGGCGCCGATCTGGAGCAGCGCGACCCCGCCGATCCCGGCCAGCACGACCCGCCGTCCAGGCAGGACGTGCGCGTCGGTGTCGCAGGTGACCGGGTTGATCATCCACTCTTCGGCGGAGTCCGCGTCCGCAGCGCTCAGCCGCGCCACGATCGCGCCGTGGTCGGACTCGTCGTCCAGTTCGACCTCGAGGTCGCTGCTCTCCTCGGCCAGCTCCTGCGGCCAGTCGTCATCCGGAGCGCTGGACAAGACCGGTCCGACCGGTTCCCCTTCCGTCAGCGACCACCATTGGAAACCCCGCCCGACCCAATTCCGCAGGCAGACTTGTTCCTCGCCGTCGGCCAGTTGTCCACCGGCCAGCGCAACCGGCCCGGGCCATCGCGGATCGATCCGATCGGTGTCCAGTTCGCCGAGCGGGCGCCAGGACGCCCACAGCGTCCGCCACGGCAGCGCCAGCCCGCATTCGTCGAGCCATTGGCAGAGCGTCTCGTCGCCGCACACCGTTGCGGACCACTGCAGACGTGCGGCGTGCTCGGCCAGCGAACGTTCCGGGTGGTCCCGGAACGTCCTGCTCGCTTCGAGGACGACGCGCCTGCGTCGGTCTGCCGCGTCGGTGTCGGCTTGCCCGGCCCCGCGCACCGCGTCTTCAAGGTTGCTCTGCTGCGACAGCAGCACGCGCCGTGGGTCGGTGAGCCAGTTGTCGACAGCGAACGCCCCGGCCGCGTGGCCGGGGCCGGCATCGAGGGCGTAGCGCTCAGCCGCGGTGCGAGTGGCCTCGAGCGCACCGGGCACGAACGACGCGATGGTGGACAGCACGCGGAGCCGAGTATCGGATCCGAGCGAGACCGCGGCGGCGCGTCCCAGCGCTTCGTGCCGGATGCGCCAGCACGTCACCTCGCCCGAGGCTGTTGGGACGGCGGTCCGCTCGATCAGTTCACCGGCAAGTGCGGCTGCGTCCGCCAATTGCCGCGCGGGAACGTGCTCGCCGAGCAGGTTGCTCGCCGCTGCCTGCCACACCGCCTGCGGAATTCCCGCCGTGCCTTCCGCGAGCGCGATCGGCGCCAGCAGTTCCGACAGCCGGGATCGCGGTACTGGTTGCGAGGCGAGTAGAAGATCCCAGACCTCAGCGAGCGTGCCCGGCAGCCGCTCGGCTCCACTCGGTGACCAGCGGGCCTCGCGGGCGCGCAGCACGATCGCCGTTGCCTCGGCTAGCAGGAAGTTCAGCGACGAGCGGTCCGCGATCTCGGAGGCGATGGCGCGAACCACGTCCTCCGGTGCGTCCGCGTACCGGGTTCCCGGAGCAGCGAGCAAGCGGGTGATCCACGCTTCGAACTCAGTGCGGTCCGGGGCGTGGTGAGCGTCGTCCAGGTCTACAACCGACCCGGCGGGCAATCCCGCTTCGTGCGCCAGGACCGCGGCCTGTTCCTTCGGCAGTTCGACCAATAGCCGCACCGGAGGGAAGTACGCTTCCTCCTTGGGCAGGCGAAATTTCGCCGCGTGTTCGTTGCTGCTGAACAGATCTGACAACACGCCGGTCAGCACATCGTCCGGAACGGACGAGCACCGGATGCCTCCTGCGTGCTCGATGTTGGTGATGGCGACCAGGAACGGGCGCCCGCGCTTTTTGGCCGCCCTGCCGACCTTGAGGGGATTGACCTCGTCCGCGAGCGGGCCCTGATCCAGCCGCAGCTCGTCGTTCACGGCGACGGCGAGGTCGGCTGCCGCCGCGCCGGTGGCGTCGACGACCGCGTCGAAATCCTGAGCCACCGACCTGACCAGCTGCGTCTTCCCGCAGCCGGCCGAACCAGTGATCACCCGGGCGGCGTCGGTGGGGTCGCCAGCGGCCAGCCATCCGGCCAGTTCCCGCCTCGTGGCTTCCCGCGCCACTGCCCTGAGCCGCATCGCACGCATCCCGTCTTTCGTTGTCGAACAGAACAAGATCATAATCGTGCGCCACGTGACAGGATCGGCGACTTCGCGGCGAAGTTGACGGCTAGCTCGGGGTGAGGTGACAGGAAGGTTCCCATGCTCACGTCGGCTTGACCTCGAAAGCTGGGTCCTCCCGTCGATGGGGCTCGCAGTGAGCTGACGCCGGCTCGGTTCCGGGCTGGTGGTCTGGCACCCGCTCGGCGCCACACATGGGGAACAGGGCTATGGAAGACTGCGATGTTGTGGTGTTCACGCACATAGGCATTGTGAGGTTCGCCGCTTAACGTCCTGTGGCATGAGTGACAACCGGCCGGGCGGGCGCGTGGCGCTGGTGACCGGCGCCGGCAGCGGGATCGGGCAGGCGTGCGCGCGAGCCCTCGCCGAGTCCGGGGCGAAGGTCCACGTCGTCGATCTCGACCGCGCCGCGGCCGAACGGGTCGCCGCCGACGTCGGCGGCTGGGCGCACCCCGTCGACCTCGCCGATGCGGCGGCCGTCGACGGGCTTCCCGCCGAGGTCGACGTCCTGGTCAACAACGCGGGTTTCCAGCACGTCGCCGCGCTGCCAGAGTTCCCGCCGGAGACGTTCGTCCGCATGCAGCAGGTGATGGTGACCGCGCCGTTCCTGCTGACCCGCAAGGTGCTGCCGCACATGTACGCCCAGGGCTGGGGGCGCATCGTGCACGTCTCGAGCGTGCACGGCCTGCGCGCCAGCCCGTTCAAGGCCGGTTACGTGACCGCGAAGCACGCGCTCGAAGGACTGTCCAAAGTGGTCGCGCTGGAAGGCGCCGAGCACGGCGTGACGAGCAACTGCGTGAATCCCGGGTACGTCGACACGCCGTTGGTCCGCGACCAGATCGCCGGGCAGGCCGCGGCGCACGGGCTCGGCGAGTCCGAGGTCGTCGAGCGGGTCTTGTTGCAGCGCGCCGCGCTCAAGCGGCTGATCGACCCCAGCCGGGTCGCCGAACTCGTGCGCTGGCTCTGCGGGGACCACGCGGAGCACGTCACCGGCGCTTCGCTGCCGATGGACGGCGGCTGGACCGCCGCCTGAACCGGCCACACACAAAGGAGTGTTCGCCTTGGCCAGCAACCCATCCGGGCGCGGCTCGATCGCGCGGGTCGTCGGCGCCAGCCTCATCGGCACGACGATCGAGTGGTACGACTTCTTCCTCTACGGCTCCGCGGCCGCGCTGGTGTTCAACCACCTGTTCTTCCCCGATGCCGATCCGCTGACCGGCACGCTGCTGGCGTTCACCACCTACGCCATCGGGTTCCTCGCCAGGCCGCTCGGCGGGCTGGTGTTCGGGCACTTCGGCGACCGCGTCGGCCGCAAGAAGCTGCTGGTGCTGAGCCTGCTGCTGATGGGCGGATCCACCTGCGCGATGGGCCTGCTGCCCACCTACGCGGCGGTCGGCGTGGCCGCGCCGCTGCTGCTGACGCTGCTGCGGCTGGTGCAGGGCTTCGCGCTGGGCGGCGAGTGGGGCGGCGCGGTGCTGATCGTGTCCGAGCACGGCGACGATCGCCGCCGCGGGCTGTGGGCGTCGTGGCCGCAGTGCGGCGCGCCCGGCGGGAACCTGCTGGCCACCGCGGTGCTGGCGGTGCTCGCCGCGACGCAGTCCGACGAGGCGTTCATGGCGTGGGGCTGGCGGATCCCGTTCCTGCTCTCCGGCGTGCTGGTGGTGATCGGCCTGTGGATCCGGCTCGCGGTCACCGAGTCGCCGGTCTTCCTCGACGCGCAGGCCAAGGCCGAGCAGCGCGAGGAAACCCGCAGCGTCCCGGTGGTGGCGGTGTTCCGGACGCACTGGCGGCAGGTGCTGATCACCATCGGCTCGCGGATGGCCGAGAACGTGTCCTACTACGTGCTCACGGCGTTCATCCTGGTCTACGTCACCGGGCCGCTGGGGCTGCCGAAGTCCGTCGGGTTGAACGCGGTGCTGATCGGCTCGGCGGTGCACTTCGTGACGATCCCGCTGTGGGGCGCGTTGTCCGACCGGCTGGGCCGCAAGCCCGTCTACCTGTTCGGGACGGTCGCGATGGCGGCGTGGGGTTTCGCGTTCTTCGCGCTGCTGGACAGCAAGTCGGCAGTGGTGATCACGGCCGCGACGACGGTGGGACTGCTGTTGCACGGTGCGATGTACGGGCCGCAGGCGGCGTTCTTCGCCGAGCAGTTCCCGACCAGGGTCCGCTACACCGGGCTTTCCGTCGGCGGGCAGCTGTCCTCGATCGCGGCCGGTGCGGTGGCGCCGATCATCGCGGTGGCGCTGCTGCAGGGCTTCGGCAGCACGATCGCGGTGTCCGGCTACGTCCTCGCGATGTGCGCGATCACGCTGGTCGCGGTCGCGCTGGCGAAGGAGACCGCGGGCAGCTCGTTGCACGACGAGGCTCCGGAAGAGCAGGTCGCGGTGACAAGATGAGCCGGTGAACGACGACGTGGTCCGGCTGCTCGAACTGCTCGCCAGCGGCGCGAGCAGCGAGCAGCTGGCGCGCGTCGCGGTCGAGAACCCGCAGCTGGGCAGGGCCACGGCGGTGGCGCTGCGGATCCACGGCACGCTCGGCGCGCACCGCCGCCGCGAGGCCGAGCTCAGCGCGCTGTTCGACACCGCCAGCGATCTGGCCAGGCTGCGCGACACCGACGCGGTGCTGCGGTCGATCGTGCGCCGTGGCCGCACGCTGCTCGGCGTGGACGTCTCCTACCTGAGCCTCAACGACGAGGCCGCCGGGCGCACCTACATGCGGGTCACCGACGGCTCGGTGTCGCGGCTGTTCCAGAAGGTCACGCTCGGCATGGGCGAGGGGCTGGGCGGGCTGGTCGCGCAGACCGCGCAGCCGTACGCGACGCACGACTACTTCGCCGACGAGCGGTTCCGGCACACCTCGCCGATCGACTCGGCGGTCCGCGATGAGGGGCTGACCGCGATCCTGGGCGTGCCGCTGGCGCTCGGGGACCAGGTCATCGGCGTGCTCTACGCCTCGGACCGAACGCGCCGCGAGTTCAGCCCGGACGAGGTCGCGCTGCTGTCGTCGCTGGCCGACCACGCCGCGATCGCGCTGGACAACGCGGCCCTGCTGGAGGAGATCAGCGCGCACAGCGAGGCCCTGCACCGCGCCGAGGAGGCCCACGACCGGCTGATGGATCTGGTGCTGCGGGGCGGCGACCTGCCGGAGGTGGCGGCGTCGGTGGCCGATGTGCTGCGCGGCGCGATCGGGATGTTCGACGCGGACGGCACCGAGCTGACCGGCGCCGGCGGCACACCGCCCGAACCGCCGGCGGAAGCCGTCGCGACGTCCAGGGCCGCGGGCCGCGCGGTGTCCACATCGGATGGATGGGTGTGCGCGGTGCAGGCCGGGCCGGAGCTGCTCGGCAGCATCGTGCTGGCCGGGCGGGCGGATCTGGTCGACGCCGACCGGCGGCTGTTCGAGCGCGCGGCGGTGGTCACCGCGCTGCTGCTGATGCTGCGCCGGTCCGTGGCGAAGGCGGAGGACGAGGTGCGCGGCGAACTGCTCACCGACCTGCTGACCGCGCCCGACCGCAATCCCGGCGCGCTGCTGGCCCGCGCCGAACGACTCGGGCTGGACCTCGTCGAGCCGCACGCCGTGCTCATCGCGCACGCCGACAAGGTGCCACGAACGCGGCTGGCGGTGGCGGCCGGGCGGTGCGCCGCCCTCGCCGGCATCCACGCCGAGGAGGTCGTCCTCCTGGTGCCCGCCGGCGATCCGGGGGAGTCGGCGGCTCGCATCGCCGCCGAACTGCGCTCCATCGTGGACAACCCGGTCACGGTCGGCGCGGCAGGCCCGGCGCGCGGCCCGCAGGAGATCGCCGCGGCGCACGCCGAAGCGGCTCGTTGCCTGCGCGCCCTGCTCGCGCTCGGCCGCATCGGCGAGGGCGCGGCCATGGACGGCCTCGGGTTCCTCGGCGTGCTGCTGGGCGAGCACACGGACCTGATCGGTTTCGTCCGGCGGACGATCGGGCCGGTCCTCGATTACGACGCCCGGCGCGGCACCGAACTCGCCGGCACGCTGCACGCGTACTTCGCCGCCGGGGCGAACCTCACGCGGGCCAAGGACGCGCTCCACGTGCACGTCAACACGGTCGTGCAGCGGCTGGACCGCGTCGGCTCCCTGCTCGGCTCCGACTGGCAGACCCCGGACCGGGCGCTGGAAATCCAGCTCGCGCTACGCCTGCACAACCTGCAGTCCTAGCGGATCAGCCCAGCTCCCAAGCCTCGTGAGCCCCGATCCTGTCCGCGGTCGAGAACGCCGGCTCGTTGCACCTGGGCGGGTCAGCTGCCGCCGAGCCAGCCCTCCAGCTCGCCGAAGGCGTCGCGGAAGTGCGGCGCCAGCGGGCGCAGGCGGCCCGGGAACCGGTCCACCAGGCCGTCGGTGTGGTTGCCGCCCTCGATGCGGTGGTAGCGGTGCAGGCCGGCCCGCCCGGACTCGGCCACCATCCGCGCGTAGACGTCGGAGTCGCGGCTGATCGGCAGCAGCGTGTCGAGGGTGCCGTGCAGGGTGATCAGCGGCTTGCCGATCCGGCCGGTGAGCGCGATCCGCTCGACCGCGCGATGCACCTCGGCGGGGCGCCGGGCGTAGTCGTAGTCAGCGTCGCAGCCCTCGGTCCCGCTGGCGCAGAACGGGATCCCGGCCACCCGGTCGCCGTCGTAGCCGGGATCGAACTCCTCGCGGTAGATCCGCTGCGTCAGGTCCCAGTAGACGCGGTGGTGGTAGTCCCACAGGAACTGCGACCCCGGCGCGAAACCCGCGGACAGGATCGCCTGTTCATCGCCGGCGGGGTAGGCGCGAAGCGCCGTCGGCAGGAAGGTCAGCAGGTTGTCCCGCTGCGTCCACAGCGTCCCCTCCCAGTCGATTCCGCCGTCGTAGAGCCAAGGCCGGTTCTCCAGCTGCCAGCGCACCAGGTAGCCGCCGTTGGACAGCCCGGCCGCGAGCGTCCGCGACGGCGGCCGGCCGTAGTGCCGCCAGGCGGTGACCTTCGCGGCGGCGGCCAGCTGCGTGACGCGGTGGTTCCACTCGGCGACGGCGTCCCCCGGCCGCTGCCCGTCGGTGAAGAACTCGGCGCCGGTGTTGCCCTTGTCGGTCGCGGCGAAGGCGTAACCGGCGGCCAGGACGTGGTCGGCGATGGCGCGGTCGTTGGCGTACTGCCTCCGGTTGCCGGGAGTTCCGCTGATCACCAGCCCGCCGTTCCACCGCTGCGGCAGGCGCAGCACGAACTGGGAGTCGTGGTTCCAGCCGTGGTTGGTGTTCGTGGCGGAGGTGTCCGGGAAGTAGCCGTCGATCTGGATGCCCGGAACCGGCTCCGGCGCGGGCAGGTCCTGTGCGGTCAGGCCGGCCCAGTCGGCCTGCACGGTGTGCCCGGAGCCGAGCGTGCCGGTGGTGGTCAGGTCGTCCAGGCAGGCCGATTCCTGGTGCGCGGCACCGGGAACCCGCGCCGCGGGGCGGCAGTCCGCCGACTGCGCGGTCGCCGGTTCGGCCGGAAGGAGCAGCGTGCCGGCGAGCAGACCGGCGGAGAGCAGGGCGATTCGGCTGGGCACGGCAGACCTCCTCGGGTTCGCCCCGTGACGCTATGGCGGGGAGCCGAACCCGAACATGTGGTGACGGCACACAAACGGCGCTCGCGGTGTAGTGGCGTCCACTGTGGAGGTGGTTGCGCCGACGCCCCTACCTTGAGTGGTGCAAACCACAAGGAGGTGGTCTGAGTGCGTGTCTTCTCGCTGGTCGCGGCCGTGCTGCTGGCCCTGCTCGCCGTCGCCCCCGCCGCGTCGGCGGCGGAAATCCGGGAGGTGACCGGGTTCGGCGCGAATCCCGGCGCGCTCCGCATGTTCGAATACGTCCCCGACGGGCTGCCCACGGGCCGCCCGGTCGTAGTCGCGATGCACGGCTGCACGCAGGATGCGGCTGGGTACGGAAACGGCGCGGGGTGGGTCGAACTCGCCGAGCGCTCGGGGTTCACGCTCGTGCTGCCGCAGCAGGAAGCGGCCAACAACAGCAGCCGCTGCTTCAACTGGTTCCAGCCCGGCGACGCGACGAGCGGCCAGGGCGAGGCGGAATCGGTCGCGCAAATGGTGCGGCGTGCGATCGACGACACCGGCGCGGACCCGGCCCGGGTCTACGTCACGGGCCTGTCCGCGGGTGGCGCGATGACCTCGGTGCTGCTCGCCACCTACCCGGAGATGTTCGCCGGCGGCGGCGTCGTGGCGGGCCTGCCGTTCGGCTGCGCGACGAGCTCCGTCGACGCGTTCACGTGCATGAACCCCGGCCGGGATCTGACGGCGGCGCAGTGGGGTGACAAGGTGCGAGCCGCGAGCCCGTACCAAGGGCCGCGGCCGACGCTGAGCATCTGGCACGGCACCGCCGACTACACGGTGGCGCCGGCGAACCAGCGCGAACAGGTCGAGCAGTGGACCAATGTGCACGGCATCCCGGGCACACCGTCGGCCACCGACACCGTCGCGGGCTACCCGCACGCGGTCTACAACGACGCGGACGGCCGAACCCTGGTGGAGACGTTCGAGATCACCGGCATGGGCCACGGCCAACCGATCGACCCGGGCACCGGAGCCGGCCAGTGCGGTCAGGCAGGCGCCTACCTGCTGGACGTCAACATCTGCGCCGCAGCACACCTCAGCCACGCCTGGGCACTCGGATGACAGGAAGGTTCCCATGCTCGCGCCCTGCTGCGGCGGGGTGACAGGAAGGTTCCCAAGCTGCAATCCGCACAGCAGGGCGGGCGGTGGCGGTTCGTTGGGGCGCGTCGGGTGGGTCGTTCCGGCAGGATGGGCCCGTGCACTTCATCGAATCGGGAGCCGGGACGCCGCTGGTGCTGCTGCACGCCTTCCCGGTGGATGCGCGGATGTGGGACCCGGTGCGGGGCCGCCTGGACGACCAGTTGCGGGTGATCACCCCTGATCAGCGGGGCCTCGGCGAGAGCGCGTTGGACGGCTCGTCGGCGCGGGGCCTGGCGGAGCCGGGCGCGAACCGGTGCGCGGCAGAGCAGCCGAGCATCGATCGCGCCGCCGCCGACATCCTGGCCCTGCTGGATCAGTTGGAGCTGCCGCGGGTCGTCCTGGGCGGTTGCTCGATGGGCGGCTACGTCGCGATGGCGCTGCTGCGCGCTGCGCCGCAGCGCGTCGCGGGCCTGCTGCTCGTCGACACCAAGGCAGTCGCCGACAACGACGAGCAGCGCGCCAACCGCCTAAAGGTTGCGGATCGCGCAGAGCGCGAGGGCACCATGGGTTGGCTCGCGGAGAGCAGCCTGCCGAACCTGTTGGGGCGCACTACGCACGAGCAACGCCCCGAGATCGTCTCCAGTATCCGCGAGATGATCGATGCTCAGCCTGCGGACGGTGTCGCGTGGGCGCAGCGCGCGATGGCGGGGCGTCCCGACAGCACAGCCACGCTGCGGTCCTACGACGGCCCGGCGCTGGTGGTCGTCGGCGAGGAAGATGCGCTGACGCCACCGGAGAACGCGCGCGAGCTGGCGGATGCGCTGCGCGGTGGCGAGCTCGTGACGTTGCCGGGCGTCGGGCACTTGTCGTCGGTGGAGGCGCCGGATGCCTTCGCCGACGCCGTCCGTTCCTGGATCGCCCGGATCGCCTAGGCAGCGCCTCTGCTTCCTAGTGGTCGCCCTTGCCCGGCGGGTGGGCGTCCCGCTCTACGGCGCGATCCCGCGTTTTCTCCATGTCCGCCTCGGACCGCTTGAACTGCTCGGCCGTTTCGCTGGGCAGCATGAAGTAGCTTCCGGACTGCCGTTTGGCGCGCGCCCTGTCGCCATCACCGGTTGGGAACTCCTGGTCCGACATGACCTGGTCCTTCCATTGGTGCAGGCCGCGAGATGCCCGCAGCTGTCCTTGCCCGTAGAGACAGGCGCCGGCCCTCTCGATGACGCGCACCCGTGCTGACCAGGCAGGACGTCAGGCGACGAGCCGGGCCAACTGGTCGGCGGTGTAGTCGCGGTACCGGTCGACGGGTTGACGTGCGCGGGCCGGAGCAACCCGAGCCCGTCGTAGTGGCGCAACGTCCGGACCGACACCCGGCCGTGCCTGGCGAAGTCTCCAATGCTGAACATGACACCCTGGTCTAGGACCTGACACCGTGCCAGGTGCAAATGTCCGCCGCGGGGTGGCGAGCCGACCAGCGGCGGAGCGGCATTCGAGTCCTAAGTGGACAGGTTCGGCCCGGCGCGGCCACCGCACGCGTGGCCGTGTCGACGTCCAGCACCTGGTGCCGCGAGCGCGCGTCGTTCCACAGGGAACGCGCAGCGTGAGCCAGCCGGCGCCGTGCGGGCTGTTCGCGCAGGTGAGACGGGCTGTTGTCAGCGGCGCTGCTGGTTCGTGGCGTCGATCCGGGTGGCGCTGTGCGAGCGCTGCTGCTGACCCTTGCCCTCCGGCACCGGCAGCTGGATGCGCCGCGTCGGCTCGTCGTGCGGGCTGTGGCCGCGCGCCGTGTCCCGGTGGATCTGCTCCGTCGGCCCGTCGTCGGCGGCTCCGCCGCCGCCCGACGGCTTGCCGCCCTGGCCCTTCGGCTTCGCCTGCTTCGCAGGCTGCGCCTCGGGCTTCGCGCCGCTCGGCTTCGCCTTCGCCGCGTCCTGAGCAGGCTTCGCCTCGGCCGCCGGCTTCGCCTGGCGGGCGGGCTCCTCGTCGCGGGAGTCGCGGGCGAGGGCGTCTTCGGCGTCCTTGCGGGCTTGTTCGCGGGCTTCCGCCGCCGCTTCGCGGAGCTTGTCCTCTTCGGAGTCCTCCTGGGCGAGGCGTTCCAGGAGCGGCGTGGTCTGGCCGAGCATTTCGGCGGCGTCGCGGAGCTTCTTGGCCACGGACTCGCGCAGTTCGGTCAGCGAGTGGACCTGCTCGTCCGCCTTGGCGAGGCGGCGCTGGACCTCTTCGGTCGTCGCGCCGAGGCGGCGCTGGGAGTCTTCGCGGGCCGCCGCGACCAGGCGCTTGCTCTCGCGGGTCGCTTCGTCGATGAGGCGGGTGGCCTCCTCGGTGCACTCGCGGACCATCCGCTCGGACTTCTCTGTGGCTTCGCGGACCAGTCGCTCGGCTTCCGACTTGCTCTCCCGGATCCGCTTCTCGGCGGCTTCGGTGCTCTCGCGCTTCCGCTTGTCGGCGGCTTCGATGCTCTCCCGCTCGCGCTTCTGCGCGGCTTCGATGCTTTCGCGCTCGCGCTTCTGCGCTGCTTCGACGCTTTCGCGCTCGCGGCGCTCGGCGGTCTCGATGCTGTCCTTCTCGCGCTTCTGCGCTGCCTCGGTGGATTCGCGGGTGAGCTGTTCGGCCTTCGCGGTGGCGTCGCCGACCATCCGGTTCGACTGGTCGGTGGCCTCGCGGACCCGGCGGTGCGCTTCGGTGGTGCCTTCGCGCAGCCGGCGGTTGGCCTCCTCGGTCGCTTCCCGGACGCGGCGCTCGGCTTCCGCCTTGCTGGTGGCCTCCTGCTCGGCGAGGGTGCGCATGGATTCGCTGCGGCGCGCCGCCATCGCGATCTCGAAGTCCTCTTCGACCTGGATCCGGCGGGCCTCGGACTCCTGGTCGGCGCGCTTGCGGTTCTCCTCGGCCTCGCGGGTGATCCGCTCCGCCTCGACCTTGGCCTTGTCCATCAGCGAGCGGTGCTCGGTTTCCATCTCGCTGCGCCGGCTGTCGACCTCGGAGAGCAGCCGCTCGTAGCGGTTGCGCAGGTTGGTCGCCTCGGTCTCGGAGCGCGTGCGGATCAGGCCGGCGTCCTTCTCGGCGCGGGCCCGGATGTCGTTCGCCTCGTCCTGGGCGAGGCGCAGCATTCGCTGCAGGCGCTCGCTGAGACCTTCCAGCGTGGTCGGCGGCTTGGCCAGCCGGTCGACCTGGCCGCGCAGGCTCTCGATCTCGGAGCGGGCCGACTCCAGCTGCTTGGACAGGTCCCCTGCCTGGGAGACCGCGGCGTCGCGATCCGCGGAGAGGATGCGGATGTCGGCGTCGAGTCGCTCGAGGTGCTCATCGACCTGGGCGCGGTCGTAGCCGTTCTTGCGAGCGAGGTCGAATCCCGATCCCAGTGGCAGCAAATCGCGGTCGTCGGCAAGGCCCATGGCAACCAAGCTACCTGGAAGACGACGTTGTTGTGGGAGGTGTGGCGCGTATCAGCCGGATTTTCCTCGCCCGGTGGACGAGGCCCCCGGCGAGGCTTCGCGGTGGCGCGCCGGACTGTGTGGCGAAGCGGGCGGAACACCACGATCCGGACTCTTGACCGGCTGGCCAACCAAGAGTGAACATGGAGGTGCAAGTCGGGCATCAGTGGAGGTGATCGACGTGGCCGATAGGTCGAGCGGTTCGACTGTGAAGCCGTGGGTTCGCTGGCAGGACTGGGTCGCAGTGGTGCTGGGCGTCTACCTGATCCTCGGGACGATGTGGACGGCGACGAACGGGGCGGCGATGTCCGCGATGATCGTGCTGGGTGCGCTGCTGGTGATCGCGAGCGTGTGGTCGTTGGCCATGCCGGGCTCGATGACCAGCGAATACAGCCACATGCTGCTGGGCGTGCTGCTGTTCATCTCGCCGTGGGTCCTCGGCTACACCGGGTTCATGGGCGCCTCGTGGACCTCGTGGATCGTCGGCGTGCTGGCCGTCATCGCTGGTGCCGCCGCGCTGCCCGAAGCCAACGCCGCGCACCGCGGAATCGCGGGCCAGCACTGAGGGCCGTGTCGCGGGTGGCTGCCGTCACCTGTGAAACACGCCAATCGTCGCGAGCGGTGGCGGCCGTTCGAGCGATCACCACCACTCGCGAGTTCGCTGTCGCGCGGTCCGGCGGTAACGTCCGGGCCGCGCGTTCTTTTTGACCGGCCCCGTGGAACGAGCCGGCCGGAGGTCGGAGGTCGGGTTCATGGCGGAGGCACCGGGCGATCGCGGCGCCCGCAAGCGGCCGTCCACATCGGACGATGCCGTGGCGGCACCGGGTGATCAGGGCGGGTCCGCGCGGGAGCGCATCCTGAACGCGGCAGGCGAGCTGTTCGCCGAGCACGGCTTCAACGCCACGCCCACCTCCCGGATCGCCGAGCGGGCCGAGGTCCCCAAAGGACTCATCCACTACTACTTCCGGCGCAAGCAGGACCTGCTGACGGCGCTGGTCGAGCGGCTGCCCGAGGACCTGGTGGAATCCGACCGGGTCGCGGTCCGGGGCGATGTCGCGGGCAGCCTGCGCCGGCTGATCGGCGAACTCGACGCGCGGCTGGAGTCGTCGCCGCTGCTCAGCCACCTGCTGTGGCGGGAGGCGGACACGCACGTCGCGGTGCGGCAGGCGCTGCAGCGGCGGTTCGGGACGGTGGTGGAGCTGATCCGCCGGGTGATCGAGCTGGCGCTGCCGCCGGGCCCGGTGAGCTGCGACGTCGACACCGCCGCCGTGCTGCTGGCCCGGGTGGTCAACCACCGCCATTCGGTGGCCCGGCACGGCGCGCACGACGACGAGCTGGACCGCGAGATCAGCTTCATCGCCAAGGCCCTGGAGCTCGGCGTCGGGAAGCCGCGGAAGGTCAAGCCGGCCTGACCGGGGCCTGGCCGTACGGCGGGGTGGGGCTAGGCCTACTTCCGGGCCGATCCGGCGGGAACCGGGTTCCGCGCGATGCACAGTGGGGGCACCGAGCCGGACCGGCCGGACCGGCGCAGTGCGGGAACCGCGGCGCCGGGTCGATGAACCTAGAAGGAAGATCATGCGACGAGTGGTGTCGTGGGTGGCGCGTGCCTGCACGGGGTTCGCGCGAGCGTGCGCCGTCGTGGTCGTCACCATGCTGGTCCCGGCCGTGTGGGCCGCCGCCGTGGCGCTGTGGATGTGGTGGGGCGGAAACCCGTGGTCGTGGATCGCGCCGTTCGCGTGGGCGTGCATCGGCACTTTCGCCCTGTCCCGCCCGGTGTGCCGGATGGTCCGCTCCCTCGTCGCGAAGTGGACGGACACCGCCATCCCGGACGGATACCGGCAGGCCGGGCCGGTGACGCGGATGTCGACCGGGTACTGGTGGAACGGCTACTCCTACTCGCGCACCGTTCGGGACGCCCGCCGGGAGCAGCGGTGGCGGCTGTGGTCGAGCGATCCCGCCACCTGGCGTGACCTGCGGTTCATGGTGATCGCGCCGCTCACCGCGGGCGTGGCCGCGGCCATTCCGCCTGCCGGGGTCGCGGTGGCCGTCATCGGGTTCGTCCAGCCGGAGCCGTCCGCGCGCGTCGTCGGCGTGCTCGGCCTGGCCGTGGCCATCGCCGGTGCGCCGTACGCCTGGCGGTCCATCGAGCCGGTGGCCGTTCGCTTCCTGCGCGCGTCGCCCGCGATGGTGCTGGCGGACCGGGTGGACGAGCTGACCTCCCAGCGCGCGGACACGACCATCGCGCAGGCCGCCGAGATCCGCCGGATCGAGCGGGACCTGCACGACGGGGCGCAGGCCCGGCTGGTCGGCCTCGGGCTCTCCCTGGCGACCGCCGAGAGGCTGGTGGGAACCGACCCCGACCAGGCCAAGGCGCTGATGCGGGAAGCGCGGGTCGGCGCCGCCACGTCGCTGACCGAGCTCCGCGAACTGGTCCGGGGGATCAACCCGCCGGTCCTCAACGACCGGGGGCTCGTCGATGCCGTTCGCGCGCTCGCCCTGGACAGCCCGCTCGAAGCGACCGTCAGCGCCGACGTCCAGCTGCGCCTGGACCCGCCGATCGAATCCGCCGTGTACTTCGGGATCGCGGAACTGCTGACCAACGCGGTCAAGCACGCCGACGCGACCCGCGCGCAGATCTCCATCGCCCTGGGCGGAACCGGGCTCGTCGTCGATGTCGAAGACGACGGCCGGGGCGGAGCCGAGGTGCAGGCCGGAGGAGGGCTGGCGGGGCTGCGCCGCCGCCTCGCGGCCTTCGACGGCACGTGCGAGATCACCAGCCCGGCAGGCGGCCCGACCCGCGCGAGGATCATGGTGCCGTGCGAGTCGTCGTAGCCGAAGACCTCTACCTCCTGCGGGACGGCATGGTCCGCCTCGTCGAGGCGTTCGGGCACCAGGTGGTGGGGACGGCGGCCACCGGGCCCGAAACGCTCGACGCGCTGCTGAGGTGGCGGCCGGACGTCGCCATCGTCGATGTGCGGATGCCGCCGACCCGGTCGGACGAGGGCCTGCGAGCGGCCATCGCCGCGCGCCGCGAGCTGCCCGGCCTGCCGGTCCTGATCCTCTCCCAGTACGTCGAACAGCTCTACGCCCGCGAGCTCCTGGCCGACGGCGCCGGCGGCATCGGCTACTTCCTGAAGGAGAGCGTGTTCGACGCCGACCAGTTCATCGATGCCCTGCAGCGCGTCGCCGGAGGCGGGACCGCCATGGATCCGGCCGTCATCGCCAAGCTGCTGTCCAGCGGGGCCTCGAACCGGCGGCTGGAGCGGCTCACGGAACGCGAGCACTCCGTGCTGGGCCTCATGGCCGAAGGACTGTCCAACCAGGCCATCGGCCGGCGGCTCTTCCTCAGCGAAAGCGCCATCAGCAAGTACACCACCTCCCTGTTCGGCAAGCTCGGCATCGCCGATGACGGCGACAAGAACCGCCGCGTCCTCGCCGTGCTCGCCTACCTGAACAACCCCTGACCTCGGCCCGCCTATCATGAAGTCGCTTCACTCTTGTGAAAAGATGTTGCCCGGACTACAACTTCCTGCAGGTGGTCGACGCGGGAGGTTGTGGTGGACGTTGGGCGCGTGCGTTTTTCCCGGCGACAGGGCTTCGTCGCGACTGCGGCGGGAATCGCCGGAGCAGGTGTGATGGCGGCCGCGGCGAGCGCGACCCCCGGTGACCCGGCCCCGGTGACGAACTTCCAGGTGAAGGGCCTGCGGGCGCCGGTCGAGCTGATCGAGGACCGCTACGGCGTCCCGCACCTGTACGCGAGCAGCGAGGACGACGTGTTCCTCGCCCAGGGCTTCAACGCCGCCCGCGAGCGGCTGTTCCAGATCGACCTGTGGCGCCGCCGCGGCCTCGGGCGGCTCGCCGAGGTGCTCGGCCCGGACTACGTCGACCAGGACCGCGCCACCAGGTTGTTCCTCTACCGCGGCGACATGGACGTGGAATGGTCGCGCTACTCCCCGGACGCGCAGCGGATCGCGACGCAGTTCACCGCCGGCATCAACGCCTACCTGGACTGGCTGGACCAGCACCCGGAGCAGCTGCCGGCCGAGTTCGGCATCCTCGGCTACCGGCCCGCCCGCTGGGAACCGGCGGACGTGGTGCGCATCCGCAGCCACGGCCTGACCCGAAACCTGACCAGCGAGGTCAAGCGCGCCAAGGTGGCCTGCGCCGCCGGGGTGGACGCGGACCTGGTCCGGCAGGGCCTGCAGCCCGACCGGCGGACGACCGTGCCCGAGGGCTTCGACCCGTGCGCGATGCCGGCGGACGTGCTGGCGGTCTTCGAGCTCGCCACCCAGGAGGTCGAATTCAAGGACGGTTCGATCCGCGCCAGGACGATCCGCGACGCGACGACCGAAGGCAGCAACAACTGGGTGGTCGGCGGGCAGCGGACCGCCACCGGGCGCCCCATCCTGGCCAACGACCCGCACCGCGCCTACTCGGCTCCGTCGCTGCGCTACATCGCGCACCTGTCGGCGCCCGGCCTGGACGTGATCGGGGCCGGTGAGCCCGCGCTGCCGGGAATCTCCATCGGGCACAACGGCACCATCGCGTTCGGGCTCACCATCTTCCCGATGGACCAGGAAGACCTGTACGTCTACCAGCTCGATCCGGCCGACCGCACCCGCTACCGCTACCGGGACGGCTGGGAGTCGATGTCGGTCCGGCGCGAGACGGTCGCCGTGTTCGGCGAGGCGGACCGGACGGTCGAGCTCGCGTTCACCAGGCACGGCCCGGTGATCCGCGTGGACGAGCAGCGGAACCTCGCGTACGCGGTGCGGACGGCCTGGCTGGAACCGGGCATGTCGCCGTACTTCGGCAGCATCTCCTACATGCGGGCCCGGAACTTCCGCGAGTTCACCACGTCGATGCGCAACTGGGGCGCGCCGACGGAGAACCAGGTCTACGCCGACGTCGACGGCAACATCGGCTGGGTGCCCGGCGGTCTCGCGCCCAAGCGGGTCGGTTACGACGGCCTGCTGCCGGTGCCCGGCGACGGCCGCTACGAGTGGAACGGCTTCTACTCCGGCGACGACCTGCCGCGCGAGCTCAACCCGGCGGCCGGGTTCATCGCCACCGCGAACCAGTTCAACCTGCCGCCGGAGCACCAGGGCAAGGGCCTCGGGTTCGAGTGGACCAACCCGTTCCGGCACCAGCGGATCGTCGAGGTGCTGTCGCGGCAGCGCAAGCACACCGTGTCGGATTCGGCGGCGCTGCAGAACGATCAGCTGTCCATCCCGGCCCGGCGGCTGATCGCCCTGCTGTCCGAACTGGACAGCGGTGAATCCGATCTCCGCCGCGCGCTGCGGCTGCTGCGGGGATGGGACGCGGTGGAAGTCGCCGACTCGAACGCCGCGGCGCTGTTCGAGGTGTGGCTGTCGAAGCACCTCGGACCGGGGTTCGTGCGCGCCGCCGTGCCGAAGGCCGCCGACGTGATCGAGGACGCCGACACGCTGGTCCTGCTCGGCGAGCTGGAGAAGCCAGGCAGGTGGCTGCCGGACGAGGCGGCCCGCGACCGGCTGCTGCTGGACACGCTGCGCACCGCCTACGCCGAGGTGCAGGAGCTGCTCGGGCGCGGCGAGGGCAGCTGGCGCTGGGGCAAGCTGCACCACAGCTTCTTCCAGCACCCGGCGTCGAAGGCGTTCGACGCCGGCGAGCGCGCCCGGTTCGACGTCGGCCCGCTGCCGCGCGGCGGCTCCCCGGACACCGTGAACCAGTCGTCGTACCGGACGAACGACTTCCGGCAGACCAACGGCCCGTCGTTCCGGATGGTCCTCGACGTGGGCGACTGGGATTCCTCGATCGCGGTCAACACGCCAGGCCAGTCCGGGAACCCGGACGATCCGCACTACCGGGACCTGGCCGAATCCTGGCGCACCGGCGAGTACTTCCCGCTCGCCTACAGCCGTGCGGCGGTCGAGGAGATCGCCGAACGCCGGATGCTGCTGCTCCCGGCGTGATCGGGTCGTGAGTGCTTTGTGCTGCCACAGCGGCACAAAGCACTCACGACCCGGACGGCGTCCTCAGTGGACTCCGGCTGGTTCGACGAGTTCGACGAGGACGCCGCCGGCGTCCTTGGGGTGCACGAAGTTGATGCGGCTGTTCGCCGTGCCGTGGCGCGGTTCCTCGTAGAGCAGCCGCAATCCCTTGGCGCGGATCGCCGCCATGGCCGCGTCGATGTCCGTCACCCGGTAGGCGAGTTGCTGCAGGCCGGGGCCGTTGCGGTCCAGGAACTTCGCTATCGCCGAATCCTCGCGCAGTGGCGCGATGAGCTGAATCTGCGTCACGCCCGTGGCGTCGCCGGGTGCCCGCATCATCGCTTCGCGCACGCCCTGCTCCTCGTTCACCTCCGTGTGTGCGACTTCTAATCCGAAGGTGTCCCGCTGGAAGGCGATGGCCGCGTCCAGATCGGCCACCGCGATGCCCACGTGATCCACGGCCGTGACCAGGCCGGCTAAGTCCGCTCGCATGCCCGCAGCGTAACTCGCGCCCACATTTTCCGGGAATACCGGCAAATCCGGAAGATCGAATTGCCCCAACGAGCGGAGTCGGGTGACCTTGCTACGCACGAGCATGTGGCTGATTCACCTGAGAGGGGCGAGGATGGCGAAGAAGCAACGTGGGCCGGTTCGCGGGCTCGCGATCCTGACGGCGGTGCTCGGCGTCACCATCGGATTAGGCGTACCCGCCGCGCTGGCCGCCGGCGGCGACGGCGTGACCAGCGGCGGAGGCGGCGACAACCCGCGCGCGGACCAACTGCGCCGGGACCGGGCCTGGGTCGCGCCCGGACCGCTGGTGTTCGGCACCGAACCGTACGCAGCGGTGAGCGCCGCAGCCGAGGAGGCGGCCGGGGCGGCCGACTGCACGATCAGCGCCAAAGCCGCGACCAACCTGGCGCTGTCCACGACGTGGCCCGAGGTGGCGGGATCCGGCAAGGCGCCGTCGCCGATGACCCTGTCCCGCTACGACGACCAGACCTCCCTCGCCGACCCCGAACAACGAGCCAAGGGCCTGTTCTTCAACCCGGGCGTCGGCATCTGGCAGCTCGACTCGGCCGGGCTCGGCGCCGGGGACACCGCCGCGACCGCCATCGACTCGGTCGGCGCCGCGCAGAAGATGGTGCCGTACATGGTCGGCAAGTTCTGCGACGCGGTCAACGGCGGATCGTCCACCGCAAGCGCCCGCGCCACCGCGTGGAAGGACTGGCACGCCTGCGACGCAGGCGCCTGCGAAACGATCTACCAGCGGCTGGAATCCGACGGCGTCACCAAGGACGACAGCGTCACCCGATACGGCGGGGCTCAGCCGCGCGACTGCACCTTCGAGGGCGCCAAGTACGACTGCCTGTACGTCGACCCGAGCGAGGCGGAGGGCGAAAAGGCCTGGACCGCCCCCGACTTCGGGCCGGCCCCGGTCCCGGCACCGTTCTACGTCTTCACCTACGCGGAGGGCGGAAAGGACTACGAGGTGCGGTACTGGCTGAAGGCCGACTCCGGCGCGGACACCGACGTGTCGGCCTCCCGGGAACTCGGCGTCAACGCCCGCACGAAGCTGTTCTGGGCCGCCGAAACCAGCCTCTGCGACACCACCACCGGCACCGGCAACTGCTGAGAGCAGGGGAACCTTCCTGTCACGCCCGGCCGTCCACGCGCGGCCGGGCGTGACAGGGCTTGCGAGGAAGGGAACCTTCCTGTCATCCGGCGGCCGGATCGCCGGGGCGGGTGGTGTTGGGAGCATGGGAACTTTCCTGTCACCGGAGCCGGCGACGGGTGAGAGCAGGGGAACCTTCCTGTCATCCGTAGCGCCTGGTTATGGCAGTCGTCACAGGTGGCACCGGGTGTCATCGCGGGTATGGTCCGGGAGCGCCCGCGGGGCCATCATGGTGCTGCGACGCATCGATGACGTGGCAGTCGACGAAGACGCACCGGGAGGCAGTGGTGAGCGGTTCTGTGATCGTGGCGGGGGCGCGTACTCCGATGGGGCGGTTGCTGGGGTCGCTGAAGGATTTCTCGGGTGCGCAGTTGGGTGGGTTCGC
>NZ_JBSGJZ010000068.1:0-32680 GCF_053605825.1 Saccharopolyspora sp. NPDC003752 | reverse complement strand
CTATGTGGGCTGGGGGCTGGCGGGCCTTACCGGGGGCGCGGTTTGGGCGCCAACCGGCGGTCTTCCCTCCCGGGGGGGCGCCGGTTTCGCGCGAAACCGCCGTCCCGCGTCCCGGGTGGCCCCGTCCCGCACGTGCCCGCGCACCATTCCGAAACGCGTGGGCCCGGACGCGCCTTGCGCAGGCGCGTCCGGGGCAGCGGCGCCGGTCAGAGCACCTTGTCGAGGAAGGTGCGGATGCGGGGATTCGCGTTGCCGTCCGAGAAGAAGTCCTCCGGCGGGAGGTCGGCGGCGATCTTCCCGCCGTCGACGAACACGACGCGGTCGGCGACCTTGCGGGCGAAGCCCATCTCATGGGTGACGACGACCATGGTCATGCCGTCGCGGGCGAGCTCGGACATGATGTCGAGAACGTCCTGGACGACCTCGGGGTCCAGCGCGGACGTCGGTTCGTCGAAGAGCATCAGCTTCGGGTCCATCGCGGCGGCGCGGACGATCGCGACGCGCTGCTTCTGCCCGCCGGACAACCTGTTCGGGTAAGCGTCCGCGCGTTCGAGCATGCCGACGCGCTGCAGCAGGCCGCGCGCCTTCGCCTCGGCCTCGGCCTTCGACCGCTTGAGCACGTTCACCTGGGGCAGCACGACGTTGCGCAGCACGGTCATGTTGGGGAACAGGTTGAAGTGCTGGAACACCATGCCCATCCGGGACCGCAGGCGGTCCAGGTCGACACCGCGCCCGGTCAGCTCGTCGCCGTCGAACCGCACGCTGCCGGAGGTCGGGGTTTCCAGCAGGTTGAGGCAGCGCAGGAAGGTGGACTTCCCGCCGCCGCTGGGGCCGATCACCGCGACCACCTGGCCGGGCTCGATGGTGAAGTCGATCCCGTCGAGCACCTTGACGTCGCCGTAGACCTTGGTCAGGTCCCGGACTTCCAGTAGTGCCATCAGATGTACACCGCCATCTTCTTCTCGATGGTGCTCGTCGCGAAACCGATGAGGTTGGTCATCAGGTAGTAGAGGAGGCCGATGAACAGGTAGACCGTCAGCGCGTCGAAGGTGCGGGAGATGATGGTCTGCCCCACGAGGAACAACTCGTGGATGGTCACGAAGGACACCAGCGCCGAGTTCTTCGTCATCGAGACGAACTCGTTGCCCAGCGGCGGGAGCATGCGCAGGAAGGCCTGCGGGATGATCACGTGACGCATCGCCGAGGCGTGCGACATCCCGCACGACCGCGACGCTTCCAGCTGACCGCGGTCGACGGATTGCACGGCACCGCGGAAGATCTCGGTCACGTACGAGCCGCTGTAGAGCCCGAGCGCGATGATCCCGGCGGCCATGGGCGGGAGTTGCAGGCCGAGCTGGGGGAGTCCGAAGTAGATGAAGAACAGCTGCACCACGAACGGCGTCCCGCGGATGACCGAGACGTAGGCGTTGCCGAGCCACCGCAGCGGCGCGATCCGGCTGAGCTTGGCGAAACCGCCGATGGTGCCGAGCAGCAGGCTGAGCACCAGGGCGCTCAGGATGACCTGGATGCTGACGAGGAGGCCCTGCCAGATCTGCCCCGAGGACTCGATGATGGTGGCCACGTTGAACAGGGGGTGCCCGCCCGGCTTGGCCGCCGTGGTCTCCGCGCCGAACCACTTCTCGGTGATCTGCGAGTAGGAGCCGTCGTCGTGCATCTGCTTGAGCGAGGTGTTGAACGCGTCCCGCAGGGCCGGGTCGGCCTTCTGGAAGGCGTAGCCGTAGTTCTCCTCGGTCAGGCGGTCACCGATCTGCTTGAGGCCGCCCTGCTGGGCGATGAAGTGCTTACCGGCGGGCGCGCCGGTCACGACGGCGTCCGCCTGTCCCAGCCGCACCGACGAGAACATCTGCTCGTTGGTCTGCACCGTGATCAGCTCTGCGGCGGGCTGGTGCTGCTTGAGCCACTCGACGGACTTCGTGCCCACCTGGACGGCGACCCGCTTGCCCGCGAGGTCTCCGAGCGACGCGATGGAGCCGTCCTTCTCGTTCGCGAAGATCGCGAGGCCGCCGGGGTAGTAGATGTCGGAGAAATCAACGGCTTTGGCGCGTTCGGTGCTGATGTAGATCGCCGAGGCGCCCACGTCGATCTGGTTCGCCTGCAGCGCGGGAACGATGTTGCCGAACGGCATCTGGACGAACTCGACGTTCTTGATGCCGGCCCGCGCGGCCAGCGCCCGGACCAGGTCGATGTCGAAACCGAGCTGGTTTCCCTGGGCGTCGGTGAACTCGAACGGCGGGAAGGTCGCGTCGGTGCCGACCCGAAGCGTGGCCTGCCCGGAACGCAGTGCGTCGAGCTTGGCGGTGGGCGGTTCTGCCGCGGACGCCGCGCTCGTGGGCACGAGCACGAGCAGGCAGGCGACGAGCGCGGTCGCGAGCCGCGCCCAGGTTCGCTGACGGGGCATTCAGTGTCCTTCCGGGACAGACCGGTCGGCGGCGCTCGTCACGATCGTGTGCACGAGGCGGGCCGCGATCCGAGCGGTGCGGTTGTCGATGTCGTGGGCGGGGTTCAGTTCGGTGATGTCGGCCAGGGCGAGCTTCGGGTCGCTGCCGACCAGCCGGCACACCTCGAAGACGACACCGGCGGGTACGCCGAGGGTCGAAGGAGCGCTGACCCCCGGCGCCTGTGCGGCGGGGAGCACGTCGAGATCGATCGACAGGTACAGCGCGTCGACGTCCGCGATGAAGGCCCGGACGAATTCGAGGACGTCCTCGATGTGCCGTTCCTGGCAGTCGAGGTCCTGGCGGTGGCGGACGCCGAGTTCGGTCGCGGTGGCGAACAGCGCAGCGGTGTTGCTGGGCTGGCTGATTCCGAGCACCGCGTAGGTGAATTCGGCGCCGCGCCCGGTTTCTGCCACGGCGATCTGCCGGAACGGGGTGCCGGACGACGCGCGATCGGCCTCCCGCAGGTCGAAGTGCGCATCGAGGTTGAGCACGCCCAGCCGCCGGCCGTCCAGCAGGCCGCTGCGGGCGAGCCCGAGGTAGGAGCCGTAGGCGGTCTCGTGCCCGCCGCCGAGCACGACCGGGAGGTTTCCGCCGCGGAGCTGTTCCGCGACCGCCTCGGCGAGGTCGTCCTGCGCCGCTTCGAGGGCGTCACCGGTGACCGCGACGTCGCCGGCGTCGTGCACGACGACCTCCGGCTGGATCGCGAAACTCCCCAGGGCCGCGCGGATCGCGCCCGGGCCCGCCTGCGCCCCTGGGCGACCGCCGTTGCGGCGGACGCCGATGTCGCAGGGAAAACCGATCAGCGAAACGCCGGTGACGCCGGGCGATTCGTCGATCGCGTTGTGCCACCTGCGATGTTCCGGCCCGGGGCCGTCGACGCGTCCGGTCCAATCGGGAGCGGATGTGCTCACGCGTACTCCTCCAGTCTGCTGATGTCCTGCGCTGCGGCGTGCGTGAGCGTGACGAGGGAGTCGTGCCGAGGCCGGACCCGGAAGTCCGGGGCCATCGTGCTGACCACGCCGACGAGGTTCTGCTTCCGGTCCAGCACGGGCACGCTCACGCCCCACACGCCCGGATCGACCTGCCCGACGCTCACCGCGAAGCCCTGGCCCCGGACGCGCCGCAGGTCGATCTCCAACTTGTGGACCTGCGGTGGGGTCAGCCCGTGCGCCGCGGCGGCGCGCGCGACCCGGTCCTCGGGCAGGTGCGCCAGCAGGGCCTGGGCGCTGGCGCCGAAGGTGAGCGGCTTGCTCAGCCCGGGGGAGAAGCTGCACCGGACGACGCGCGTCCCCTCGGCCGCTTCGACGCAGAGCACGTCGTTGTCGCGGGCGATGAGGAACGCGGCGAGCTCGTCGGTGTCGGTCGCCAGCCGCCGGAGGCGGCGCTTCACCCCGCCCTGGCTGAGCACCTCGCGCCGGTAGTTCTCGGCCATCTGCACGGTCAGCGACCCCGCGCAGTAGCGGCCGCGCGTGCGCGCCTGGTGCACCAACCCGGTTTCGACGAACGTCGTCAGGTGCCGGTACACGGCGCTCGACGGGATCCCCGTGACCGCGGAGATCTCCTCCGCCGTCGCGCTCTCGCGTTCGGCGAACACGGCAAGGATCCGCGCTGCTCGCGTACCGGCTTTCCGGTTCGTTTCCGGGCTTGTCACGGCGGGCACGCTACGTCGGCGGTGACCAGCTGCCCAGCAATTCTTCCCAGTGACTGGGAATGTAATTCCCAGTGTTCGGTCGTGCGCGGAGAGGAGCGGCCGCAGCGCCGGAAACGGACCGGCAGCGACGCCTCGACTACTGGTGGTAATCCGCTTCGGGGCGACGGGTGATCGGTGGTCTTCGCCTGGAATCAGGTGACCGGCGGGCGGAAGTAAGGTGGCCGACCGTGGACCGACCCCTGCTGCCCGAGCACCTCCAGCTGCTGCTGTCCGACGAGCCCGTGCTGGACGTGTACTCCCACGGTCCGTGGCGGGTGCCGGACGGGCTGTACGAGGAGATCGGGGAGCGCGCGGTCGAGCTGAATCGCGACCCGGCCGCGGAGGCGCTGGCCGTGGAACTGCCGGAGTTCTTCGCCGAGGACACCACCGTCATCGGAGCGGAGCTGTGGTTCCTGCTGGAGTTCCTGGTCGGCACGGCGGCGGTGCGCGGCGGCAACGCCGCCGACCTGCAGCGGGAGACCATGGGCGGCTTCGCGGCCCAGCCCTGGCGGCCCAACCGCACCTGGTCCTGGAGCGCGAGCGCGTCGCGGTTCCGGCCGCCGGTGGAGTGGCTGCTCGACGGTGCCGGTGACGACCCCGAGCTGCGGGAGCTGGCGTTCGGCGTCGCCCGCCGCTGCCTGGACGTGTTCGCCGGGATCGAGCCGCTCGAACCGCGCCGCCAGGCGCTGATCGCGCTGCACGACATGCGCGCGGCGGACCCGGCGCTGGCCAAGCAGGACCTCGTCGCGCCGGTCGGGAGGCTGGCGGACCTGTGGGCGCAGCGCGCCGACGAGTCGGTCCTGGCCGCGTTGCCCGAGCTCAGCGGCCCGGCCGGCTACCTGGACTGGGCGTGCTCGGGGTTCCTGGCCGCGCACCAGCGGTTGCTGGAGCGGTCCTCGGGTGTCGCGGGCGCCGGCCCGATCCCCGACATCGACTACTCGGTGGAGCACGAGATCGCGCTGGCCGGCCTGATGCTGCAGGCCGAGCTGGCGGAGGTGCCGGTCGAACTCGCGCTCACCACGGGCCACGCGATGTTCGAGGTCGTGCAGGCCATGTTCGTCCGGCTCAAGGAGAACTTCGACGGCGACAGCTGGCACAACCTCGTGCTGGCCTGGCTCGGGCGCGCGGTGCTGGCGGGCGAGGTGGACGTCTGCCGAGCCTGGCTGGACATGGCGATGCGGATCAGCGGTGTGGTGCAGGGCTTGCCGGACGGCATCGTGACGCCGAGCTGCTTCGTTCCGGTGCGGGACTTCCAGCGGCAACTGCGAGTGCTGGCCCGGCCGCGCAGGGTGCTCAACCCGCTGGTGCCGAAGCTGGTCGGCGGCGAGGAACTGCACTCGGCGGCCGCGGATCCGGCGGCGACCCTGGTGGGCCAGCCGGAGCTGGCCGCGGCGGTCCGCGCCGAGCTGGCCGATTTCCGGCACGGCCGCACCAGGGTGGTGCGGATGTTGTTGACCGGCCCGGAAAGCACGGGGCGGGGGACGGCGGCGGGACTCCTGCGCGGCATGCTGCTCAAGGCGGGCGGCAACCGCACCGAGGCGTGGGTTTCCGAGGCCGAGTTCGCCAGCCTCGACGTCAGCAACGCCGTGGTGCACCTGCAGCAGAAGGCGCAGGGCCTCGGCGCCCACGACGTGCTGGTGGTGAACGGCCTCGACCAGTTGGCGGCCCTGGAGCGGTCCGGGACCGCGCTGCTGGAGGAGTTGCGGCGGCTGGTGAAGCGGTTGCCGGAACTGCACGTCATCGCGGTGTGCCGGGCCGGGGGAGACGACCGGGTGGGCGCGGTGAATCCGGCGCTGCTCCAGCAGTTCCGGGTCGCCAGGACCGCCGACTTCGCGCCGGAGGACCTCGCCGAGCTGTTCCGGCGCGCGGTGGCCCGGCGGGGCGCCACCGCCGCGGACGAGGCCGCGCGGTCGGCTGCCCGGCTGGCGGCGGTGGGGCCGCAGAACATGCGCGGCGCCCGGCTGATCGAGGACCTGGCGCGGCGCGGCGTCGACGCGGCCCGCGCCCGCAACAGCGGGGGACCCGTGGAGGTGCTCGGTCGCGACCTGCCGGAGCACTCGGTCGGCACCGACCTGGCGGACTGCGTGGGCCTGGACTCGGTCCGCCGCGAACTGGACCTGGTCCTCGCCGAGGTCCGGGCCGCGAAGCTGCGCCGGGAGGCCGGGATGCCGGGCGAGGTGCGCCCGCGGCACCTGGTGTTCACCGGTGCGCCGGGGACCGGGAAGACGACCGTGGCCGGGGTCCTGGGCCGGACCTGCGCGGATCTCGGCCTGCTGTCGGCCGGGCACCTGGTGGTGGTCGACTGCGCGGACCTGGCCGGGCGGCACGTGGCGGAGGCGGCCACCGGGGTGCAGCGCGCGCTCGACAGGGCCATGGGCGGCGTGCTGTGCATCGAGGACGCGGGCACGCTCGCCCGGCCCGGCATCGACGTCGACCGGGCCCGCAACCAGGGCGTGATCGACGCGCTGCTGGCGGGCCTGCAATCGCGCTCGGCGGATCTGCTGGTGGTCCTGTGCGGCCCGGACGCCGCGGTGAACGGCCTGCTCAAGGCGACCCCGGAACTGGCGGCCTGCTTCCCGAAGGTGGTGCGCTTCCCGGACCTGACCGACGAGCAGGTCGTGGAGCTGTTCGAGCGCAAGGCCGCGGCGGCGGGCTTCGCGCTCGGCGACGGGGTGCCGGAGAAGGCCCGGGCAGTGGTCCGCACGGCCCGCCGCGACGCGGCGATGACCAACGGCCGCCTCGCGGTGAACCTGCTGGAACGTGCGGTCTCGTTGCAGTCCAGGCGAATCCTCGCAGACGGGGTGGTGAGCGCGGACGAGTCGCTGCACCGGATCGAGGCCGTGGACGTGCCGGACACCCCGGTCGAACCGGTGCACGCGGACCTCCCGGCGGACCCGCTGGCGGCGATCGACGGCCTGATCGGGCTGGAGTCGGTGAAGCGCGAAGTGCGCCTGCTGGTCGCCGAAGCGGAAGCGGACCGGCTGCGCCGCGGCGCCGGGCTGCCGCTCGCGGCCCGCACCAGGCACCTGGTGTTCACCGGCAATCCGGGCACGGCGAAGACGACGGTCGCCAGGCTGGTCGCGGCGGTGTACGCGAAGCTCGGCCTGCTGTCCTCCGGCCACCTGGTGGAGGTTTCGCACGCGGACCTGATCGCCGAGTACATCGGCCAGACCGCGCCGAAGGTCCGCGCCGCGGTGGAGCGAGCGCGGGGCGGCGTCCTGTTCATCGACGAGGCGTACGCGCTGACGCCGCCGGACGGCAGGCACTCCTACGGCCCGGAGGCGATCGCGGAACTGCTGCGGCTGATGGAGGAGCACCGCGACGACCTGGTGGTGATCGCGGCCGGGTACGAGAGCCGGATGACGGAGTTCCTGCGCACCAACCCCGGCCTGGCCTCGCGCTTCCCCTCGGTGGTGCACTTCCCGGACTACGACGAGGCGGAGCTCGTCGAGATCTTCGAAAGCCTGGCGAGCACGGCGGGGTTCACCGTCCACGAAGGAGTCGGTGCGGAGGTCCGCCGATTCCTGCGGGCGACGAGCCGGGACGAATCGTTCGGCAATGGCCGCGTCGTCCGGAACCTCCTGGACCGGGCGATCGCGTTGCAGGGCGAGCGGATCACGGCCTCCGAACGGCAAGACCCGGCGGAGGTCGGCCTCCTCCGCCCGGCGGACCTGTCCGGAGTCCACATCAACCACTTGACAACCCGGAGCGACTCCTTCGGCCAGTACCTCTAACGGCCTGCCGTGGGCACTGGTCGTGCGGATCCGGGCCGGAAAGTGCCGACAGTTTCACGGAGCCGCGCAGCATGTTCCGTGCTCACCGGCTGTTCGGCGATGAGGCTGCAGCAGTCCACCCGCCGCATCCCGAGGTCAAGCAATGAATAGGCGCCGTTCAACACGGCGAGCGTTGGCGCGGTGGATCTCATCGACGCTCGTGCCATGTCATGGCTCTTCCTTGCCCGGCAGGGGCACGACCACGGAACGCCGGACATGACTGAAGATCACCGAGGTCCGCACGTGCACGATCTCCCGCCGCTGGGTGAGGCGGTCCAGGATGAAGGCGTTGAGCTGATCGTTGTCGGCCACCGCGACGTGCAGCAGGAAGTCGTCGCTGCCGGACATGGTGAAGTACGACAGCACTTCCGGCAGGCTCGCCACGAAGGTCTGGAACGACTCGATCACCGCGCGGTCCGGCGGGCGCAGCTGCACGGCCACCATCGCCTGGGTGCCGCGGCCGATCTTCCGAAGGTCCACATCGGCGTGCTGGCCGCGCAGGATGCCGCGCTTGGTCAGCCTGCGGATGCGTTCCAGGCAGGTGGACTGTGCCACGTGCAGGCGGGCGGCCAGTTCCTTGTTCGTCAGCCGGGCGTCCTCCTGCAGGAGCGTCAGCAACGCCGTGTCAAGTTCGTCCAGCACCATCGTCAGCACCCCGCGTCCGTGCAGAATTCGAGATTTTCGGCGATCTGCCGAACTTATCACGACGAAAGCCGGGAACATCCGCAGTGGCCGCTAAGTTGAGCCCCATGACCCTGCGTGACAGCGATCTCGCCGACTTCACCGCCGCGGCAGGCCATGCGGGCCCCGTGCGCGGGCGCACCTTGGCCGTCGCGGCCGTCGTGGTGGCGGCGCTGATTTGGAGCGCGTCGTTCGCGGTCACCAAGGTGGCATTGGCGGAGATCCCGCCGATGACGATCGGCGCGATCCGGTTCGGCTTCGCCGCCCTCATGCTCGCCGCAGTGATCCACACCAGGCGGGACCGGCGGCTGCCGACGGTCCGGCAGCGGCTGTTCATCGGCCTGGCCGGACTGCTGGGCATCACGGCGTACTTCGCCGTGGAGAACCTCGGTGTCGATCTGGCGACGGCGTCCGACGCGACGCTGATCGTCGCCTCGTACCCGATCATCACCCTGGCCCTGGAGCTGATCCTGCGGCGGGCCACGCTGTCGGTCGTCCGGCTGGCCGGCATGGTCATCGCCATCGGCGGGGTCTGGCTGGTCGTGCAGGGCGGAGCGGGCGATGATCTCCGGAACCGGTTGTGGGGTGACGCGCTGCTGATCCTCGGCGGGCTCGTCTGGGCCGGGTACAACCTGGTGGCGCAGCGCGACACCTCGGGCGCCTCGCCGGTCGTGGTGACGTACTACCAGACGCTGGCCGGAGCGCTCGGTTTCATCGCGATGTCGCTGTTCGAAACGGACCGGTGGGCCTGGCCGTCCCCGGCCGACCTCGGCCGCATGCTGTTCCTGGCCGGGCTTTGCTCGGTGGCCGCGTTCCTGCTCTACAACTACGGATTGCGCAGGCTGCTGCCAAGCGTGGCGGTCAACCTGCTCAACATCGTCCCGGTGGCGGGCCTGGTGTGGGCGGTGTTGCTGGCGGGGGAATCCATCGGCGTGCAACAGATCATCGGCGGTGCGGTCGTCATCACCGGCGTGTTATTCGGCCTGTACCAACGAAAGAGCGACAGACCCGCGGCAGTACCGAACGCGGCAACATCGAACGCGGAGAAGGACAACGCATGACAGGCCAGCCGGAGTTCAAGTGCGCGATCGTGGTCAGCGACGAGCTGCCCACGGGACTCGCGGTCAACGCGGCGAGCGTGCTCTCGCTGACCATGGGGCACCGCGTCGAGGGCCTCGTCGGCGTGGACGTGAAGGACGCCGATGGCGTGACCCACCCCGGCATCATCTACACCCCGCTGCCGATCCTGGTGGCGCCGCGCGAGCAGGTCGGCACCATCGTGCAGACCGCGGCCGCGCAGGACGGGATGTTCTTCACCGGCTTCAGTTCCCTGGCTCAAGGCTGCAAGACGTACGAGGAATACATCGACAAGATGGCGGCCACCCCGACCGCCGACCTGGCCAGTGTCGGTGTCGGCCTGTACGGCCCGCGCAAGCAGGTCAACAAGCTCGTCGGCTCGCTGCCTCTGCTCCGCTGAGATCAGGCCCGTCGTCCGGACGTCCAGCCGCCGGCGTCCGGACGGACTCGTCCTGAAGGGACTCGGATGCGGCCTTGCCCTGCGGCTCGACGGGTAACGCCTGCTTCAGGCACCGCAAGTCGGCCTTCGGATCGTTGCGGAAGGGCAGTTCGGCCAGCCAGCCGCTGAACTCGGGTCCGCCGCGCCCGGGCCCAGCGTTGTGGTGCGTCGTGCAGAAGGGGTTGTCGGGCCCGGTCCCGCAGATCGTGGGCGTAGCCCGCCACCGTGTGCGGCGCTCGACCCACCGTCGACAGGTGCGCCAGGTACGCATCGACCGGCCCGCTCGGCAAACCGTCTCCGCCGGCCACGGCGTAGGGATGCGTCTTGCGCCCGGCCGACCTGGCAGGAGCCCACATCAGCCATCTCGCAACCCGGAGCGACTCCTTCGGCCAGTACCTCTGAACACCCGGCCCACGAACCGGACCCGAGCGAAACGGCCCGTTCGTCGCCTTGCATGTTCGGGCAATGACCTCTAAGGCGTTCTAGTGCCGGTCATCGGCGTCAAGCCCGTCGGAGGATTGACGATCAGGAACAACGGCACGACCAAGAAGGCGACCGTCGCGGTCAGGAACGCTGCGGCCCCAGTACCGCCCGCGACGCCGGCTGCCACAGCCACGACTGCCGGGACGGCAGGCTGGGCGAGCCCCCACGACGAGCCGTGGAAGGCGAACCAGCGGGGACGCTCATCCGCTGGCGCGATCTCGGCGATCATCGCTTGCCAGCGCCCCAGCAGCACGCTGTTCACCGCCACCCATCCCAGGTAGGCCGCGGTGGTGAGCGCGAGGCCGTCACCGAGCAGCATTGTCAGAGCCAGCGCGCCCAGCAGCACAGTCCCACAGGACAGCGTCGTCTTGTGCGACAAGGCATTCACCGCTGTCCGGGTCAGGCGGACGACCAGCGGAGCCAACAGTGCCGAACCGGCCAGAGCCAGGCCGGGCAGCCAGGGCGGAGCCCCGCGCTGGAGCAGCACGAACGGCATGAACATCAAGATGGCCAAATAGCCGAAAGCGAACGCAGTGCCCGCCAGCGTCAGAGTTAGCAGAAACGTCGAAGGGCGCCAACGAGCAGTCAGGTGCCCCTTCTCCTGCCCTGGCACAGTGATCTGCGCCGTGTCCTTGTCCAGGAACGCCAGAGTGACCGCCGCGGCAGCGGCGCAGGTGGCGCCGTCAACGATCATCAGCCATCGAACCCCCAGCGGGAGCAGCAGTGCGGCCAGCAGCCCTCCGGCGGCGCCAGCCCCCACCAAGGACGTGCCCAGCAGCGCATAAGCGTCTTGACGCTGATCGCCCCCGGTGAGGCGGGCCAGCAATTCCTGGGACGCCGGTTCGTAGACCTCGAAGGCCAACCCGACCAGTGCGGCCGCGACCACGACCTGCACCGGACTCTGCGCTGCAGCCAAGACCAGCAACGCGGCACCGGTCGCGATCAATCCCGACGCGATCACGGTGCGGGGCGCCAGCTTGTCCAGCAACAGGCCCCCGGCCCACCGCGAGATCAACGCTGTCAGTCCGAAGACCGCCAGCGCCAATGCCGCCAGATCGGGACCGGTCAGCACGGCCAGGAACGCCAGCACGTATGCGCCCAACTGGTTGAGGACCCGCACTCCCAGCAACACCTTCACCGGCCGGGGCAACGACCCGAACACCCGCACCTCCACCACGCCCACCCGGTCCGAGTGCCCGAGTGCGCAGCATCATGCCGTGCACCACTGACAGCGCGCCCGGATTCCGGAAGGCGCAGCTCCTCGTTCGTAGGTGGCGCCCCCCGAGAGGCCCGTTCTCGCGGTCCGGCCAGGTGTTAGGGGCGGACGCCGCTGAGTTCGTTCGGGGTGGCGGGCAGGTCGCCGGTGGCGAGGTCGTTCCCCGATGCCAGATCGATCGCGTGGATCTTCTTCTGCGCCGGATCCGTGACGTAGGCCGTGCCGCCGCGGACGAAGATCGCGGGCCGCGGCTGCTGCCACTCCAGCGGCTCCTGCCACGGGTCCAGGACCGGAATCGCCCGCGTGACCTGGGCGGTCGCCGGGTCGATCTGATGGATCCGGCCGTCGGTGCCCAGGACGAGGGCCTCGCCCTGCGGCCCCCTGGCGAGGGAGCGGAAGGTGTAGCTGGTGCCGATGTCGACCAGCCGCAGGCTTCCGTTGGTGGTGTCGATGAGCGAAACCTGCTGGGGGCGCTCCAGTTCGGCGTGCTCGTCCTTCTTGTAGTCGCCCAGCACGACCGGCGACGCGGCGGAGCCGGCCTGGTTGCCGATCCGGCCGTACTCGGTGGGGCTCGCGACCTTCGTGATGGTGCCGCCGCGGTAGATCAGCACACCGTTCTCGCAGCCGATCACGACGGCCTCGCCCTGCGCGGTCGCTTCGCCGTGCACGCCGGGGCAGTCCTCGCTGCGCGCGATCTCCTCGCGCGCGGCGTCGAGCACCGCGATGCCGACCCGCTCCTCCTCGTTTCCGACCGTGACCACGAGCTCGCCGTTGGCCAGCTCGATCGCGACGCCGTGGTGCGGTTCGGGCGTCCGGTACACCTCGGTCGGCGGCATGCCGGAGCCGAGCGCTCCGGGATCGAAGACCGTGACTTCGCCGGTGCCGTCGGAGAAGAGCACGGTCTTGCCGGCGTGCGGCACGACGTGACCGGGCTTGGCGCCCTTGAACTCGACGTCGGTCAGGTTCGCGCCGGCCGCGTCGAGCACGCGGAAACCCGTCGCGGTGGAAACCAGGACGTGGCGGTCGTCGCCGGCCGGGTTGAGGCGGTTGAAGCCTGGCAGCGGCAGGTCCTTGACGACTTCCAAGGTCCTGCCGTCGAGGACGTAGACGCCACCGTCGTAGGTGATGGTGACCGGATCGGCCACCGCGTTCTCCCGGGGCGGTGCCTGCGCGGTGCCGCAGGCGCCCAGCACGGCGGTGAGGGACAACGCCGCGGCCGTCGCGGCGATCTTCTTGCGAGAACCGGTGTTCATCATCATTTTCCATTCCACTTCGGACGGACGGGTCCAGCAGGTGCCCGAGGCTTCGGGCGCGCGGTTCAGCCCCTGCCGAGTCCCCGTGCGATGGACTCGGCGTTGGACCGCATCATTTCCAGGTAGTCGCCGGCACCCCGGCCCGGTCGGCTCAGCGATTCGGAGAACAGCGGCACGACCTCGACGTCCAGTCCGGCCTGGTCGGCGAGGACTCGCGCGAGGCGGTCCGGCTGGGAGGAGTCGGCGAAGATCGCCGGGACGCCGGCCGCGCGAACTGTGTCCGCGAGGGACTGCAGGTCTGACGCGCTGGGCGAGGCGAGCGTTGTTCCGCTGGGAATCACCGCGCCGACGACCTCGAAGTCGTACCGCTGCGCGAGGTACCCGAACACGTGGTGGTTGGTCACCAGCTTGCGGCGTTCGGCCGGGATGCCGGCGAACTGACCGCCCATTTCCGCGTCGAGCCGGTCGACCGCGGCCCGGTACCGCGCCGCGTTGGCGCGCACGGCCTGCGGATCCACGCCCTCGACGTGCGCGATGACCTGCTCGGCGATCACGTCGACCGCCCGGCTCACGCGCTGCGGGTCGGTCCAGAAGTGCGGGTCGAGACGGCCGTCGGTGCCCGCTGCGGTGTAGCGGACAGGATCCACCGCGGAGCCCACGGCCAGGGTCGGGATCCCGGCGGCTTCCGCCGCCTGGACGTTGCGCGCCACGCCCTCTTCCAGGCCCAATCCATTGTGGACGACGAGGCCGGCCTGCTCCAGCTCCGCCGCCTGCTGCGCCGAGATCCCGAAGGAGTGCGGGTCCGCGTCGGGCTTCATCAGCACTGTCACCTCGGCTTGATCGCCGACGATCTGCCGGGTGATGTCGCCGAGGATGTTGGTCGTGACGACCACGCCCGAGCGGTCCGGCTCCCCGGCAGCGCAGCCGGTGAGCGCGAGCAGGAATGCGATCCCCGAGGCGAGGAGGAGGCGGCCGCCCTTTCGTGTTCCGGTGCTCATCGTCCCGTCTCCACCAGGTGAGTGGCCCGGCCGCCGAGTTCGAAGGTGCGAGCGCGGCGGAGGGCGTCGTTGTAGTCGATTTCGTGGATGACGCCCGCGGTCGCGTCGTTGATGTAGGCCCGGCTGGTGTCGATCTCGATCGACGGTGCGGCCCCGCCCGCCGCCGGATCGCTCAGCAGCGGGACGACCGCCGTCTCGTGGCCGGTTTCGCCGTCGAACGCGTGCAGCGCCCCATCCGCGGTGAGGGCCAGAAGGGGGCCGCCGGCGCCGACCGCGTTGGCCGCAAGCACCGGGCCGGTGGGGACGTACGTCCACTTGCGATGCGCGACATCGAGCGACCAGACGCCGGTTTCACCGGCTTTCGCCGCGAGCGTGTCGCTGCCCGGCCTGTGGTCGAACTCCTGCGCGCGCTCGTCTTCCGAGACCGGTCGCGGATACGGGATCTTCTCGCCGCTGAACCTGCCGTCCTTCGAACTGACCAGGAGAGCGCCGTCGGCGCAGCCGAACACGACGCCTCGCCGGGTGACAGCGGCACCGGACGGGCCGGGGCAGGGCTGGTCGATGGTCGTGACTGGCTGCCCGTCCCGGCTCCGGACCTGCACCGCGCCGGCCCGACCGGGCTGCTCGACCGGTACGAGGACGTGGCCGTCGAAGGGCAGCACCGCCGCGCCGCGCGCCACGTCCTCGACCTTGCCCGTCTCGGCGATCGTGCCCGCATCCAGCTCGGCGCGATCCAGCAGGCTGGCCGTGCCGTCGCCGAACGACACCGCGACGACCGCTGGATCGCGATACGCGCGCACCGGCCCGGTTCCGGCGATCGTGCCGACCTCGCGAACGGCGGCGCGGTAGTAATGCACGTGATCGCCGTGGTCGACCATCCAGGAGCCGCTGTCGACGATCCGGACCGACCGGCCCGATGCCAGGTAGGCGAACCGTCCGTCACCGACGACCTCCTCGACGCCGTGCACCTGACCGGCTTCCGCGACATCGCCGGTGATCAGGTCCAGCACGCGCACGGTTCCGGCATCCGCGTCGGCGACCACCAGGCGCGACTGCGCCTCGGCCGCCTCCTCCGCGCCTTCGACGTAGCCGTGCGGTAGCTCTTCGGCCGGCGTCGAAGTGTCCGGCCCGGCGCATCCCGCGAGGACCACCGCGGCGACCGACAATCCCGCGACGGCGGCGGATTTCCTTCTGATGTGGCTCACGATCACCTCTGGATTCCGGCTTCTACTCGCCTGACGTGGTTGAGATCCGCTGCACGCGGTGGCGGATTTCCGCACCGAGCGCGGAGAGGAAGAACAGCGCGACCCCGGCCGCCGAGATCGTCGCTCCGGCCGCGGTGCCCCAATGCCACGAGCCGACCAGCCCGATGACCGTCGTGGCGGTCCCGATCAACGCTGCGACGAGCATGATCGCGGGAATCCTGTCGACCCAGAGGACGGCTGCGGCGGGCGGCGCGATGAGAAGGCTGAACACCAGCAACGTTCCGACGACGTGGAACGACGCGACGATCGCCAGCGTGATCAGGCCGAGCAGGCAGGCGTGCGCCAAACGCGGCCGCAGGCCGAGCGTGTGCGCCTTCCGCGGATCGAAGGCGAGCGCGACGAATGAGCGGTGGCCGAGCACCGACACCGTCGCGGCGACGACCAGCGCCGCCGCGAGGTAGCCGAGGTCTTGCCCGCGCACTGCCAGCACGTCACCGAAGAGGAAGCCGGTCAGGTCGACCGCGAAGGACTGCGAGTGCGAAACGATGATCACGCCCAGCGACAGCATCCCGACGAACAGCAGCCCGATGGCGGTGTCCTGCGACAGCCGCGACGACCTGCCGAGCGCGGTGACGCCGAGCGTCATCGCGCCTGCGCTGAGCGCCGCTCCGAGCAGCAGGTTCCCGCCCAGCAGCGACGCCAGCGCGACACCGGGGAGCATCCCGTGCGACATGGCGTCGCCGAGGAACGCCATGCCGCGCAGGACGACCCAGGTGCCGACCAGCGCGCAGATCAACGAGACGAGCGTCCCGGCCCACAGCGCCCGCGCCACGAACGACACCTCGAACGGGACGAACAGCCAATCCATGAGCACGCATCCTATGATGAAAATGATTATCATTGTAGATCCAGTTCGGTGACGCCGAACACTGTGCGAGGAGTGCTGTGACGATCACCAGCGATCAACCGGAGATCACCGTCCGCGACCTGACGGTCGGCTACACGCGCGAACCGGTGCTGCGCGGTTTCAGCGCCGCGTTCCCGAGCGGGCGGATGACAGCCGTCGTCGGTCCCAACGGCTCCGGGAAGTCGACGCTGCTCGGCGTGCTCGCGGGTGTGCTCAGGCCCGCCGCGGGTTCGGTCGAGCGGGCGGCCGACCGGGAACCCGCGTTCGTCGCGCAACGAAGCGCGGTGTCCGATTCGCTGCCGATCAGCGTCCGCGACGCGGTTTCCATGGGGCGATGGGCGCACCGCGGCCCGTGGCGGCGCCTGACCGCCCGCGACCGGGCCGTCGTCGAGGAATGCCTGGCCGGCCTGGAGCTCCTCCCGGTGGCGGCCCGCCGCCTCGGTTCGTTGTCGGGTGGCCAGCGCCAGCGCGCCCTGCTCGCGCAGGGGCTCGCCCAGGAGTCCGGTCTGCTCCTGCTCGACGAACCGGGTTCCGGGCTGGACGCCGAAGCGCGGCGCCTGATCTCAGCGGCCCTCGAGAACGTCAAAGCGCAAGGGACGACAGTGGTTCAGGTGACCCACGACTTCGCCGAAGCGATGCGTGCGGATCACTGCCTGGTGCTCGACGGCGGAAAGCTGATCGCCGCGGGCGCACCCGGCGCCGTCCTGACCCCGCGGGTGCTCGAAGAGGTCTGGGGCATCCGGTCGCTGGGCTGACCTGTCCATCGAATGCGGTCTCATGGGACGGTTTCCGCTGGTAATGGGAAACATCGACGCCTTCGGCCGCAGTGTCCGATGAGGACGTTGACGCCCGCTGTCACCGGTCCTGTCGTGCGTCCGAGCGGCCGATCGGCAGGGTGGCCGCCACTCCCCGGGCGTGCCGCCCGTCGAGGCGTTCCACGCCGATGCCCCAGCCGCGGGCCAGCCCGGTCAGCACCTGCGCCGTGTGCTCCAGTGCCTGGAGGTTCGCCGCCGCCATGCGCATCGTCGCGCTCACGCGGGGCTCGGTGTCGGTCGTCGACCGGTGTGCCGTCACGGCGATCGTCACCGCCGCGTGCGGCGCGGCCGCGAGCAGCCGGTGCAATGCCTGCGTTGCGACCGCCGGGGAAAGGCCCGACCAGCCTTCGAGTTCGAAGGTCGCCTGCGAGACCGGGCCGGTGCGCCAGAGCCGCCACTGCTCCCGGATGCGGCTGCGGTCGGCCGTGACGTGGGCGAGCGAGGAGATGGTGCCGAGGACCTCGTGCTCGGTGAGTCCTCTGGTGGGCGTGCCGTCGCGGCGGAGCTGGCGCTTCACCCGCCGGACGGCGTTGCCCAGCGCTTGCCGGACTTCCGCGTCCCGATGCACTTCTACCGTGCGCAGCACTTGCAGGGTCAGCCAGACACGTGGTGCGTGCGCCTGGCTGAACCCGGCGTGGTGCACCACCTGCACGGCGAAGGCCGGTGCCTGCTCGCTCAGCGGTGGCAGCATCGTCTCCGGTGGCGGCACCGGTTTCGGGGCGCGGGCGGTCGTTCTCGGTTGCAGCACCGCTGAGATCCCGGAGGCCCGGCTGAGCATCGACACCACGTCGTCGCCGACGTCGTCCACGAGCCACACCGATTCCGGCGAGATCAGGCGCAGCAGCGCGCGCCCTGCCTCGTCCGCGCTCCGCAGATCCCGGTCGCGCTTGCGCAGCAAGTACTTCCACGACAACGCGAGCCACTCGTACAGCCAGCGGTCGCGGGTGCGAACCGCGGTCAGCGCCAGGACGATCGCGGCCGCGAGCACGACCGCGGCGATCGCGGGCCACGGCCGGCCGATGACCAGCACGACCGCGATCAGCACGAGCTGCCAGCACATGATCTGCAGGACGCCGATCCCGCCGAGCAGACGTGCTTGCGCGGACGTCGTTTCCGGCGGCCCGGCGGCAGGGCGAGCAGGTGGCTCGGGTGCCGAGCCGGCGACCGGGTGCGCCGGTTGCCACGCCGGAATCGGTCGCGGTTGCGGGATCGCCGGTGCGTTGACTCGCACGCCGGCTCGGGTCGCGCCTGGATCGGTCACCGTGCTGCCTCCTCGTGCCTTCCCCAGGTCCAGTGTCCGCAGCGAAAATGAGGATTCGGTGACAGCGGGACGCTCTCGCCCGAAGTTGGCGATTATCATCAAATCTTCATCGACCGCTTGTTAATGTCATCGGGTGACTGACGACTCGTCCGGCTCGAAATCCCCGGCCTTGCAGCGGCTTCGCGCCGTTGCGCGCGGCCGCGCGGCGATCGCGCTGCTGGTCGCCGGCTGCGTCGGACTGGTCGGCCTGGCCGTGACCGGACAGGCGTCCGTTCCGCCCGGCCTGCAGTTCGTCCAGGTCGGCCACTGGGTCTACAACAGCGCTTCGCAGTCGGCGTTCCACGTCGACGGGTCGACCGGCCAGGTGGATGCGCGGGCGAGCGTGCCCGGCGCGGAGCTAGGCAGCCAGGTCGTGCAGGGCGAGCGCTCCGGATACGTCGTCGAGCGGTCGCGGATCACGGAGTTCAGCAAGTCGACGCTGAGCGTCGAGAACAGCGTCGCCCCACCCGCCGCCGAGCGGCCGGTCGTGCTGGAGGTCGCGGGCGGCCCGTACCTGGTCTACCGCAACGCGGGCCGGGTAGCGCGCCTCGGCGACCCGACGGCCACCGTCCCGGCGGGCGGCCCGCTGTCCATGCCGGTGGCGACCTCCGACGGAACCGTGTGGCTGCACCGGATCGACACCGGTTCGATCTGCCAGCTGCCGCGGGACGCCACCCGGCTCGCCTGTCCCGCGGAACTGCCCAAGGGGCACGGCGGCGCGCTGGCCGTCGTCGGCGACCGGGTGGTGGTGATCGACACCACGGCGGACACGCTGCACACCATCAGCGGCGACGGGCTCGGCGGATCCGCCGAGATCGGGCTGAAACTGCCGCCCACGGCGCAGGTCGCCAACAGCGCCGTCGACGGGCGGCTCGCCGTCGTCGACCCGGACCGCAAGCAGCTGCACCTGATCGACACCGCCGGGCTGGAGAAGAACGGCCCGACCGCCCGGCCCGTCTCGGTGGACCTGCCCGGGGAAGGCAAGATCGCCGGACCCGTCGCGGCCTCGCACGTCGTCATGGTCGTCGACGAGACCCGGCACGAAGTGCTCACCTACGACAGCAAGGGCCGGCTGAAGAGCTCGAAGAAGCTCCCGGAGAACGGCGAACCGCCGCGACCGGCGCTGGGCGAGGACAACCGGATCTACGTCGACACCTCGGACGGCTCGCGGGTGCTGGTGGTCGACGGCGAGGACGGATCGGCCGCCGAGGTGTCCATCGATGACGCCGCCCGCAACGGGACGGCCGACGAGCCGACCACCGAGGAGCCGCCGGACTCGGAGCCGCTGGTGCCCGGCGTGCTGTCGGATGTCGTCGCGGCCGCGACGCCGCCCGGCGCGCCCCGCAACGTCAAGGCGGTCGCCGGCGACGGCTCGGCCACGGTGAGCTGGAGCGCCGCCGCGAACAACGGCGCGCGGATCACCAGGTACCGGCTGAGCTGGTCGGGCGGGTCGACCACGGTCGACGGGTCGGCGTCGAGCGCCACCGTGAGCGGGCTGACCAACGGCAAGTCCTACGTGATCACCGTGACCGCGGAGAACTCGGCGGGCCGGGGCTCGGGCGCCAGCGCCAAGGCGGTGGTGCCGGGACGCGCGGCCGAAGCGCCGAAGGTCACCGCGAAGGCGGGCGCCGACGGACGGGTCTCGGTGACGTGGACCGAGCCAGACCTTCACGGCGCGAACCTGGTGCACTACCTGGTGAGCGCGTCCGGCAAGGGCGAGCGCGAGATTTCCGGCCAGAGCACGGAATTCCAGGGGATCACGGGCACCACCACCATCACCGTCCGCGCGGTCACCAGATTCGGCCCGGCCGGTTCTCCCGTGCTCAAGGGGAATCCCGGCAAGCAGAGCGTCACCGTGCCGTCGGGCCCGCCCACCGTGGAGATCACCCGCGTGCGGGGCGAGAACGGCAGGCTGATCGTGAGCGTCAACGCCGACGCCAAGGGCTCGTCGGGGACCTGCGAGGCGCGCTTCATCGACTTCCTGTCGGCTTCCGCGTCCTGCGACGGGCCTTCCGAGATCGTCTTCAACAACGTCGCCTGGTTCGGCAGCATCAAGATCACGGTCAACATGACGACCCCTGCGGGCCAGGCCACGGACAGCTGGACGGGAACGCCGGGATAACCGGGCGGATCCGGGTCTGGATCGGGCCGGCGCCGCCGGCGGGTTTGCGTCGAGGAAAGGGCGAGGAACTGCTGTGACACCCACCCCCAAGGTCGCCTACGACCTCATCGCCGAGAACGTGCAGGTGGTGATGCGCGGCAAGGAGGACGTCGTCCGGCTCGCGGTGGCCGCCCTGTTCGCCGAGGGGCATCTGCTGATCGAGGACGTGCCCGGGGTCGGGAAGACGACCATGGCGCGGTGCATCGCGGCCAGCATCGGCGGCGGGTGGAGCCGCATCCAGTTCACCCCCGACCTGCTGCCCGGCGACATCACCGGCGTGATGGTGTACCACCAGAACGCCGAGCGGTTCCAGTTCCACCCCGGCGCGATTTTCGCCAACGTGGTGCTGGCGGACGAGATCAACCGGGGCACGCCGAAGACCCAGGCCGCGCTGCTGGAGGTGATGGCCGAACGCCGGGTGACCGTCGACTCGGTCAGCCAGGACGTGCCCCGGCCGTTCCTCGTCGTGGCCACGCAGAACCCGATCGAGATGGAGGGCACCTACCGGTTGCCCGAGGCGCAGCTGGACCGGTTCCTGATGCGCCTGTCCGTCGGCTACCCGGAGCACGACGCCGAGGTGCGCGTGGTGATGGGCGACTGCGCCGGGGTGAGCCCGGACGAGCTGCAGCCGGTGATCGACATCAGCGGCGTGCAGCAGGTGATCGCCGAGGTGCGGAAGTCGCGCCTGGCTCCCGAGGTCATCTCCTACGCGGTGCGGCTGGCCGCGGCGAGCCGGATCCATCCGGCGGTCCGCTACGGTGCCAGCCCGCGCGGCAGCATCGCCCTGATCCGGGCGGCCCAGGCGCTCGCCGCCACCCACGGCCGCGACTTCGTGACGCCGGACGACGTGAAGGACGTGGCGGTCCCGGTGCTCGCCCACCGCCTCGTGCTCACCCCCGACGCGGAGCTGAGCCAGCGGCAGGCGAGCGACGTGGTGGCGGAGCTGCTGGCGGACACCGCCGTGCCGACGGACCCGGCGAGGAGGTAGGGGTGCGGCTCACCCGCCGCGGCATCCTCGTTCTCCTCGGGGCCGCACTCTGTTTCGCCTTCGGCGAGGTGGCCGGGTACCCGTTGTTCCGGGCTCTGGCAGGGGTCGCGGTCGGCGCGGTGCTGGCCGCCGTGGCCACCACCTTCGTCCAGCCGAAGGTGGAGGTCATCCGCTCAGTCACGCCGGACCGGGTCGAGCGGGGCAAGCCCGCGCTGGCGTCGCTGGTGGTCCGCAACGGCACTACCCGCCGGCACGGCGGCTTCGCCGCGGCCGACCGGGTCGGCACCGAGGCGAACGAGGTGCAGGTCCGCCCGCTCGCGCCCGGCGCGGAGGCCACCTACCACTACGAGCTGCTCACCACGGCGCGCGGCCGGCTCCAGGTCGGCCCGCTCGTGCTCAGCCGGTTCGATCCCTTCGGCCTCGCCCACGGCGACCGGACCGCGGGCGGCACCGCGCACCTGTGGGCGCACCCGCGCCGGCACCAGGTCCGTCCCGCGCGGGCCGGGTACCCGCGGCACCACCACGACGGGCCGATCACCGATCCGCCGCTGCGCGGTTCGGCGGACCTGCGCGCCGTCCGGCCGTACGTGATCGGCGACGAAGTGCGCTTCCTGCACTGGAAAGCGACGGCCCGGACCGGTCAGCTCATGGTGCGCGAGTACGCCGACCCGGCGCAGCTGCGGTTCACGGCGGTGCTCGACACCCGGCCCGCCGCGATGAGCCCGGCCGTTTTCGAGGAAGCCGTCGAGGTGGCGGCCTCGTTGCTCTACGCCTCGGCGTCGGCCGGACAGCACTGCCGGCTGATCACCTCCCACGGCATCGACACGCCGGTCGGCAGCGGCCTGCGAGCGGCCAGGTCGCTGCTGGACGAGTTGTGCCTGGTCGGTCAGGACGCGGCGGCGGATGCGCCGCTGGTGCCGGCCGCGCTCGCCGCGACGCGTCCCGGCGGCATCCTGGCCGTGATCACCGGGCCGGACGCCGATGCGGCCGCGCACCGCTGGCGGCCGGACGTGCTGGTCCGGCTCGGCGCCCGGCAGTCGTCGGCGGGCAACGGGCTGATCGCCGCGTCGGACGCGGCCGACGCCGCGGCGAAGTGGAACGCGTTGCAGGCGGGTCCGGCATGACCGCGCGCAGCCGGCTGGCGGTCGCCGGATTGCTCTGCGCCGCAGCGGTTTCCGGGTTCTTGTTCGCGCCGGTCTTCGGCTTGGCGCCGCTGGTCGTCCCGGTGCTCGTCGTGGTGCTGGTCGGCTACGGCTGCGTCGAACTGGCCGCGCGGTGGCCGGAACTCGCGCCGTGGCGCCCGGTTCTGGTGCTGCTGGGCGCTCTTCTCGGGCTGATCGAGTCGGTCCTGTTCCCGACCACCGTGGTGGGCCTGCCCACCGGGGAGACGCTGCGGGTGCTGGAACGCGGGTTGACCGAGGGCTGGCTGCTCACCCTGCAGTCGACCTGGCCCGCCAGGCCGGATGCCGAACAGCTGCTGTTCGTCCCGCTGGCGGTGCTGCTCGCCGTCGCGCTCGGCCTGGAGTTGTTGCTGCGCCTGCGAAAGCCGATGGTGGCGTTGCTGCCGGGCCTGGCCGTGGTCGCGCTCGCCCAGGCGTACCAGGCGCTGACCGGGCTCGCGGCGCTGCTCGCCGCGATCGCCTACGCGGTCCCGGCCGGAGTGGTGCTCTGGGCGGAACGCCCCGGGCGTCCGGCCGCCCGCCCTCGCGGTGGGCTCCAACCGGTGCCCCGGTCGTCCAAGACGCGGATTCTGCTCGTGGTGCCGACGATCGTGGGCGTGGTCGCCGGTTCCGTCCTCATCGGTGGCTTCGATCCGGCTGGCGGCGATCCGTACCGCCTGGCGGACGGCCGCCTGGCGCCGTTGCGGCAGAACCGGCTCAGCAATCCGCTCGACCAGATCGCGGCGCGGCTGGGCGACCGCGAGCGGGAGGTGTTCCGCTACCGCAGCGATGCGCCGGTCGATCGGTGGCGCCTGGTGGTGCTGGACGGCTTCGACGGAACCAACTGGTCGACCGGCGCGCAGCTGCGCCGGATGGGAACCGGCCTCGACGGGGTGCCGGGCGGCACCACGGGCGCGGCCGACCTGCGGGTGCGGGGCGGGCTCGGGCCCTGGTTGCCGAGCCAGCCGGTTCCGGTGGGCGTGACCGGGCTCGCGCCGCTGGTGGACCAGTCCTCGGGCGCGCTGCTGGTGGATCCGCCGGTGCCCGCCGGGCAGGAGGTGTCCTACCGGCTGAGCTGGTCGGCGCCCCAGGTCGACGCGGCGCGGCTCGGCGTCGCCCCGGTGGATCCGCACGCGGCGGGTGGGCTCGGCGGACTCGGCGTGGTGCCACCGGAAATCGGGCGGCTGGCCAGGGATTCGGTGCGCGGGCTGCGCCCGACGTTCCAGGCGGCCCTGCAGCTCGACCGGTTCCTCAGCGAGAACTACCAGGTCGCGGTGGGCGAAGACCTGCCGACCGGGCACGGCTGGCCGCAGCTGCGGCACTTCCTCGTCGAGAGCAAGCGCGGGACGAGCGAGCAGTTCGCCGCCGCGTACGTGCTCCTGGCGAGGCTGAACGGTATCCCGGCCCGCCTGGTCGTCGGGTTCCGCGGCTCGAACAAGACCGAGGGCGACTTCAAGGTGGTGTGCAACGGCGACGTGCTGGCGTGGCCGGAGGTGGCGGTCGAGGGAGTCGGCTGGGTGCCGCTGGACCCGACCGCGACCGCGACCCAGTCCGGCCGGGAGCGGTCCGGCCTGGCGATGGCGGCCGCGCAGGCCCGGCAGCAGCTACCGCCGGAGAACCAACTGCGCACGCCCCAGCTCCCGCCGGGGCAGAAGGACGACGCGGGCGAACAGGAATCCGGCGCCGCCCCGATGCTGTGGGCAGTGGTGGTTCCGGTTGCCGGGGCCCTGCTCCTGGTCGCCTGCTGGCTGGTCGGAGTGCCGCTGGCGAAGTCCGTGCGGGCCCGCCGCAGGAGGCGCCTGGCCGGCGCCGATGGCGTGATGGGTGCATGGGCGGAGGCCCGCGACCGGATCCGAGCCCACGGCGTGCCGTACCGGGTCGGGATGACACCGCGAGATCTGGCGGAGTCGGCGGGTTCGATGATCGGGGAGCGAACGGCGGAGCCGGTGGTAAGGCTGGCGAAGGTGCTGGACATGGCGCTGTGGTCGGGAGTCCCGGTGGCGGACGGCCAACCCCGACGAGCCTGGGAAGAGGTCCGAGAGGTCCGGCGAGCACTAGCGGCCCGCCCACTGCCCACCAGACTGAGAGCGGCACTGGAACTACGCACACTGCTCCCCACCGGCCGCCAGCAAGACCGACCCTGAGGGATGGGCCGAGAGGTCATCTCGACTTCCGATGGCTCGCGGCTGCACGCTGCGCTGCGGCGGCGTGCAGCCGCGCCCGCGCTTTCTGGTCCAGGTCGCGGATGTCGTCCCAGCTGCGATCGACCGGGATAGAGGCGACCCGTTGGTGGCTCTCGTGAACTGGTCCGGTATCACCGCGCAGGACGTCGATAGCGGAGTCCCCACGTCCCCAGCGGAAGGTGAAGCCGCCCAGGTACAGCCATTGACACGGGAGCTTTGCCATTCGCTAACTCGCAGACGGTGACAACGGGCGGATCAGAACCGGCCGGGCCAGCTTCTCCGGCAAGAGGCACTCATGAGCCGGTTCCTGGATGCAGAACGGTGCTTGCGGGTGTGTTGGCGCTGGAAGCGTCAGAATCGCCCGAAGCGTCCACAGTGGCGGGGCGTGGTACTGGTAAGCCACGGCCTGCGGATTGAAGACCCCGGTGCTGTCCGGCGTGGGCACGCGGTACGCGGTGGCCTGGTCCTGGCTGCGGAGGATGAAGACGTCGGCGCAGTCCTGCGGGTGCTGGAACATCGAGGCCATGAGCTGAGGAGCGTTCTCCGGACCCCAGCGAATCAGGGTCCAACCCCGCAAGCGCAACTCGGTGAGCAGCTCCTTCAGCTCAAGCGACAACGGTTCGCTCATCGCAACCCCCAAGGCACGGGCCACTTCCGCAGGTCCACCCGCTTCCGGATGGCTTCCCGCTCGCGCCTCTTCCTTCGCCGCTCTACCGCCGCCCGAGTTCGCTGCAGCGATCGACCCCACCAAGTCACAATTACCTCACTTGTCTATGTCGTCACAGACGTCTCATACAACTAGGCGGAAGGTAGCGCTTGCTGCGCCGTTCGGGCAAGGTGGGACACTCGTTCGGGAGGACTCAGACGTCTAGTGCGAGGTGTTTCAATGTCCGCCGCAGCGAAGTATCAAGAGATCGCGGCGACGCTGCGCAGTCAGATCGACCGGGGTGAGTTGTCGGTCGGCGATCAGTTGCCGACCGAGCAGGCTCTGCAAGACCGGTTCGACGCATCACGCACAACGGTCCGCCAGGCTCTCAAAGAACTTCGAGACGCCGGTCTGGTTCAGATGCGCCACGGTGTAGGCGTGTTCGTCGCACCGCCGAAGGTGGTCCGGCGGTTGGATTCCCGCGAACGTCTGTCGAAGGCCCGGCGGGAAGCGAACAAGGCTGCTTTCCTGGCGGAAGCGGCAGCACAGGGATTCGCCCCGTCATCCTCGGTCCGGGTGTGGTTCGAGCCTGCTCAGGATTACGCGGAACTCCTTGGTGTTGAAGAGGGTTCCGAGCTTTGCGTGCGCGACCGGGTGATGAGCGCGGACGATCAGCCGGTGATGCTGGCTGTTTCGCGGCTGCCTCGTGAGATCACCAGGGGCACCGCCCTGGAAGAGGTGGAGACCGGGTCGGGCGGTGTGTTCGCCAGGCTGGAGGAACAGGGCTACGAGATCACCGGGCACGAGGAGATCGTGAGCGCCCGGATGCCGGACGCGAACGAACGGAAGTTGCTCGGCCTCGGCAGCTGTCCCGTGCTGACGGTTCGCCGCCGGACATGGAGCGGAGACCGGGTGGTCGAGGTGAACGACATGGTGATGTCCGGCGAGTCGTACGAACTGCGCTACGCGTGGGATGCCACCTGACGCCATCCTGATGGAGCGGACAGCAATGGCCGCACCCAGCGGAAAAACGCCCCGAGCGCCGGTCACCGCGTACGAGCTGCGGGAGGCCCTGCCTCGGGCTGATCGAGACTGGTCGGCGGCCGATCACGGTAGATATCGTGGTGGAGTCGAACTCGGCCCGTTGGGAGACGACATGCTGCGTCGCCGGGACATCACGCACCCCCGCACCATGAAGGCTGACCGACCGACACTCACCGAGCTGGCCCGTTCGATCGACAGCGGCGACCCCGGAGTGTTGGCGACCGCGCCGTCCAGCCGCGCCGTCGACTTCTTCCTCGCGTCGAAGCTGGGTGAGTCGGGGGCGAACCACCTGCGGGAGTGGGTCCGCAACCGGGAAGACGTCGACGCTGCGCGCGAACGCGCTCGCGGTGCTTTCGAAGATGTCGATGCGCGAGGACATCGAGCTCATCGTGGATTGCTTGGAGACGGACGAGAAGGTCCGGTTCCTGTCCTTGGCATCCGAGGTGTCCAAGCTGATGCAACACGATTGGGCGACGTCCAAGGCGGTTGCGAAAGACCCGACCACCGCCCCGAATCCCCGGAAGCTGGCAAAGGCCCTGACGAAGGAAACCCTCCTGGACTCCGACGCCGAGTCCCGCTGGTGCGGGGCATACCTGCTCCGGGGACTCGTCCCTGTGCTGGGCAGATAGGGCCTGCCCAGCACAGTCAAGCGTCTCACCGGCGGAAAGTTACCCGGCTTGTGAGGTTGTGGGCGAGTGGTCACCTGGTGGGACGCTCGCTCGGGAGGACTCAGACGTCTAGCGCGAGGTGTTCCTGCAGGTACCGAGCCGTGAGTGTTTTGGGGCGCTCAGACACCCCAAAACACTCACGGCTCCGTGACCAGCGGAAACACCGACCCGTGAAAGTCCAGGCGGCACAAAGTACGCACGGCCCGGATAGTCGGGGGCGAACCCTTCAGAGGTTGCAGCGGGTGCCTCGGATTGGGATCGGGTCGCTGGTGTAGATGTGCTTTCCGTCCGTGGCCCTCACTTGGAAGCAGTACCTCCGGGTCGGGTCCACCGGTACCACCTTGGTGCGGTCCCGGTTGGCGACCAGGACCATCGTGTCGATCCGCTCGCCCGCCACCACCACCGCGAAGTCGAGGTCGCCGTCGGCTCGCCAGGTCAGCTGGACCTGGTCGCCCCGGTCCTCCGGCGGGGCCACTTCGAGGTTCACGTCCGGCTTGGGGTCGGCCGGCTGCTGCGGCGGGGGAGCGGCGACCGCGGTGGCCGCGGATTCGGCCTGCGTCGCCGGTTCGCCCGACCCGGCGAACAAGGGCACGGCAGTCAGGCCCAGGACGACCACGCCGGCGCCGATCAGGATGCCGGTGCGGCGTCGGTTGTGCGGGCGCTTGCCGGGTTTCGACTCGCCGCCGAAGGTGTGGACGAGGGTGCGGCCGGGTGGCACCGGTTCGGCCACCTGCGGAGCGTGCACCGATGGGGCGTGTCCGGCGGACACCGGCGGAGCATGCCCGGCGGGTGGGGCGTGGCCGGCGGCAGGCGGGTTGTGCTGCGCGACCTCGGCGAAGTCGTCGAACTCGGCGGCGGGTTCGTCTTGCTCGTCGTCGGCCTCGCCGGAGTCGTTGCCGGGTTCGATCGCGCCGCTGCCCGTCGCTCGCTGGATCCTGGCGAACAACGTCATCAGCATCGCGGCGTCCTGCGGTCGGTCCGCCGGGTCCTTGGCCAGCAGGCGACCGACCACATCGGACAGTTCGGCCGGCACTCCGGAGGCCCGGATCGGCGGCACCGGTTCCCGCAGCACCTGGAGGATCCGCTCGCCGGGCTGCTGCCCGGTGCGGTGCGGGAACGGCGGCGCGCCCGTCAGCGCGGTGTGCAGGATCGCGCCCAGCCCGTACAGGTCGGATGCCGCGGAAATGGTGTCCTCGCGCAGCGTTTCGGGGGCCGTGCAGGCCACCGCGTGCATCGGGTCGCGCGGAAACCGGCGGCGCAGCGCCAATCCGAAGTCGGCGAGGACGAACTCGCCGGACCGGCGGTACAGCACGTTGTGCGGCGTCACGCCGCCGTGCAGGATGCCCGCCCGGTGCGCCGCGGCGAGCGCGGTGGCGATCGCCGACCCGATGGCGAGCACGTCGCGCAGCGACAGCGCGACGCCGGAGTCGAACAACCCGGCCACCGAGCCCCGGCACAGCTCCATCCGCACGCCGGAGCGCCCGTCGCGGTGCTTGATCACGGCGTCGACGGGCAGGATCGGCCGGACCTCCCGCAGTGCGTCGAGCGCCTTGCGCTCGCGGTCCAGCCACGCCGTGGTGTCGGCGTCGAAACCTTCGGCGAACATCTTGATCGCGACCGCGCGGCCGTCATCGACCAGCCGGCCCGCGTAGACCTTGGCGGTCGGACCTTCGGCGAGCAGCCTCAGGTCGCCCACCGCGCCGCTGCTCTCGATGCTCATGCGCCCATTCTCCAGGAGTGCGGCCGGTCTGCGGCGAAAGTCGCGCAGCGCGGCAGGTTCCTGCCTTCGCCACCCGCGATCGCCCGCCGCGGTCGAAGCTTTCGACCATGCAGACTACCGGCCTGGTCAGAGTGACCATCGCCGCTCCACGGCGGCGAATCGACATGGCGTTGCCAGAGCACGCGGCCGTCGCCGAACTCCTCCCCGGCCTGCTGGCGCGCGCGGGCGAAGGCCTGGCCGACGACGGCGTCACCGGCGGCGGCTGGCAGCTGCGCAGGGTCGACGGGACGGCGTTCGACCTGGACCGGACGCTGGGCTCGCACCGGGTGCGGGACGGGGAGGTGCTGCACCTGGCGCCGCGCCGGATCAGCTGGCCGGAGCTGGAGTACGACGACCTGGTGGACGCGATCGCCACCGGCTCCGGCCACACCGGCCGGGCGTGGGGGCCGCGGCACACCCGGTTGGCGGGACTGGCGGCCGGTGCGGCGGCGGTGCTGCTCGGCCTGATCGCGGTGTTGCGCGCAGGCCCGCCGTGGACATCGCCCGCACTGTGGGCATTGGGAACGGCGGTGCTGCTGTTCGCGGCGGGCGTGGTGCTGGCCCGCGCGGCCGGTGATGCCGACGCCGGGGCGGTACTTGCGGGGGTCGCGCTGCCGTTCGCCTTCGCTGGTGGGGGATTGCTGCTGGCCGGGCGGAATCCGGTGACCGAGCTGTCGGCGGGCCACCTGATGCTCGCCGGTGCGTCGCTGCTGCTGGCGGGCCTGGTGGGCTACCTCGGGGTGACCGCGGCCCAAGCGCTGTTCGCGGGTGCGGTCACCGTCGGCCTGCTCGGAGTGCTCGCCGGCTGGCTGGGCACGATCGACGGGTTGGCGGGCTACCAGATCGCGGCCGTGGTCGGCGGCGGGCTGCTGGCACTGTCCACAGTGTTCGCTCCGCTGGCGTTACGGCTCGGCAGGGTGCCGATGCCGGTGCTGCCGCGATCGACGGCGGATCTGGTGCGCGACGATCCGCCGCCGCCCCTCGAACTCGTCCACGCCGCGGTGGCCAGGGCTGACGGCTTGCTCACCGGAATGCTGACCGGGGCGTCGGTCGTGGCGATGTGCTGCCTGGTGGCGTTGGCCGGCAGCGCCGATGCGAGCTCGGTGGTGATGGCCGCGGTGCTCGCCGTCGGATTCCTGCTGCGCGCACGGCTTTACCCGATCCTGCGGCAACGGGTGCCGTTGCTGGTCACCGGGATGTTCGGCGCTGGCTGCCTGGTGGTCGGCCCGGGCGTGACGGCGGCGGGGCTGGTGTTCGCTGGGCCGTTGCTGCTGGTCGTGGCCGCCGCGGTGATCGCGGCCGGCATCCTGCTCAGCACTCGCGCCGCGAACCCCTACCTGGGCCGGTTCGCCGAGTACTCCGAGATCCTGGTGATGGTCGCCATCGTCCCGGTGGCGTGCGCCGTGCTCGGACTCTACGGCTACGTCCGCGGACTGGGGGGCTGAGCGCATGGCGTCGAAGCGAGATCAGCTGCAGGCGTACCAGTTCCTCGTCCAGCGGGCGATTTCCGCCCTGGTCACCAGGGAAACCGATCCGGAGCAGCCGCCTTTCCGCAGGCCGACGGGCGCGGTGCTCGCGAGCATCGCGCTGGCCATCGTGTCGCTGGCCTGCGTCGGCGTGTACGGGATGATCGTGCCGGGCGGCAACAACGCCTGGCGCAAGGACGCCGCGGTGATCGTGGAGAAGGAGACCGGCACCCGGTACGTCTACCTGAACGACCGGCTGTACCCGGTCGCCAACTACGCGTCCGCGCTGCTGCTCCTCGGCGATCACCGCGCCACGCAGCAGGTTTCCCGGAATTCCCTCGCCGACGTGCCTCGCGGGCCCCGCATCGGCATCCCGGGCGCGCCCGACGCGCTGCCGGGCCCGGACCGGCTGCTGACCGGCTCCTGGTCGCTGTGCTCGGCACCGGCCAGCGACGTGGCGGGCAGCAGGATCGAGGAATCGGTGCTGCTGGCCGGTGCCGAACCGGGCGGTGGCGCCGGGCTGGGCGACCAGGCGCTGCTGGTCGAGCTCGCGCCGACGGGGGAGCGCTACCTGATCTGGCGCGGCCGGCGGCACCAGATCAACGCCTACGACGCGGTCGTCGGCACCGGTCTCGCGCTGACGTCCGAGCCGTGGGCGCGGGTCGGGCAGGCCTGGCTGGACGTGCTACCCGAGGGCGCCCCGATCGAGCCGCTCGCGCTGGCGCAGGCCGGTGAGCCGTCCGCGGCGGTGCCGGGGCGAAGCGACATCCGGGTCGGGATGCTGCTCGTGGTGCAGACCTCGGGCGGCGGGCAGCAGTACTACCTGGCGGAGCGGGACGCGCTGCGCCCGATCACCCAGCTGCAGCACGACATCCAGCTCGCGGACGCGCAGACGATGCTCGCCGCCTATCCCGGTGGGGAGCCGAAGGCGGTGCAGCTGGCGCCGTCGCTGGCGGCCACGGCACGGCGGCTCGACCCGGCCGTGGCAGTCGCGGGTTCGGCGCCCGCCACGCGCCCGTCGGTCGCTCGGCTGCGGGACCGGGAAGCCACGGTGTGCGCCACCTTCGGCCAGGGCGGGTCGGTGCCTCTGCTGGTGGTCGATCCGGTGCTGCCGCCGGCCGATCCGATGACGGCGACCACGCGCCGGAGCGCGCACGGGACGCCGCTGGCCGACCGGGTGCACGTGCCGCCGGGATGGGCCGCGGTGGTCGAGGCGATGCCGTCGGAGCAGGCCCCGGCGGGCACGCTGACCGTGGTCACGGACATGGGGCGCCGCTACCCGGTGGCGGCACCGGAGGTGCTGAGGATGCTCGGCTACGCCTCGGCCCGCCCGGTGCGGCTGCCCGCGGGCCTGGTGGCCCGCCTACCGGAAGGCCCCGCGCTGGACCCCAATGCCGCCATGCGCCAAGCCCCGGCCGGATGACACCTGGGACGGGCACTGCGCCGGTCAGCGGGAACGCCGACCGGCGCAGTGCCGATCGCCAGGGCTGCGGACGTAAGCCCTTCGGGTTGCGGTGGAAGTGCGGTACGGGCCGTGTCTTTGGAGCGGCGAAGCCGCTTGTGGCCGCATGGTGCGTGGTGGCGTTTTCGCGCGAAACCGGCGTAGAACGCGATCCCGGCTTCGGCGACAAGCGCTGGAGGATCGCGGTAGCGGCGTTCACAGTGCCGGCGGCATGGCTTGGCGCCGTCCGCGAGGAGACGCGATGCGTAGCTGCGTTCTCGCTGAACAACCAGCTGCTGGGGCCGCCGCTAGGGGCGCTGACGTTCGCCGTGGGAAGCGCTATGCCGCTCGGCTTCCACGCGCTGACTTTCGCGCTGGGAGCTCTGATCGTCGCCCGCATCGGGCACCTCGCAGTCACCGGCGGCGCACCACGCTCGCACCGAGGTCACCTAGGTCACCTAGGTCACCGAAGGACTGGCGTAGCGGTGGCGCCACGCCGGGATGCGCACCCTGACGGCGTGCATTCTGATGATCAAACTGACCGGGGTGGGGGCGTTCTCCATCTGGGCCCTGTACGCGCGCGAGCACCCCGGTCTGCCCGCCACCGGCTTCCGCCTCCCGGGTTCTACCGCAATTTCAATGGAAATCGGACCTTCGATTTCCATTGAAATTGCGGTAGTTGTCCACAGGCGTCGGCGTGTCGTGGTGTGACACGCCGATGATCCGCAAGTTCCATTGAAGCCTTTTTCATCGTGGTCTGCGGCGTCAGGCCGGGTCCCGAGTGTGCAGGGGTCGTGAGTGCCCATGGTCGTCATAGCGGCCATAGCCACTCACGACCCGACGTCCCGCGGTCGTGAGTGGCTATGGT